>NZ_JBAZUD010000004.1:0-79944 GCF_041661565.1 Mesorhizobium sp.
AACGATCAGCGATACCTGCATGATTTCCGTCAGGCCGGAATAGCTGTTGACGCCGGCTAGTTCCATTGAGCCCGAACCGGTTTTGACAAGGCCTCCGGTGCCACCGATCTTGCCGGCGAAGACGGTATCGCCCCCATTTCCCCCGGTCGTCAGCGTCGCGGTGGCCAGATCGACGGAGCCGGTTCCCGCCAGCGAGCCGATCGTCTGGTTGAAGCCGGCCATGTCGAGCAGGGCGCCGTCCGCGATGGTGAAGGCGGATCGCGCCGAAAAGGATCCCGCGGCCCCCGCCTGCAGCGCGCCGCCACGAATATCGGTTGCCCCGGTATATGTGTTCGCGCCCGAAAGCGTCAGCGTACCGGTGCCGGTCTTGATCAGCGAACCGCCCGAACCGCCGGATGATCCGCCGTCGACAAGCGCGCCGTCGACGGTCGTCGAACGGTTGTTTCCTCCGACGGCGACGGCAACGCCGCCGAGATAGTAGGTTCCTGGACCCTGGATCGAGCCGATTTCGATCTGTCCATCGGTCACGCCGGAGAAATCGACAACCCCTCCGAGGTTTGTCTCAAGCGCCGCCGTGCCGCCCGAACTCTTGTCGCGAAAGATCGTTCGTCCGGTTGGCCCGGTGACGATCGTGCCGGCACCGGCCGATGCGTTGTCGGAAAACTCGGCCAGCCCTGCATTGTTGAGCGATGCGTCTCCGAGCGTGGCGGAACCGGAGAGCGTCAGGACACCGCTGGCGTTGTTGGCGATTTCCGCCGCTCCGGCGGAGGCGGTACCGGCGAAATCGAGTTCGCCGCTGTTGGCGATGAAGGCCGAGCCGGCATCGGCGTTGCCGGAGAAGAGAACCAGGCCGGATTGATTGTTGATGATGCTTGATGAACCGCCCGTGGCTTCATCCGTGAAGGTGAGCGCGCCATTGTTGGTGATGGCGGCGATGGCGGCGGTGCTGTTGCCGGCGAATGTGGTCGCCCCGCTCTCATTGTTGGTGATCAGGCTCTGGCCGGCGCTCGATTGTCCCGTGAAATCGAGCGAGCCGTTATTGGCGATCTGCGCCGTACCGGCCGAGGCGTTGCCCGAAAACGCAATCGAGGCGCCGCCATTGCTGACGATGTTTGCCTGCTCTGCGTTGGCGTCGTCCTGAAACAGGATGGTGCCGTTGTTGGCGATCGCGGCGTTGCCGCCGACGGCGTGGTCGTCGAAGGAAATCGTGCCGTTCTCGTTGTTGGTGATGTTGGAGCCGTCGGCGGTCGCTTGTCCCGTGAACCGGATGGAACTCCCGGCATTGTTGGTCATGAACGCACTTCCGGCCGTGGACTGGTCGGAAAAAAGCGCGCTGCCGCCCGAATTGTTGATGATCGTGGCTTGCGCGGCGGTGCTCTGGTCGAGAAATTCTACCGACTCGTCCTGATTGTTGGTGATCGCGGCTTCGCCGGCGGAGTCGGTTCCTTCATAGGTCGTCACCCGGCCTGCAACGGCGAGATTGGGCGCAACGTCCTCGGAGGTGATCACAAATGGTGAAGTGCCTGATGACGAATGGTCATCGACATCCGAGGCGATCATCCGAAACGGATGGGGACCGGCGTCCTGCGCCCATGCGTGCAGGGGAGCAAATTCCAGGCAACCCAGGAATGCCGCCATCGCCAACCGGTCTCGGGACCAAACAGGAACTGATCTAGGTCTCGCCATAGACGAAACTCCAATCATTCTGTCTGACAGACGCGGCGGAAACGAATCATCTTCGCAGCAATAATGAATCGGGTGACGTGTGCCTGTCTATACGCAAAGGCTTTAGTCGTGCCGGGTCACCTTTTCAGTGATCGCCACCTTGCCGGCCGCGAAATGATTGTGATCACTTGCCGCGGCAGACCGGCTGTGACTTGAGGCGGGAGTGCTTTGCATCGGCGATTGTCGCTGAAGTTCGGGCGGAGTTCAGCTTTCCAATTGTAGCCGCTCTGCACTCCGGACGCGGTAGCGCGCGGCATGGATGCGATTGCCGCAGGTCCTGCTGTCGCAATATAGCCGCTTGCCATTGCGGGTGGTGTCAAAGAACAGGCGGTTGCAGGCAGTGCCCGAACAGGTGCGCAACCGTTGGCGGTGACGCCCTTGCGCCGAGGCGAATTCGCTCAAATTGACTCTGTTTTGTTGAGGGGGCGAAAGCCAACTTCCCAATGAAAATTGCCGGCGATGGTGCCTCGGCGAGAATCGCACGTTGGACCTCCACAGTCACGGACGACTGTTAAGGCAACCTACAGGAGAGTATCATGAATTCCTTCTTCAAGAACTTTGCCAAGGCCTTGGCCTGCGGTGTGTTCGTAACAGCCTTGGCGGCTCCGGTCGGCGCGGCCGGAGTGGGCGCTGGCGCCTCGGTTGGCGGTGGCGGCGGTGTGAGCGCTGGCGCGGGCGCCTCGGTTGGCGGCGGCGGTGGCGTTAATGCGGGAGCCGGCGCTTCGATTGGCGGGGGTGGTGGCGTCAATGCGGGCGCGGGTGCCAATGTCGGTGGTACTAATGGCGCCAGCGCCGGTGTCGGAGCCTCGGTCGGAGGCGCCAACGGCGTCAACGCTGGCGTGGGCGCGAATGTCGGCGGCACCAATGGCGTGAACGCCGGGGTTGGAGCCACTGTCGGCGGCACCGCCGGCGTCGGGGTTGGCGTTGGTGTTGGAACCAATCCAAGCAATCCCGCGAATCCCAGCAATCCGAGCAATCCGGCCCAGCCGAGCGTGCCCGGTGTCGTTGCCGAGATGTCGGACAGCCAGGTCGCGCGGATGAAGAAGCGCTGCGTCGACGTGCTCAGCAACTCGGGCAGCTACGACAGCGATCTGCGGCAGCTGTGCCTGCTCATTTCCCGTCGCTAATCGACATCGTGATGTCCGATGCAATCCGCCGCACCGGTCGGTGCGGCGGATTGTTGTCCATCTGGCCACGCGAAAATGGGCAGCGGCAAGGACGGGGCGTCTACCTCGCGCCTCTCTAACGCGCGTGATAAGGACCCCGCTGTCTGCTTCACGGCTCCTGCTATGATAGCGCACCGTGTTTTACTGGATCACGGTTCTCGTCGGGATTGGGGTTAGGCAGTTCGTCTGGCAGAAGATCGGGGTCGGGCTCGCGCACATCCGGTGTCCAGGTTGGCGCATCCGCCGGTGGGTCTTCGGTGGGCTCTGGTTTGGGAGGCATGATCATTCTCCGGATTCGTCGGTCGGGCGAGGCGTCTTGCCGGCCATCGGCCGCGCATCGCTTTGCCTCGCCGTGAAAGGGTCCGAGAGAGGACGTTTGTCTTCTGGCGCGGCGCCCGCCGTCTTGGGGCTGGCCGGCCCCGGGGCGTCATCGATCGAGCCAGATTCCTTGCGCTCGATTTTGGCGCCGGCCGCCTCCGGCTCTCTTGCGATTCCGTCATCGGGGTTTTTGATCGTAGCCATTGTAGTGGTCTCCTTTGGTCTGGTGGCCAACGAAGCGCCATCAGGAATGTTCCATGTGATGCGGAACTCGCGGCTGTTGGACATGTTATCGGTCATCATTGGAGAAACACAAAATGCCTGGCGACGAAAACCATCGTGAAACCGGCGCAACAAAGTACCCGGCCAGGACTGGGACCGACCCGTCCGACGCCTTTTCCCAGGACGCGGCTGGCAACAAAAAGCCAAAGGGTGGGATCGGACTGACGCGCCCGACGGATGAGGTGGACGACAAGACGCATCAGGCGGATGGGCAGAACCCGGCAGGCCAGTCGAAGCCTGGCGGCGAAAAGAAAGGCGGCCGGCCATGAACGTCGCCAATCTTCAGCTCGAGGGCCTCATGATGGCGGTTGCATCCATCAACAATTTGCTTGTCCATCGAGGGCTGCTTTCGATCGACGACATCGATACGGCTCTGCGAAGGGTGGAAGCCTCCGTAACGGGCGACGAGCGGACCTTCGAAGACATGTCGCCGGCCAATCGTGACGCCATCTGCTTCCCGATCCGGCTTCTCCGGATTGCAAACAATGCGCAGGGGGAAACGGACATCCCGCCATTCACGGAATTGGCGAAGATGGTTGGAAAAACCAAAGAACCCTACAATGACCAGCAGTAAGCCGCGAAAGGTTGATGTCGCGACGGCCTACATGTCGTTGTTCTGAATAATTCCGGCTTCGCTATCCAGCCCGCTATGGTCGGTCTCGCCATCGCCGAGAAAGCCGATACCAGCCAGGTCAAGAGCCGATCGCATCGCGACAAGCTTATCGTCCACCGGAATACGCTTTCCCTTCTCGAAATAGCGTACCGCCCCCTCGCTCAAGCCTGCTCTGGCCGCCAGCCTGGCCTGTGACCAATCCAGCAGGCCCTTGCCGCGCGGCATTGCTGCGGAGTGAGGCGATTCAAGAATTCTCCATCGGTGCGGGATGCGGACTTAAGCCGTCTTGCGCTTTGACGGCTCAGCCTTCTTGGGAGTCCCCAGACCTTCCTGCTTGAGGCTCTTCTTCAGCACCTCGGCCAGGTCGATGACGTTCTCCTTTGGCTTCGGCGCCTGCTTTGGCGGTTTCTTGCCTTTGCGCTTTGCATCGATCATCGCAATCAGCGCGTCTTCATAGGTATCCTCGAACTTGGAGGGATCGAAAGTCGTCACCTTCTTGTCGATCAGCATACCCGCGATTTCCAGCAGTTCGGGGTCATAGTCCTGCTTCTTCAAGCCGTCGAACACGCTATTCTCGGGGACCATTTCATTGTGGGTTCGCAGCTCCGTCATCACCATGCCCTTGCCATAGGGCTGGATCAGGACTTCCCGGCCACGCTGATAAAGCACGATGCACGACCTCGCGGCGACGCCCTTGTTCTTCATCGCGTCACGGATCACTCCGTAAGCCTCGCTCGCGGCGCCATCGGCCGGGATCAGATAGTAGGGCTTTTCCAGATAGCGGGTGTCGATCTGGTCGATGTCGACGAACTCACCGACTTCCAGCGTATGATCCGAGGTGAGCTTCAGCGCCTTGATGTCATCGGGATCGATCTGCAGGAATTCGTCCTTCTCGACTTCGAAACCCTTTACCTGGTCTTCCGCGTCGACCGGCTCTCCCGTCTCTTCGTCGGCATAGACACTTTTGACGGGAAGACCGTCCTTGCGATTCAAGATCTTGAAATGGATCTTGGAGGCTTCGCTGGTGGCGCCTATCACCTTCACGCCGCAGGTCACGGAACCAACCTTCAAGAAGCCCTTCCAGGCAGCACGCGGCGCGACCATCATGTTCATCCTGTTTCCGGTCAGGGCAAACGACACTGCGTTTGAATTGTTCCTCTGCTTGATCACAAGCAGCGGCGCCAGTCAGTTTTTCTGCGGGATAGTCAGTCCGCCGTCTTGCCAAGCGTGTCGGCCACGACAGCGCCGCGTTTGCCCATGGGCTTCGCCGGACCGGTGGTCGAGTCGACGGCGGTTTGATGTTCCATTTCGGCATTGATTGCGGCCCCGGCGATCAGGATGATGACGGAAATCCATGTCCACATCATCAAACCGACTACGGCGCCAAGCGATCCATAGGTGACGTTGTAGTTGGCGAAGTGCTGCAGGTAGAACGAGAACAGCCACGAAGCTGTGATCCACGCGCCCGTCGCGATGAGCGTTCCCCAGCTCAGCCACCGCCACTTGGCCCGCTCCCGGCTCGGCCCGAACCGGTAGAGCAGCGAAATGCCCGTCAGCATCGCGCCCACGAGGATGGGCCATCGAGACACGGCGACCAGCGTTTCCGTCCACGCGTCGAGATAGAAATAGCGCAGCAGCGCAGGCACGACGCCCACCGTCAGCAACAGGACCATCCCGATCAGCAAGGCGCCGACGGTGAACAGGATCGACATCAGGTTGAGAGTGATGAAGCTGCGCTTTTCACTCTCCTCGTAGGCGATGTTCATAGCATCGAAAAGCGCCTTCATTCCGCTGTTGGCGCTCCACAGCGCGATGCCAAGCCCGATGAAGAAGCCGGTCCCGAGAGCGCCGGATTTCTGTCTGGCCAGCGCCAGCAACTGGTCGCGAATGAGATCCAACCCGCCCGATGGGAGCAATCCGCTGAGAGAAGCGACATGGTCCGCAACAGTGATGGGATCCGCGACAAAACCATAAATCGAGATGAACGCCGCCAGAGCAGGAAACAGGGCAAGCAGCAGGTAGAATGTAGCCCCGGCCGCCACCAGCAGAACCCGGTCCTTGTTGAACTCCTCCCATAGCCGCCAGAAGATGTCCTTCCAGCCGAGCGCGGGTATTTGTGAGGGCCAGGCCGCATCGCGGCCTCGCTCTCCCTGCTCCGACCTGAGTATGGCCCCGCTGTCTTCCGTGGTGGACGCCTTGCGCTGGGCCGCCTCGCCGTCGATCAGGGACGGATGTTCTCCGGTCGGCTGTTGGCCCCGTTCCGCAATCGAAGCCATCTGGCGAGACCTATTCAGCGCCGCGATCGATCATGACGCCCGTATGGTCCGCCAGGGCGACAAAAGCCTCCCTGGCTTGATGCGGAGTGGCGGTGCCGCCTAGCGCCGCCTGGACCACTTCACGGGCGGATTGATAATAGGGGCCGCGTTTGGCGTGTGGCCAGTCGATCAGGATTTCGCAGGCGCCGTCGACCGTGTCGACGTCCCGCACCGAACTGCCGCCATGAGGCTTAGTGCGGACGCTGCTCTCGAAAAAGACCCGGCTGGTCTTGCGGTTCTCTCCGGATGAAGCCTCCACGAGAATGTCCACCTCCGTGGCCGCGATTACGAACGCATTGAAAGCATCCTTCGCCGCCCCACGGCCGCCCAGCGCTTCGTCCGCGGCTTCGCTGGCAGCATTGTGTAGCTGTATTCGATCAACTGGCCAGTCCGCGCTGTGGAGCAGGATCGATGCGTCCTGCGCCGAAGCGACCTGTTGGATCTTGCCGCCTTCACGCAGCCGCACTCTGGCCGGGGTCTCGAACGCCACATCTGTCATTGCCCGCCTCCGCCTGCCTCGGAACGATAGTCCTGGCATGACCCGACAACGCAGGGGCGGGAAACCCGTTCCAGCGGCGCCGAGCATCGGGCAACGTGGCGACGACAAGAATGCCTCCGAGATCCAGTGCATCCTTTTCCGAGATCACACGAAGAGCATACCCGCCGCCATCGGCAAAAGCCCATGGCGATGGTGGACGGTGGGCAAACTTCACCGCGTGGCGGCTTGATCGCTGGCAAGGCCGCGTTGGGTCGCCAAGGACGGATTGATGAAACGTGTCCCTCTCTAACCGGTCAGCCACTCATCGGCTGCCTGTCGCGCGGCAAGAACAAGCGCGTCGGGCGCCAGGATGCCGCGGGAAGTCGCGAACGTCTCGAAGGCAAGGCGGGCGGTTTCTATGTCGCCCCCATCCTCAAGGACTTTGCGACACACACCGAGCGCGGTGGCATAGGCCGGTCCCCTGGAACCGGTCCATTCGTTCAACATCTCGAAAGCTTGCCCGACGGTTTCGACCTCTCGTGCAAAGCCAAGTCCAACGAAGATCGACACCGGTTGTGTGAATCGGCTGACGTTCATGACAAACCCCCGGAGAACGGTAAGCGGTACCGAAATGTAGACCGCAGGTTGAAGACGCCCGACTTGGCACTCCGGTGTCACACTTCATCCTAAAGGGGAGGCTATACTGCCGGCGATGCCGAATACTGCCCAACCGGCTAGCAATCCGCACGGGTCGATACATTCAATTGGACCGCGACCTTAGAAAATCCGGAAGGTGCCATGTAGGTTCGATCAATCGGTCAATGATGCCTTGTGATCGAGATAGGTAAGATCGAAACCCGCAAACCTGGCGAGCCGTTCCCTGTCCAGGAATGTTATCGCGCTGTCCCTGAAAATCACGAGATTGTCCTCCCGGAGCTGGCGAAGGACGCGGTTGAGGTGAATGGCCGTAACACCGAGCGCGTCGGCCAGGACGCTCTGCGGCAAAGGGCAATGATACCCATCGACAGTCCCCAGGCCTACGAGGCTCAAGCGCGCGTGAAGTTCCAGGAGGAAGTGGGCGGTGCGGGCCATGGTATCGCGCCTGCCGATGTTTACCAGATGCTCCACGACGATGGCCTGGTCTCGCGAGACCGCCCACAACAGGGCTGCAGCCAGTCGTGGCGTGGTCTGGAGAACCTCCTGCAGTCTGTTCGTATTGATCTTGGCGAGTTCGATCTCGGTAAGAGATATGAATCCCTGATCCGAGGTGCGCAAAAGCAAGCTGCTGAGCCCCAGGAAATCACCCGGAATCTGGATGTCGACGATCTGCCGCCCGCCATCGCGCAGTCGCTTGTACGAACAGACCCATCCTTTGCGCAGGACGTAGGCCGCGTGATTGTTCTGACCTTCGTAGACGACTTCCTTGCCTGCACCGATGAAGCTTTGAGGGCCCTGCAGCAACTCGAGCATGGTCTTTTCTTGAGACCCTACATCAAGAAAGGCGCCAAGCTTGTGGGAAAGGGCATCTGCTTGGAAGGATGGATTTTTTTCTGCTTTCAATACACGCTTTCCGTGATTGCTTCGACCCTCGATCTCTATTTATCTTAAACTGAGTCTGGCAAATTCATATCAGTCAATAGTTCATAGTGCAAAAGAGGTATATTTGTGTTCGGAACCTTGACTGCCGGTGGACGCGCCTGGCTTGTAGCTAGACACGCATGATCGGGGGCCGGGTCATAGCAATCTCTGCTTTTACCGTGCGCGAAACGCTCGTCCAGGTTTTGGCCGGAAGAAATCCAGCAGCACCAGGCTGCCTTGAAGTCCACTCACGAAATTGCAGAATTTGGTCCGCTGCCAGTCGATCGCCGCCAAGAGAGCGGCGAATGCCAACCTCAGGCCCCACGAGGGCGGCGGATTAGCCCTGATTGGCGAGGCACACCAAGCGATCACGAAGCTTCCTCGAGGCTTCACGGCCGGCCAAACTGTCCCTTGGGGTGGCTCGGCCGGAGCCGATCGCAGGGCGGTGCGAGGTCGCATTGGTAGAGCCCTCGAGATCCCGGACAGAAGCGGCTCGCCATTGTAATGATGAGTATTATCCGAAAGGCTCATATGCTTAGCCGAGACCCTTCATTGCAGGTAAATGGCGGAACCTGAAATGGGTCGTTCAAGGTGAGCGTTGGGCGCGAATCTCACGATCCTATTCAAGGCGACATCACGCGCGAGAGACCGGTGGAGGTGTAAATACATTGGCTTAATGTTTATGATTGCCTGCTTATAGATGGTTAACCTAAATTAGTTACACCGATTGAATCCCGTGCGCATATTTCAACCACGCTCTGCTGGCCCGAACGTTGTGGGGGGCCCCCTGAAATGGGGACGAGCGCATGAAGGGCGCTAAACGCCCAGATCTGCAAGGGGTGGTTCCATGAGTGTGATAAACGGACACGATCGAAGCCTAGAGCCAATCTTTCCTCCAAACACTGCAAGCATCGACGCGCTGTCTGATGTGACCATTCGCACCGTCGTGATGATCGACCCGCGAGCGCTTAGTCGGGAATGCTTTGTCAGAAGCATCACCGCTCAGGACGCCGCGCTCGAAGTACAGGCCTTCGGGTCGATACAGGATTGGAAATCAAAGCGCGGCCCTAATCCATCGACATCGGCCATTCTCTTTAACATCGGCGGCGGGAAATTGGCCGACTCCGCCGTGGCGCAGGAACTGCGCTCGATCACGGCGGAGTTCCAGGGTACGCCGGTCATCGTGCTTGCCGATTCCGACGAGTTGCCACAGATACTGACCGCGCTCGAATGCGGAGCGCGGGGCTACATACCCTCATCGGTCAATGTCGGCGTCTGCGTCGAGGCCATCGGCCTCGCGCTTGCCGGCGGCGTTTTCGTGCCGGCGAGCAGCGTGCTGGCGATGCGCAAGTTTCTCGAATCCGGCGGCGAGGCGTCACAGCCCATGGCGGGAATGTTCACATTGCGCCAGGCCGAAGTCGTCCAGGCCCTGAGACGGGGAAAGGCCAACAAGATCATCGCCTATGAACTCCATCTTCGGGAAAGCACGGTCAAGGTGCACATCCGCAACATCATGAAGAAATTGAAAGCCACAAACAGGACCGAGGTGGCCTTCAAGATCAACGACATGTTTCCCGAGAGCTTCGACGGCAAGGGGCGTTTCGGTGCGCCCCTGAACGGGTAGCGCGCGGCCAATGCCCTCCACGGCGCCCCGCATCCGTGCGCGGCGCCGTGCAGCTTAGGATTATGGCGAGACCGTTTCAATGATCGCGTCGGGTTTCCGCTGACGTCTTGTGCGCGCCCTTAAACTAGCTCGCGTTTCACGGAAAACGGCGACCTGTTCCAACTCTTTCGTTGACGCAGTTCCCAAGGGAAAGCGCGATGCGCTTTTCCCAAGAGAGCCGTAGAGGCTTTTCCCGGGAAAACCGCACACGCTTTCCTGGACTTGCTTAGAGGCCAGTTCCACGGACGACCACGCTGGCCGTGCGCACAAGGATCTGCATGTCCGTCGCGAAAGAGATCATGCGGGCATAGCGCGTGTCGTGCATGGCCCGTTCCGCGAATGTGCAGCCATTCCGATCGCTGATCTGCCAGAGACCTGTCAGGCCGGGCCGCAATTTGAAATAGGCCGTGCCAGGATAATAGGGCTGCTGGTCCGGGCACATGGGCCGCGGCCCGACAAGGCTCATGTCGCCGCGCAGCACGTTGAACAGCTGCGGCAGCTCGTCGATCGAATACTTGCGCAGATACCAGCCCAATTTGGTGATGCGCGGGTCGTTCCGGAGTTTCTGATTGGCGTTCCATTCCTGCCGCGCGGCCGGGTTTTCCCTGAGGTGCTGCTCGAGCAGCTTGTCCGCATCGGGCACCATCGAGCGCAATTTCCACAGGCTGAAGATCTTGCCGTTCCTGCCGACGCGTTCCTGCCGGTAAAAGGCCTTCCCCCCGTCACGCCGCACGAGAACCGCAAGGATCCCAACCACTGGCAAGACCAGCGGGGCCGCAGCCAGGACAGCTGTCCAATCGATGGCGCGTTTTGCCTGGAAGTAAATCTGCCTGGACCATGGCTTGTGATCGGACGGCGATAGTTCGATGGGGAGGGCAAGCGGATACGTTCTGGGAAAATCATCCAGCATAAATTCCCCCTGATTCTCGACGAGCGCGACCTGTTCCGACAGACAGTCAGAAGCATAAATCTAGATTTTTAAGGTCGTTTTTTCCGTCTATTCTTTTAGAAGTGAATCTATGCGGTAATTTCGATAATTAATACATAAACAATTTGATCTAGACAGCTAGTGGTAGGTTAGTTTAACGCAGTATTATCCACGCACTACATCGTACTGTATCAATATTATTGCAGAATATTCGGGAGAATGGCGATGACACCTACGTCCAGGGTCGTAGTCTCGCTATCCGAATGGCGCTGCCGATGCCAAGAATATCGATGCCGCCGTCGATGTCGGCCTACGCCAGCTTGCGCTTGAGTGCTCGCAAGACCGGTGATGTCGCGCCCGGCGGCGGCAGCTACGCCCTTGATGTCGCTCGCCTACCTCGGATGGGCGATGTCGGGTCAGGACTTTTCCCTATTCCATGACCCAACCACCGCCGCGGTATTGTCATGGAAGGCCAGGCTGAGCATGCGCTGGGCGCGGTAGAGGCGGACCCGGGTCAGGCAGATGCATGCCAGGCAGTGGGACCGGAAGCCCACGAGACGTCTCGATCGAAAGATCGCAAATGCCGAGATCGGCGGGGAAGCTGCCACCATGGCAGTTCCCAGGAGCCACGAAAGGATGCCGGCGGGATGACGACCAACCTTTCTGAATTCATGGGAAATGTGCCTGTCCCAGCGCCGCTTCAGTTCCGGGAACGACTTGCAGGAAGGGGTCAGCACCTTTGCCTCGTCGGCAAAGGCGACCTGGTAACCCTGGCTGGTGGCCCGCTGGCCCCATTCAGTGTCCTCCATGGTCGAGATGCCGCCGAACGGCCCCACGGCACGGAAGACATCGGCCCGAACCGCCATGTTTCCGGTCGCGGCGAACCCGTGCTGTTCGACATAAAGCCTGTTGCGATAACTGAAGATGCATTCATACGCCTCGATGGCGGTGAGCCTTGCCGGATCGGCAGGCAGGATTCCGATGTCGCCGCCCAGAAATGCCACGTCAGGATGGCTGTCCAGGAAGCTCGTAATGGCACTTACCCATCCGGGCGCAGCCACGCAGTCCGCGTCGATGAAGGCAAGCAGGTCGGCCTTCGCGATCGCGGCGCCGCGATTTCTGGCCGGCCCCGGCCCCGGGACAACCTCCCTGTCCAACGTCACGTCCGGAATCACCTGACACACGGAATGCGGCATTTCGTTCGAGCCATTGTCGACAACGATGATTTCGAACGGGATTCCCGACGATCGCTGGGCGTTCAGCGAGCGCAGGCATCGAGCCAGCATGTCGGGCTCGTTCAGGTGGGGAATGATGATGCTCAGGCGAGGATGCGGAGACATGCTAACCCTCATCGATTAGTTGATGGATATCGTCCAATTAGAGCGAGTTTCAATATCGCATAAACAAGTATATAGTAAACAGTTAATTTGAAAATGCAAGTAACAAATGACTTCGCATGAATTGAGGGGATTCAAAATGACGCTGCGAAATCTGAATAATATTGAAACAGACGATCATCAGATCGAATCTGCGATATGCGTTGTTGGTGCGGGAATCTGTGGGCTTCTCCTTGCTCGCCGGATCGCTCGAGGCGGGCGCAAGGTTGTCGTCATCGAAAGCGGAAATGAGGTCTTCGACGAAGAGATCCACCGATTGAACGAAATCGACGATCCGTCGGCCCGGTACTCCAGGGCGCTGACGGGCCGCTATCGCGGCCTCGGTGGGTCCTCGACCCGCTGGGGAGGCAGGATGATTCCGGTCAGCGCGCACGAATCCGGAGCCCGGTCATATATTTCGCAGCCAGCCTGGCCATTCCAGACGGCGAAGCTCGATGCCTATGAGAGTGAGATCGAGACCATCTTCAACACGGGGCATGATTCATATGAGCATCTTCCGGGCCGACAGAGTGCCACCGGCGCCGCCTTCCCGAGGGACGACGCCACCTTGACTCCCCGGTGGGCCAAGTGTCCGACCTTCAAGCAATGCAATGTCGCGACCGTCCTGGCCGATGAGTTGAAGAACCTGCCGGGCCTGGAGATCTGGCTGGGCGCTACGGTTTGCGATTTCGAGCTGGACAGGTCGGCCGGACGCCTGCTTGCCTTGCGGGCCCTAAGCCTGAACGGCAAGACCCTGACCGTTCGGGCTGATGATTTCGTCATCGCCGCCGGCACAATCGAGACGACCCGCCTGTTGTTGCTGCTGGATTCCATGTCCGGCCAACAGGCATTCCGCCGCTGCAGGGTTCTCGGCCGTTACTTTCAGGACCATCTCAAGGCCGAGATCGCAACGATAGGCCGCGGCGAACCAAGCGCCACGAACAGGCTCTTCGGTTACAGGTTCGTGAACTCCGTTCGCCGCGATCTGCACCTGGAACTGTCGAAAGCGGCGCAACGCGAGGATGCCGTTGCAAGCGCCTTTGGCTATATCGCGATGGACATCGCCGAAAGTCCGCTCGCCGACGTCAAGCGCATTGCCCAAGGCCTGCAGCGCGGCCAGGTCAGTGCCGGCGACGTCTGGCGGGTGTCGAGAAACCTTGGCCTGGTGACACGGGCGGCCTGGTGGCGCCTCGTGGGCGCACAGCTTTACATTCCCTCGACGGTGGAACTGAAGCTCCTGGTGTGCGTCGAGCAGTTGCCGCACTGGCAAAACAGGATCCGGTTGAGCGAGACGCGCGACAGGTTCGGAATGCCCAAGGCGCTGTTCGAGTGGGGCCCGACCGAAGCCGAGGAGAGGGCCTTTCAGTCGGCCATCGCTCGTATCCGTGCCTATTGGACGCGCGCCGGCTTCGACCGGATCTGCCCTCTGGCGTGGACAGGAGCAGGAAACGCTGCGGCATCGCGGGTCATCGACCGGGCCGAAGCCTGTGCTCATCCGTCGGGATCGACCCGGATGGGCACGAGTGCCGAGGACTCCGTCGTTGGTCCGGACCTTCGCTGCCACGAGGTTCCCAATCTCCTCGCGCTCAGCGCGTCGGTCTTTCCAACGGCTGGCAGCGCCAACCCGACCTTCACGCTTATGAAACTGGCGCTCTGGCTGGGCGATTCCATGCTTGGCAAGGCTCCGGGGGCAGGGACGGCCCGCGCGGTTCCGTCACCGAGGGCGGTCGCCGTCTGATCTCGGCCGGGAAGGGTTGGATCTTGAATCGACCGTGCTTGGCCGGCGGAGGTTACAACATGGCATTTCTCGGCTTCAGGCTTCGTGGCGCTGCCCGCGACCGGGAAACCGACACCGCGCGCCTGCGGCGGCTTTCAGAAACATTGTCGGATCTGAGCGCGCAGATCGGCAGGGAATGCACTGGGCTGCAGGGCCGCTACCGTGCGGCATCTGACAGCGCCGCCTTCTCGATGGAAGCGCTCGAAAATGGCGGCGGAGAAGCCGCCTCCAGCCAGGTCGAGAGCCTGACGGAAGCGATGGAAAGGTCGCTGCGTCGCATCGAGTTCCTGCAAGCTGAAGCGACCCTGCTCGATACCCTTCATAGCGCCATCGCCCGGTTCGCGACCGAGCATGGCATCGAGAGTCCCGCCCGTCTCGCGCCGGCTGTCGGCGCAAACGACCGCATCCAGGGGAAGCCTTAATGCCTAGGGCTGATGCCGCGCCCCCATATGGATGAACGCCATTGGCGACGGGGCAGCCGGAACAACCTCCATAGACTGTCTATCGCCGCCGGGGCCGGTATTCGAAAATGCGCGAATGCATCGAGCAAAGGGGCATCAATGGGCGATCTGGATATTCGTTTCTACCTCTCCCTGCTTCTGAGGAGGCTGCCATGGATTGTGGCGATCATCTTTGTATTTACAGCCGGCGGCATTGCTGTCGCGTTCATCCTGCCGCCTCTTTACCGGGCCACCGCCAAGATACTGGTCGAGGCCCCGCAAATTCCCGCCGAGATGGCTCGGTCCACCGTGCCGATCAGTGCCGTCCAGCAGTTCGAGATCATCGAACATGAAATCGTGACGACGGACAGCCTGGCCGCCTTGGCGGACCGCCAGCACGTCTATGAGGGAGCCGGCGACAACCTGTCCGTCGCCGATATCGCCGACGACATGCGATCCCGCGTCAGCTTCGAGCAGGTCGAACTCAATTCCCCACGCGATGGCGGAGGGGCCACCATCTTCAACGTCTCCTTCGAAGCGAGGAACGCGGAACTGGCGGCCAGGGTCGTCAATGACCTCGTCGATTCGATCCTGAGCAAGAACATCAGCCTGCGCACGGGCAAGGCCGGCGATACCATGCAGTTTTTCGATCAGGAGACCAAGCGACTGGGCACGGAACTGACGGCCCTCGAGGCTGACATCCTCAAGTTCAAGACCGCCAACAAGGAAGCCCTCCCCGACAGCCTCGACTTCCGGCGCGCCCAGCAAAGCAGCCAGCAGGAGAGGCTGTCCCAACTGGAGCGCGAAGAAGCGGCCTTGCGGAGCCGGCGCTCCAACCTGGTGGAGATGTTCAAGAATACGGGCAACATCGTCACGGCCGGTCCCGTGAGCCCGGAGCAGCAGATGCTCCAGGATATGAACAGGGCACTTGCGGATCAGCTCACCGTTTTCCAGGAGACGAGCCCGAACATCGTGATGTTGCGCGCCCGTATCGAGACGTTGCGCAAGGGCTTGAACGCCTCCCATGCGGCCGCTTCCTCCACTGGCAAGGCTGGCCCGACGGAACTCGACTTTCAGCTGTCGGATATCGACGAAAGGCTGCGTTTTATAACCCAGGAGAAAGCGTCGATCACCAGGACCCTGCAGGATCTGGCAAAGACCATTGCCGCGACGCCGAGCAACGAGACCATTCTGAACTCGCTCGAGCGCAACCGCGCCAACATCCAGGCCCAATATAATAACGCCACCGCCATGCTGGCCCAGGCGTCGACCGGGGAGCAGATCGAACTGCGTTCCAAGGGGGGACGGCTTTCGGTGGTCGAGCCGGCGGTCGCGCCGGAGAAACCCTACAGTCCCAATCGCCGTCGCATCGCCGGCGCGGGTCTCGCGGCGGGCATCGGCGCGAGCTTCGGCTTTGTGCTGCTGCTTGAACTGTTGAACAAGACGATACGGCGTCCGTCCGAGCTTGCTGCCTTGTTGAACACTGAACCGCTCGCCACCATCGCCTACATCCCCATCCACACTCAAGGCTGGAACGAGGCCGAGCAACGTTCACGCGGAAATCTCACGGGTGCGGCCCCGGTCAGTCAGAGGGCGGCCTGAAATGATCTTCGAAAAGGAACCATTTGCCGGCATTTCCGACGCAATGAAGCCGGACAGCGGCATCGGCCGGATTCAGACGGCGCTCCGCAAGGCTCGTGAGGAATTCGGCCCGCAATCCATCGCCGAAGATCAGGCCACGGCGCTTCCCCCACCCGCGCCCAGGGGCGCACGTTGGGCGGCATTGCCGAAATGCACGCCCGACCCCGACATGCTGGACAGAAGTCGCGTCGTGACCGTCAACCGGACGGATCCTTCGCATATTGCCTTCGACATGTTGCGCACGAGGGTTCTCCAACTCCTGCGCCAAAACAAATGGACGTCGATTGTCGTCACCTCACCGACGCCACAGTGCGGCAAGACCCTAGTCAGCCTCAATTTGGCGTTCAGCCTCGCCAACCAGAAAGACTGCCGAACCGTCCTTGTCGACATGGACCTGCAGCGGCCCCAGATCGGCAGGCTCCTCGGTGCCCGCAATCCGGCCGCGTTGGAAGACTTCCTGAACGAACGCATCGGCATCGAGGACGCCTTTCGGCGCTACGGCGAAAACATCGCCATCGCCGCCAATGGACGGCCCGTCAGCCACGCTGCCGAGCTGCTCCAGAGTCCGGTCGCGGGGAACGCCTTGAGAAGCCTCAAGCAGAAGCTCATGCCGGATGTCGTCATCTTCGACATGCCGCCAATGCTCGTCAACGACAATGTCACGGCCTTCCTGCCGAATGTCGACTGCGCGATCCTCGTCGTCGCCGCCGAACAGACGACGCGGGCCGAGGCCGATTTGTGCGAACGCGAGCTGTCCCAGAGGACAAACGTGCTCGGCGTCGTCTTGAACAAATGCCGATACGCGCCCGAGAAGTACGGCTACTGAATGCGGGAGCACCCACTGTGCACGATCAGCAAATAGTCGGCCCGGAGAAGCCCGCGGCAGCCGGCGCCGGCTTTGTGGACGAGAACGGTGGACCGCTCGGAATGAGCAAGCTGCTGATCTATTCCAGGCATTTCGGCCTGCACGGGCGACCTTTCAGCCTGCTCCCGGATCCAAACTTCGTGTTCTGGTCCGCTATCCATGCAAGGGCCTACGCGATGCTCGAATATGGATTGGCGACCTTTGCGCCGATCATTCTGATCACGGGCGAAGTTGGCGCCGGAAAAACGACCCTCGTTCGCCATCTTCTGCATACCGCCGCCTCGGACCTTCGTATCGGCCTGGTATCGAACGCCCAGGCCGGACGGGGCAGCCTGCTGCACTGGGCCCTGTTGTCCCTGCGCCAGCCCATCGAAGGCAGGATGCCCTACGTGAACTGCTTTGCGCAGTTCGAGGCGCTCCTGCGTGCCGAAAAGGCAAGAGGGCGCCACACCGTCCTCATCTTCGACGAGGCGCAGAACCTGTCTGTCAGCATGCTTGAGGAATTGCGCTGCCTGTCCAATCTGAACAGCGAGAACGACGAGCTTCTGCAGATCGTCCTGACCGGGCAGCCCGAACTCAACCGTCTGGTGGACCGCCCGGCGATGCAGCAGTTCGCCCAGCGGATTTCGGCCCGCTTCCACCTCACCGGAATGCCCATGGAAGCGGTCGGAAAATACATCGCGCATCGTCTGAAGATCGTTGGTGCGGAGCAGGAGATATTCTCTCCGGCCGCCTGCGAGCTGGTGTCGTCAGCCAGCCGAGGCTTGCCCCGCCTCATCAACCAGATCTGCGATTATGCACTGGTCTATGCCTTTGCGGACGATCGCACCGCCGTCGACGCGGACCTCATCCGCCAAGTCATCGCGGACCGCAAACTATCCTCGCCCACCGCGTCGGCGGAACCCGACGAATAGTCTTTGAGGCAAGGCACGCCGGGTTCCGGCGACCTTCTGAAGGGATATCGACATGCGCAAGATACTGGTTGTGTACGGCACCCGGCCCGAAGCCATCAAGATGGCGCCGCTCGTTGCCGAAATCGGCCGATCGGCCCACCTGCGCCCCGTGGTCGCGGTCACCGGACAGCACCGCGCCATGCTCGACCAGGTCAATTCCCTGTTTGGAATAAAGCCATCGCACGATCTCGACATCATAACCGAGCGCCAGCGCCTCGAGGATATCACCACCCGGGTCCTCGCCGGCGTTTGCAACGTCATCGGCCTGGAGGAGCCGGACGCGGTGCTCGTCCAAGGGGATACGACGACCTGTTTTGCCGCGGCGCTCGCCGCCTTCTACCGCAAGATCCCCGTGGTTCATCTGGAGGCGGGATTGAGGACCGGCGACCCCTACAATCCGTTCCCGGAGGAGGCCAACCGGAGATTGACGACGAAGCTGGCCTCCATCCATCTGGCACCAACGGCCGGGTCGAAGGCAAACCTGCTCCTCGACGGCGTTTCCGAACAGTCGATCGCCGTTACCGGGAACTCCGTCATCGACGCCTTGCTTGAGGTTGTCGCCCGCGACATTGCGCCAAACAATCCCGACATCGGAAAGATCCGCGGCCGGCCGAGCGTGCTGATCACCGCGCATCGTCGCGAATCCTGGGGCGAGCCGATGGCCCGCACGGGGCGCGCCATCGCCCGTCTCGCCCAGGCATTCCCGCACATCGTGTTCCTGCTGCCGGCGCACCTCAATCCGGCCGTACGCGACGTTCTGCTGCCGCCGCTCGCCGGCCATGACAATGTCCTTGTCACCGCGCCGCTCGACTACAGCGATTTTGTCCGTTCGATGCATGACTGCACGATCGTGCTGACCGACAGCGGTGGCGTGCAGGAGGAGGCGCCGACCTTCGGCAAGCCGGTCCTGGTTCTTCGCGACACGACGGAGCGGCCCGAAGCGGTGGCCGCCGGCACCGTCAGGCTGGTGGGAACGGACGAGGACAGGATCGTCAAGGAGGTGACGACCCTGCTCTCGGATCAAGTGGCGTATGACGCCATGGCCTGTGCGGTAAATCCCTATGGCGATGGCCGTGCGGCCTGGCGCTCGGTGAAAGCCATCGAGCACTTCTTCGGGGTCGGCAAGCTGGCGGCGGAGTTCGATGGCGGCCAGGCCGGCCGCGCCAAGATTTCAGCGCCAGACGCCGCGCGTGTCATAAGAGACTTTGCCGCCTAGGCGAGTGTGGCGCATCGATTTGTACGGCTCGTGCTCGACGAGCAGCACCACGATGTCGGCGCCCTCGACGGCCTCATGCGCATTGGCCAGCCGGATATTGGCGTAGCCTGACAGCAGAGGCGGCACGCGGTCGACATAGGGATCGCAGACCAGGACATCGACGTCGGGCAGGGCCTTGGCGATCAACCCGACGACTTCGATGGCGGGGCTTTCCCGGATGTCGTCCACATTTGCCTTGAACGTCAGCCCCAGGCACACGATCGTCGGCGACCGGAAACGCTGGGCCTTGGACACCACCTGCTCCGCGACATGATGGGGCCTGCGGTCATTCACTTCGCGCGCCGTGCGGATAAGGGGCGACAGCAGCGGCGCGGCCGAGACGATGAACCACGGGTCCACCGGAATGCAGTGTCCGCCGACGCCGGGACCGGGGCTGAGGATGTTCACGCGCGGATGGCGGTTGGCCAGCCGGATCACTTCCCAGACATCGATATGAAGCGACTCGCAGATGAGCGACAGCTCATTGGCGAAAGCGATGTTCACGTCGCGATAGGCGTTTTCCACGAGCTTCGCCATTTCAGCGCTAGCCGCGTCCGTCAGCAGAATCTCGCCCTGCGCGAAGACACGATAGATCGAAGCCGCGTGCTCGGCGCAGCGCGGAGTCAGTCCGCCGACGACGCGGTCATTGGTGATCATCTCGATCATGATACGGCCGGGCAGCACCCGTTCCGGGCAGTGCGCGACGAATATGTCCGGGTTTGGTTCCACGTCGCGCGGCATCCGCAGGTCCGACCTGATCGCGCCGATCCATTGCGCGACCTTCTCCGTGGTGCCCGGCGGCGAGGTCGATTCAAGCACCACGATGTTGCCGGACCGCAACTTCGGTGCGATCTGCTCGGCCGCGGCCTGCACGAACGAAAGATCGGCGGTGCGATCGTCGTTGAAAGGCGTTGGAACGGCGATGATGTAGGCATCGGCCTCCGGTGTCTCGGTCGTCGCCGTCAGCCGCCCCATCGCCACCGCGCCGCTGACGCTGATTGCGAGGTCCGGTTCGACGAACGGCACTTCGCCGCGCGATATCGCGGCGACCACGTCGCGGTTGATGTCGACACCGATGACCTCGACCCCGCGCGTCGCCAGGGCGACCGCGGTCGGCAGGCCTATATAGCCCATGCCGAGTATGGCGAGTTTACCGCTGAATGGTCCGTTCATGAATGCCCAAGCCCCATTTTGCCGATGTGCCGGAGTGGTGGGACCTCCCGCCGGCCCGGTACTCCAGTGATACGATTGAACAGCGGTGCCGGCGGCGTCGGAGTTTCCGCGCCGCCGCCCGCTTGTCTCTAGCGCCGGACGCTCCCGAGCGGACTGCCGGTGTGGAGCCCCCTGGGCGGCTCGAAGGCGCGCGCCGGCGCAATGAGCTCGCGCGCCGTCAGCAGGATGAAGGCGGTGTTGGTGGCCGCGTAGCGCCACAACAGGCGGCGCGGCTCCTGCAACAGCCTGTAGGCCCATTCCATTCCCCATTGCTGCCAGCGCGGTGGGGCCCGTTTTGTAAGGCCGGCCATGATGTCGAAGGAACCGCCCACCCCGTGCAGGATGGGCACGTCGAGGGATCGGCCAAATGTGCCGAGGAATATTTCCTTTTTTGGCGACGTGATGCCGAGAAACAGCATGTCGGCCCCGGATTGACGGATTTCCGCGGCGATCCGGGCGCTTTCGGACGTCTCGAAATAGCCGTGATGGCTGCCGGCGATGCGCAGTCCTGGAAACCGCCGCCGCAGACGCTCTTCAAGCCTCTTGAGCACTGTGGCGTGGGCACCGAGCAGGTAGATGGAGCGGCCCTCGCGATGGGCGAGCGCCAGAAGGCGGTCGAACACATCGATCCCGGCGATCCGCTCCGGCAGGGGCCGCCGAAGCAACCGGCTCGCCCAAACCACCGACTGTCCGTCGGCCAGCAGCAGGTCACACTCCATCAATGAGTTGCGCAGCAAGGGGTCCTTGCGCATCTTGACGACCTTGGCGGCGTTGAGCACGCCCAGCAGGATTCGGCTGCGGCTCGCAAGTGCCGCGCGGCAGCGGGCGACGACGTCCTCCATCGTCATGGCGTCGAGGTAGACGCCGAAGAGCAATTGCCGGCTCGCACTCATGCTGACACTCCTCGCGCTGGCGTGACTCCGCCCGCCGGAAGCGGGCCGCGGTGACGCTCGACTGTGCCCCCCGAGAGCCAGGCGTAGAGCAACCAGCCCAACTCGTAGGGCCGACACTCGAAATCCACCTCGCTGGTTGGAAAGACCATGTCCAGGCCAGGCAGCCGCATTCCCGGTTTCAGGGCTGTTGTGACCGCCGAGATCGCACGGACCGCCTTCATGGATTCACGGCGGGCGACCTTGCGCCAGATGACGCCGTGCTCGTCGCAGACGAGGGGCGTCGTCACCTCGGGATGAAGGTCGAGCCAGCTCAGACCGCTGACAAGCGCGTCCATGTGGTCCGTGCCGCCGGCCTCCCGGAGGTCGAGCAGGGCCATGGGTGCCATGGCGTGCTGGTGAACGCTGTAGACCGGATAGCCTTCGACGACGCTGCCATTGCGGACGTCGTAGTGCCACCACCATTGCCCGGCCGGGCCCTGCAGCGCGCAAATGCGCGCGGCGCAGGCTTCGGCGGCCGCCAGCGCGGCGGGGTCGTCCTGCGCGACGGAGAGGCGCGCCAGCCCCTGGGTCGAATAGACCTGGTCGGCGAAGCAGCCGATATGGGCCCGCAGTCGTCCGTTCGAAGACGCCGGCAATCTGTGAGGAAACAGGCCCGATTCACCTTGCCCCTCGATCAGCTTGCGGCGCGCCATGGCGATAAATTCCGCCGTGTCGCCCAGCCGCCGCGCCGCCAGCCCAGCTAGCAGCATCCAGGAACAATCCACGGTGGCGACGGACTGACCCGAGGCCAGCAACGCGGTCATTTTGTTGAAGAGCGAGGCTGTGTAGATGCCCGCGGATTCGGCGGCTGTCCAGGCCGCCAGCGCGACGGCCCCCGGATCATCGGAAAACTCCGCGCGGGTCGCGGTGATCCGCACAAGATCGGCGGCCGTTGCGCCGCCGAGGATTGCCCGCTGTTCATCCAGGCCGATCAAAGAAAGCCCCATGGCGACGTTGATCGCATAGCGTAGGCTGTTGCCTTCCGGCCGGATGATGATGCCCTGCGGCGTCCTTGCACCGCGAACGGTGTGGACAAACACGCCGTTCCTGTACATTTGCGGCAGGCCCTTCTTGGCCAGCCCGATGAACTGCTCCGTACGCGCTCGCGCCGCCGGCGAAACGGCGCCAAGCGCGTCCAGTCGGTTGAGCGGTATCTGGTGATACGTATGGTGTGGGCGTTCGGCCCGTGAATAGGCGCCAGCTGTCAAAAGCTCTCTCCTGCTAACCGCACCCGGACAAGACCCGTGGACACGGGAAGACCGCAAGCGGCCGTTTCGAACGACTGGATGTGCATCCGGCCAGCCCAAACGATACGGGGAATCCCCGGCGATATTCCATTGACCTGAAAGGCTTACCCGACCGGTAGTGAGGCTTCCGGCATGGGTGCGGGCTACGCCGATAGGACTAACCCGCAAACGAAAGACAGTCTTTCGCCACTTGGTCGGGCGGGGGAATTTCGGAGCCTTCCCTGCACCGAGGACATTGGGGATCAGACGGCATGAATTCTCCGGACCTGATGGCATTGGGCGTCTGCGCGCCGCTGGCGCTGATCATCGTCACCTACAACAGCGCCGGCGTGCTGCCGGGCCTGCTGGATTCACTGCCGGACGGGTGCGCCGGCATCGACACCGTCGAAGTCTTCGTGGTCGACAACGACTCGCACGATCAGTCCGTGGACCTCGCGCTGGCGCATCCCGTCAAGCCAAAAGTCATCAGCATGGGCCGCAATGCGGGATACGCCGCCGCCATCAATGCGGCAGCGAGATGCGTTGGGCCGCGGTCGAATCTGCTGATCCTCAATCCCGATATACGGCTTCAGCCCGGCGCCGCGCGCGCCCTGAGCCTAAGGCTCGCCGACCCGTCGGTCGGCGTCGCCGTGCCGCAGATCATTGCCGAGTCCGGCGACGTAGCCCGCTCGCTGCGCCGCGAGCCTTCGATGAAGACCGCCTGGTCGGATGCCCTGCTTGGAACGAGTCTGGCAGCCAGGCTGGGGGCGGGGGAGATCGTCGACGATCCGCAGCTCTACGCCCGCGGCGGTACGGCCGAGTGGGCGACGGGCGCGATCCTTGCGATATCGGCCCGCGCGCGCCTTTCAGTGGGAGAGTGGGACGAATCCTTTTTCCTCTACAGCGAAGAGACCGACTATCTCGAGCGCGTTCGCCGCGGCGGCCTGAAAGTAACTTATGTCCCCGGCGCCCGCGCCGTGCATATCGGCGGGGAGTATCACGACAATCCCTATCTTTCGGCCCTGATGACGACCAACAGGATCCGCTATTTTCGCAGGCATCACGGCTTCGTTTCCACCGCCCTGTTCCGGCTGAGCATCATCGTCGGCGAAATGATGAGGGCTCCGCTTGGGCCCGGACACCGGGCTGCGTTGCGCGCCGCATTCACGCCGCTTCGTGGACCTTGACCCCGGATTCGGCGGTTTCCCTCACGATTTGCCCGTAGATCGCGTCCATGCGGTCCAGCTTCGCCGACCATAGGGCGGTCTTGGTGACATGGTCGTGCGCGGCGGCGCCCATCTCCTGGCGAAGGCGTGGATCGCCGGCAAGCCTGCGAATGGCCGTGGCCAGGTCAGAGGCCAGCGCCTCGGGCGTGCTGATGGAAAGCTTGATCGCGCAAGCCGCCGACGTGGCGCTGCCGGGCCCGCCCCGGTCGACCACGATGAGCGGCAGCGAGAAGCCCATTGCCTCCAGCGCGACGTTTCCGCCGGGTTCCCGGTAGCTCGGGAAGACGAAGACATCGGCGCGTCGGTAGAATTCGGCGACCTCGGCCTTCGAGCGCCAACCATGCAGGATCGCCCGGTCAGCAAGGCCATGGGCCGCGATCAATGCCTCGCACTCAGCTCGATCCGGACCTTCGCCGACAATGTCGAGCGTCACGGCCAGTTCAGGCAGCAGCGCCAAGGCGCGCAGGATGTCGCGCGCACCCTTCGTGCGGACAAGCCGTCCAACGTAGAGCAGGCGGAGCGGCGCCAACCTGCCGGAGCGGTCGATGGGTGAGGGGACCGCGTCCAATCCTGTCTCGCTCATGACCTCGAAACGGCGCAGCGGGATCTCGGCAAGCTGCTCCCTGACATAATCCGCGATGCCGAGCACGCAGGCGGCGCCAAGGTAGGTCTGGCGCAGCATCGGATCCCACATCCGGCGATAGCGGTCCAATCCGCGCAACGCCATGAACCAGGGCTGGCGTCCTTCATCGGCGTGAAGACCCGCCGGCGTGGCCAGTCCGCCGCCGACGGGACCGATCACGAAGGGAATACCCAGGCCCGCCACAGGCGATGGGTAGCGCATGGCAACCGGCGCCGGCTGATGCGCGATATCGAAGCGTTCACCCTCCGCCAACGCCTTGCGTATCCAGCGTCGGGCATGAACATAGAATGGAATGTAGCCCGGCTTGAGCATGCTGTTCAGTCGCTCGGCGCGGCCAAGCAATGGCGGCTCCTTCCATTCGACTACGCGCAATCCCCTCAATTGTTCCGCGGCGGGACGCGCGCCTCTCTTGTGGTAGGTGAGAAGGGTGACCTGGTGCCGCTCTCCTAGCCGGCGAGCCCATTGATGGGCCACCCACGCCTCGCCGACATCTTCGCCATTGCAGGTCGGCGCGATGAGCAGAATTTTCAGCATGTCAGTCGGCCTTGGCCAGCCGCTGCCGCCAGGCGGCTTTCAGCCGGCGGCCCCATTTCGAATTCTCGACGAAGCGCCGGGCCTGGCCGTTGGCGAACGACAACGCCGAGACCGCGAACACCACCAGCATCGGCCAAGGGCGACGCGCGGCCAGCAGTTCGTCCGTTTCGATCATCGCTTGCCGGCCGAAGGCCGATTTGTACTCGGCATCGCCATGGCCGAAGTCGAGCTGGGTGATCTCGGGATCGGCGCACAGATCCTCCACCATGCGCATCATCGTGAACCGGCCTACCGAGTCGCCTGTATATTCGGGATCGAAGCCCGGTGTGCCGATGGCGAATGTTCCGGCATAGGCAAAACCGTTCCAGAACGCGATGGGGCGCTCGTCAAGGAACAGCATCCACGTGCGATGCCATCCCTGCTTCAGGCCCATTTCGATCAGCGCCACCTGCATCGGATCGCCTGTGAAGCCGACGCCTAGTCCCCGCTGATAGGTCTTGGCGGCGACGTTTTCGATGTTGCGGCAGATGTCGCTGATATCCTCGGGGCGATCCCATAGATGCAGCCGCAACCTGTCTCCGTACTTTGCCGCCAACTGCCGATCTTGGCGACGCAAGGTCTGGCGGGTCTTGGCCGACCGGGTTTCGAGGAAGCGTTCAAGCGAGTCGGGTATTGATGAAATCCAGCGTGGGGACGATGGCTGCGCGTGCGTGCGTCGAGCCCATCCGACGGCGGCGACCGTTGCAGCGTGCAGCGTGCTCCGGGCATCGACGTTGCGCATGAGCAACAGGCTTGCTTCGCCGCTGTCCAGCGCCGACATCAGGCACTTCAAAACGAGGGCCTCGTCATTCGGCGATTTCGCGCCGAGGACGCCACCGAATGTCACCACGATCG
Source organism: Mesorhizobium sp. (assembly GCF_041661565.1). Lineage (GTDB taxonomy): Bacteria > Pseudomonadota > Alphaproteobacteria > Rhizobiales > Rhizobiaceae > Mesorhizobium. The sequence continues at coordinate 26,041 of NZ_JBAZUD010000004.1, forward strand.
CGCGCAGGGTGGCGCTCCCGAAAACATGGTAGCCGAAACGAAACGGCACCGGCAGGTTTTCGAGCCGGGCTACCGCCATCAGATCGGCCCCGTCGTCGCGGCGAATGTGCACCACATAAGGGCTGACGACCTGCGTCGCGTGTCGCACCACGGTCATGAAGTAGTCGATGTCCGAATCGATGTCGGTGATCGGCAAACTGGTCCATGCCGCACGCAGGGCCTCGACCTGGTCGAGGGTTCTGGCGACCGTCACCGTCACATTGCTGGCGGCGGCGACGTCGTCGACAAATGGGCGGGACAACGAAATCGCAGTCATGGATGGAACCCCTCGATCGCACCGCAGGGAACACGTCCGCTGTTGCGAATGGAGGGAAGGCTATCCGAGCACGCCGGTGCGGGCCATCCACTGACGGGAGGCTAAAAGATTTAGGGCGTTCGGTAATTGGACGTATCCAAATCTTTCCCCTTGCGTGCGGTTCGGCGGCCGGCGCGCCGCGCGATGCCCACAAGATCATCCTCCGGCACCGTCTTCACGTCGTCTCGCGCGGGCTCAGACGCCTTTGCCGTCACACGGCCGGACCTGCCGGTCTCGCGCTCGACATCAAGCAGCCAGACGCCACTGCCGAGCAGGAAGATGAAGACGACATAGGTCGCGTTCCAGAAATAGACGGTCCAGCCAACCAGGAAAAAGCCAGTCATCGTGATGAGGTAAGCCGTCTTGTAGACCGAGCTTTTTTCGCCCAGCCCCGATCTGAACGCCACTGGCAGATAGATGGAGAAGAACGTGACCAGCAGCAGGAGGCCCGCCGGCAGGCCGTGCCGTATCGAATCGACGATCCAGTACATGTCGATGCTGGTGGTCATCCAGTCAGGCCGGTTCCACGGGTTGAATCCAATGCCGAAGAGGGGATGGTTGAGGACCGAGGCAGAACCGTAGCGCCAGATCAGGACGCGCATATAGGCCGAAGACTCGTCGAACGAGAAGTACGACATGAAGACGACGGGGACCGCCCGGTTGGAGAGCAACTCGATCGTCAACGCCTGCAGGGTGATAAGGCCGCACAGTATGCCCCAACGGCTGGGCACGCTTCGCAGCAGCCAGTTCCAGCCAAGCAGCATGGCTTGGCAGCTGAGCGCGGTCATCGGTCCCGCCGACAGCGACAGCATGGCGGTCGCGGCGATCACGATGGTTCGCGGCCAGCGTTCCGCGAATGTCGCCCCGTATCCGAGCACCAGATGGACAGGCGCCAGCGCACTGGCGCAGACGACGCCGAACAGAATGGGGTGTTCGAACACACTCTGGACACGGCGCAGGCCCCAGCGCGGCTCCAGGTAATTGTCGGGAAAGGTAGGGTTGATCGACGAGAAGGCGAGCAGCAGCCAATTACGCCCGGTCACCGCTTCCACCACGGCGAAGGGCAGCATGAACGCCACCAGCTTGAAGACCAGGAGCACCATCGCGTGGAAGTCTTCCGCGTCGCGGATGTAGCAGCGGGCGAACAGGTAGGCGCCCATCGTCTCGATAAAAATCATGCCCGATGGCTGCACCGCGTAACCAAAGCCATGGATCATCGAGATGGCGAGGAAGCACCACGAGCAGTACAGCAGCAGCGAGATGTCCGACAGCCGTATCCTTCCGGCCTTTCCGCTCAGCCACATGGCCAGGCACGGAAACAGCCAGATGAGCAGGACGAAGCGATAGGCCGACATCCGCATCGGCCCGACGGTAATGATCCACGGAATGAGCAGCGAGACGAGGAAGAGGGTCACCGGCAGCCGAAGCCGCTTGGCCCCGGAGCTTTCCGTTTTGACCTCTTCGCTGCCCGAACGGCCCCGAGCACGCGCCGGTCTCCTGTTCGCCCCGATGGCGGCAGCAGCCGCCGCGCTGCTTTTCAGGGCGAACCCGTCGATCCTCATCGCTCGTGCATTGTTCACCCGCATGCCCGCCGCCCGATCCCGTCCGGAGATTTGCACGTTCCGGTCTCAGGGCTACCGCAATCGAGACAGCCGGGCGACTAATCACTTTGGTGTATGGCGGCGGCGTTGTCGGCCCGGCGAAAATACGGATATCGTTCGACCACTCGAAGCGACGGGACAAGCGGAGACTGACGCTAGGATGATCTCGATGGCGGCGGAGGGCATGGCACGGACGCTTTACCGAAGCCTGGCCGGGCTCGGCGATCGCTACAGCCGTGGGCGGATGGCCATTCCGGTCGCCGAAGAACACAGCGAGCGGCCGACCATTTACTTCCTCACTCCTGATCATCCGGCGCCTTCGGGAGGCATCCGCGTGATCTACCGTCATGTCGACATCCTCAACGCTGCAGGCATGGACGCCTATGTCCTTCACCGGCGACAAGGCTTTCGATGTGACTGGTTCGAGCACGAGACGCGGATCACCAACTGCCGCCAGGCCCGGATCAGGCAGGGCGACCTGCTGGTCGTTTCGGAAGTGGATGTCGACCTGCTTGAGCGGGTGCCGCAGTCGACGAGATACGTCATCTTCAACCAGAACAGCCACCTCACCTGGAAACGCGCCGGGCTAAGCGCCTCGCGGCATTACGCGGCTGGTTCCGGGCTTGCCGGTGTTGTGAGTGTTTCGCGGCACAATCAGGAGATGCTGCAGCTGGCGTTTGGTTCCGGGCAAGTGCGGCGCGTCCACCTTGGCATCGACGGCGAGCTGTTTCATCCCGGGGCGCACGCGCGTGCACGTCAAATCGGCTACATGCCGCGCAGGGGCGGCGAAGATGCGCGGCAAGTCATCGAGATGTTGCGGCAGCGCGGCATCCTCGATGACTGGACGATAATCGCGCTGGATGGCCTCCACCACACGGAGGTGGCCGAACGGCTGCGCACGACGCGCATCTTCCTCGCCTTCACGCACCAGGAGGGGTTCGGTCTCCCCGCGGCCGAGGCCATGGCGTGCGGCAATTACGTCATCGGCAATCACGGCTTCGGGGGCCGAGAGTTCTTTCTCCCCCAATTCAGCACGGCGGTCGACAACGGCGACATCATCGGGTTCGTCAGGGCCGTCGAGGACGCCATCGCCAATGACCGTGTCGATGGCAATTGGTGTCGCGACCGCGGGATGGAGGCATCGCGCTTCATTCGGGCCGAATATCGCGTCGAGCGAGAGCGCGCCGAGGTCGTGGCGCTCTATTCTGAGTTGCTGGGCGCTAGTAGTAGCGAGACGTCAGCCGCGGCTCGAAGAACCGGTACGAAATGAGGCTGAAGAGCAGGCGCGCGTTGAAAACGCGTTCCTTCAGTCCCGAAACAGGCCTGATGACCCGATAGCCGACACGTGCGAGATAGGCGAAGCCGAGCATTTCCGGCTTGACGTACAGCGCGACGGCGATGTTCTCGTTCAAACGCTTCCGCAGCGGGTGCTTGCGTGGGTTCATGTACCCCATGCCGCCGCCGGAAATGCGCGCCACGGATTTGCCTTCGACGTCGAAGAGCCACGCCGACCATTCCTGGTCCTCCGCCGAGAACACTTCCGGCCGGAAAGCGCGCTTCTTCAGCAATGCCGTCCGGACCACGGCGCATGTGTTCCACACTCCGTTGAAGCCGGTGAAGTTCTTGCGGTCGATAAGCAGGTGGGAGAGGCAGCCCTCGTCCTCCAAGCAGAAATAAGCCGCGCCGACCGCTTCATCCTCCGTGAGCAGGTTCAGCGCGTAAGCGATCGCTTCGGTGTTTTCCAGGACGGTGTGCGAACTGATGATCAGGGCAAACTCGGTTTCGAGATAGGCAATGCCCTGGTTCAGGGAAGCCGCATAGCTGAATGCCCGGCCGATATAATGATGGATTGTCGATCCTGGCGGCACGACGTCCAGCGTGCCGTCGGTCGATCCCGAATCCACGAACAGATAGCCGCCAGGCGGCCAGCTCTGCGCTGTCAGCGACGCGATCGTCGCCGGCAGTGTCGCGTGCGAATTGAACGTACGGATCAGGACGGAATATCGCGCGGGGTCCACCAGCCACTCCGAGCTTGCGTCTTGCCACAGTGCCCTGGCGGCGTACCGAATCTATGAGATCGTGATGTCGGACGACAACGCCAGAGTCGAAAGAACAGGTAATACATATCGCGAAAGAATGGTAGTCGACGATTTGTCAGTCGATTTTCAATCACGGGAGGGTTAGTTGGCGCACTCCGTCGATATTATCGTGCCTTGTTACAGATACGCTCACTTCCTGGTCGAGTGTGTTGAAAGCATATTATCGCAAGATAATACCGATGTTCGCATCCTTATTATAGATGATGCTTCGCCGGACAATACTGAAGAGGTAGGCAAGGCGCTTGCCCGAGGGGACGGCAGAGTCACTTTTCGGAGGCATGCGGTCAACCGGGGGCACATAGCCACCTACAATGAGGGTATCGAGTGGGCGTCGGCGGACTACCTGCTTCTCCTTTCGGCTGATGATTACCTTCTTCCGCATGCGCTTGGTCGCGCCTGCAAGCTCATGGACGACAGGCCCGACATCGGATTCACCTTCGGCAACGCCGTTATCCTGCACCCCGGCGATCGGACCGAAGCGATCTTTCCCCTCGGAAGCCGCGACGAACCGACCATCGTCATGTCGGGCGCCGACTTTGCCGGCAGGAGCGGCGCCGGCAACATCGTACCGACGCCCACGGCGGTGGTGAGAACGACGCTACAGAAACGTGTCGGCGGCTATCGGCCGGAGCTTCCCCATAGCGGTGATATGGAGATGTGGCTCAGGCTGGCTTCCCATGGCGCGGTCGGCTTCATCAACGGCGATCAAGCCGTCTATCGCCGGCATGACGCGAATATGTCGCTCGCCTACGCGGCCGACAACATGCTGTCGGACCTTCGGGAACGCAGGAAGGCCCTCGCGGCCTTCTTCGCCACGGGTGGCCGGCCGCTCGCCGGCGATCCCGGCCTCAGGCGCATGCTGCTGCGTTCGCTTGCCCGCCAAGCCGTTGGCAGGGCCAGCATGGCATTCAACGCGGGCAGTCTCGAGGCCGCCGACGCGATCGCCGCGTTCGCGCTGGAGGTCTCGCCTGATGTCGGCAGGACGTGGCCCTGGGCCAAGCTGGCCTGCAAGCGCGCCGTTGGACACGCTGGCTGGCGTGCGTTGAGCTCAGCAAAAGCCACCCTGCTGCGGGGGGTCCAGCCCTCGCGTTGATCTTGCGCCGGGGCTCGTCGGAGAGGTCATCCTAAAAGCGGCTGCTCATGCGGATCCCGACAGGGTCGCTACCCCTTTGGGAGATCGAGATACCGCGTTTTCTTCAATTTACTCGACAGCTGAAAGGTCATTTCGTTGGCACGGAGTTTCGGTCGGGACCCCGCTGAAAACGTGAAGCGGGAGGGCTGGTGTCTCCATTGGCATCGACCGGTTCCGCGATCGGACCAGAGGCAACAGGAGAGCCCAGGCAAGATGATTTCCCCAACCGTCATCCTGTCCGAAGACGTGGTCATCCACCATCCGGATCTGGTCAATCTCTATGGCTGCAGCATCGGCCAGGGGACGCGCATCGGCACCTTCGTTGAAATTCAGCGCAACGCCGTCATCGGCGGCAACTGCAAGATCTCCAGCCATGCCTTCATTTGCGAGGGCGTTACGCTCAAGGACGGCGTCTTCATCGGGCATGGCGTCATGTTCACCAACGATCCCTATCCCCGGGCGGTCACCGATGAAGGCGAACTTCAGACCGACGATGACTGGTCCGTCATTCCCACCGTCGTGGAGCGGCACGCCTCGATCGGCAGCAACGCCACCATCCTGGCCGGCGTGACCATAGGCGAGGGCGCCTTGGTGGGCGCCGGCGCCGTGGTCACCCGCGACGTGCCGGCCTTCGCAGTAGTTGCCGGCGTCCCGGCGGTCGTCGTGGGCAGATCGAGGGACGCGCCACAGCGCATCCGGGTTGTGGGAGAAGCGCCATGATCGGCGTGGCAGTAGTAGGCTACGGCTATTGGGGCCCGAACCTCGTGCGCAATTTCTCAGAGGCCGCCGGCGCCGAGCTGTTGGCGGTATGCGATGTCAACAAGGATCGGCTTGCCGCCGTCCAGGGCCGCTATCCCGGCGTGTCGATCACCGACGACTACGAGTCGATCCTGCGCGATCCTCGCATAAATGCGGTCGCCATCGCGACCCCGGTCACGACCCACTTCAGGCTGGCGATGAGCGCGCTGATGGCGGGCAAGCATGTCTTTGTCGAGAAGCCGATCGCGGCCTCCTCGGAAGAGGCCCAGAAGATGGTCGATGAGGCCGCACGCCGCCGGCTGGTGCTGGCCGTCGACCACACCTTCGTCCACACGGGCGCGGTGCGGAAGATGCGTGAACTCGTCGACGGCGGTCTCGGCGAGATCTACTACTACGATTCCGTCCGCGTGAATCTGGGGCTTTTCCAGCACGATGTGAGCGTGGTCTGGGACCTTGCCGTCCACGACCTTTCGATCATGGACTATGTCCTGCCGTCGCGCCCGGTGGCCGTTTCGGCGACCGGGATGAGCCATATCGCCGGCGAGCCGGAGAACATCGCCTATCTCAACCTGCTTTTCGACAGCAATCTGATCGCCCACGTCCATGTCAACTGGCTGGCCCCGGTCAAGGTCCGCAGGACACTCATCGGCGGCAGCCGCAAGATGATCGTCTATGACGATCTGGAGCCCAGCGAGAAGATAAAGATCTACGACAAGGGCATCACGCTGAATGGCGGTTCGCAGGCCAATGGCGAAGCGGTGCGCCAGGCGCTGGTGGGATACCGCAGCGGCGACATGTGGGCCCCCCATCTCGACATGAGCGAAGCGCTCGGTACCGAATTGAAGGAATTCATCCGCTGCGTCGAGCACGCCGAAACGCCGTTGGCGGATGGGCATGCCGGCTTAAGGGTTGTCCGCATCCTGGAAGCCGCGACCTTGTCGCTTGCCCAGCGCGGCCGCGTCGTTGAACTCGAGCCTGTCAGGCGGGTGGCATGATTCCTTTCCTCGATCTCAAGGCGCAGTACGCTTCGATCAAGACCGAAATAGACGACGCCGTGCTCGGCGTGCTCGCGTCCGGACATTATGTGTTGGGCGAGGAGGTGGCGAATTTCGAACGCGAGTTCGCGGCCTATTGCGGAACGAAGCACGCTATCGCGGTGAACACCGGAACCAGCGCGTTGCATCTGGCGCTGCTTGCGGCCGGGGTGGGCCCGGGCGACGAGGTCATAACCGTTCCCTTCACCTTCGTCGCCAGTGTGGCTGCGATTTGCTATGTCGGCGCGCGTCCGGTCTTCGTCGATGTCGATCCGCACAGCCTGACAATGGATCCCAAACGGATCAGGGCCGCGATCACGCCGCGCACCAAGGCTATTCTGCCAGTCCATCTATACGGCCGCATGGCCGATATGGCGCCGATCATGGATATCGCGCTCGAGCATGATCTGAAGGTCGTCGAGGACGCGTGCCAGGCGCATGGCGCCGACTATCGCGGGCAACGGGCGGGAAGCATCGGCCAGTCGGGCTGCTTCAGCTTCTATCCCGGAAAAAATCTCGGCGCGTGTGGTGAGGGGGGCATCGTCGTCACCAGCGATCCGCACATCGCCCAGACGGTCGCGACGCTGCGCGACTGGGGACAGGAGCAGCGCTATCATCATAGGCTGAAGGGCTTCAACTTCCGCATGGATGCCATTCAGGGTGCAATCTTGCGGGTGAAGCTTCGCCATCTCGATCAATGGACGGCGGCGCGCCGGGCATACGCGCGTCTCTACACCGCATTGCTTGACGAGCTTGGGACGGTCGACGTTCCGTCCGAACCCCTGGACGGACGGCACGTCTATCATATCTTTGCCATCCGCTCCGCGGATCGCGACGGCTTGCGCCAGAGCCTCGATGCCGCCGGCATCCAGACCGGCCTGCACTATCCGATCCCCGTCCACATGCAGCCGGCGCATGCCGAGCTCGGACACCGGGCCGGTGATTTTCCCGTTTCCGAAAAGGCGGCGCGCCAGGTTCTGTCCCTGCCGCTTCATCCCGACCTGACGGCCGACCAGGTGGCGTCCGTCGTCCAGATCATCAGGCAAGCGACCATGCCCACGCTCAAGCTGCGTGCCGCCCATGCCCGCTAACGCCGGATCGCTGAGCAGGATCGTGCCGGCCGTGCACGGCCGACGGACGGCGGCGGCCGATCCGCATTTCGCGCCTGATTTCGCCAATGCGTTGCGCGACGCCTACGGCAACCAGGGGCTCGTGGATCTCTACGGGCGATTTGCCGCCGGCGACGGCTTCATCGATGCAACCATGCGACGCGTCATCTGGCGCGCCCTGGCCACAAGCTGCGGCCCAGGATTGCAGGTGGGATCGGGCGCCGCGTTCAAGCATGCAGAGACGTTCCGCATCGGCGCCGGTGTCTTCATCGGCGCCCAGGCCATTGTCCAGGGCCGGTATGACGGCCTGTGCGTCATCGGCGACAACACATGGATCGGCCCGCAGGTATTTCTCGACGCCAGACATCTGGATATCGGGGACTGCGTCGGTTTCGGGCCGGGCTCGAAGATCCTCGGATCCGAGCACACGGGCTTGCCCGCCGACAAGCCGATCATCCAGACCGATCTCGACATCCGCCCCGTGCGTGTCGGCGACTGGGCCGATATCGGCACAGGCGCCACCATCCTTCCGGGCGTCACCATCGGGAAGGGGGCGATTATCGGCGCCGGCGCGGTCGTCGTGGCGGACGTGCCGCCATTCGCCGTGGTGGCGGGCGTGCCGGCGAAATTCCTGCGTTGGCGCGACGAAACGGAGCTGATGCGGGGCAAATCAGGGGGAACTTCATGAAGGACAAACGCATTCTGATCACCGGCGGGGCGGGCCTGATCGGCTCTCACATAGCCGACCTCGTCGCAAGGGAAGCGCCCCGCGAGATTATCATCCTGGACAATTTCGTGCGCGGGCGGCGCGAAAACCTGGCCCAGGCGATGTCGACGGGCCGGCTCAACATCGTCGAGGGGGACATCCAGGATCGCGACTTGCTGGAAAGGCTGTTCGCCGGCGTGGATGTCGTGTTCCACCAGGCGGCGATCCGCATCACCCAATGTGCCGAGGAGCCCCGACTTGCCTTCAACGTGCTGGCCGGCGGCACGCTGAACGTCCTTGAGGCCGCCGTGGCCGCGCGCGTATCGAAAGTCGTCGCGGCGTCTTCCGCTTCGGTTCTCGGTCTCGCCGACAGCTTTCCAACCACCGAGGATCACCACCCCTATAACAATCGGACGATCTACGGCGCCGCGAAGGCCTTCAACGAAGGGCTTCTGCGGTCCTTCGCAGAGATGTACGGGCTGCGTTACGTCGCGCTGCGCTACTTCAACGTCTATGGGCCGCGCATGGATGTCCACGGTGCCTACACCGAAGTTCTCATCCGGTGGATGGAACGCATCGCCGCCGGCCAACCGCCGGTCATCCATGGCGACGGTTCTCAGACGATGGATTTCGTCCATGTCCACGACATCGCCCGCGCCAATGTCCTGGCAGCGAAAACCGATGTCACGGACGAAGTCTTCAATGTGGCGAGCGGCATGGAGGTCAGTCTTCTCCAGCTGGCGCAGATGCTTGGCAAGGTGATGGACTCCAAGCTGCAGCCCGTGCACGTGCCGGCGCGGGCGGTCAACGGCGTGACGCGCAGGCTTGCCGATCTGAGAAAGGCCAAGGCCCTGCTTGGTTTCGAGGCGAGCATCCGGCTCGAGAACGGGTTGCGCGATCTTGTCGCCTGGTGGCGGCAGGAACAGGCGATTGCACAGGTGGCCGCGGAATGAGCCTCCCGCAGATTCCCGTCGCCAAGCCGGTTCTCGACGAGCATGAGGCCGATGCCGCGCGCCGAGTCATCCTCTCGGGCTGGGTCACCCAAGGTCCGGAGGTCGCGGCGTTCGAAGCCGAATTCGCCGCCTTCGTCGACGCGCCTCATGCCTGCGCCGTCTCCAACTGCACCACTGCCCTTCATCTGGCCCTGAAGGCCGTCGGGGTCGGCCCCGGCGATGAAGTCATCACCGTCAGCCACTCCTTCATCGCGACGGCCAACGCCATCCGCTATTGCGGAGCCCGCCCGGTCTTCGTCGACATTGCCGCCGACGGCTACAACATCGATCCGGAGCTGGTCGGTTCCGCCATCACGCCGCGCACCAAGGCTATCCTGTGCGTTCATCAACTGGGCATGCCATGCGATCTGGCGCGGTTGGTCGACCTCGCGTCGCGGCACTCTATTCCGCTTATCGAGGACGCGGCATGCGCCGTCGGCAGCGAGATCCTCTGGAACGGAAGGTGGGAACGGATCGGAAAGCCGCATGGCGATATTGCCTGCTTCTCGTTTCATCCCCGCAAGGTGATGACTACGGGCGACGGTGGTATGCTGACCACGGCCAACCCGGACTATGACGCGAAGTTCAGACTTTGGCGCCAACATGCGATGAGCGTCGCCGACACCGTGCGGCACAGTTCGAATGCCGTCATCTACGAAAGCTATCCCGAGCTCGGCTACAATTATCGCATGACGGACGTCCAGGCCGCTATCGGGCGCGAGCAATTGCGCAAGCTCCCGGAGATCGTTGCAACCCGCCGCCGGATCGCGGCGCATTACGGCGAACTCCTGGGGCAGGTGCCCGGTCTGGGAACGCCGGCGGAGCCATACTGGTGTCGCAGCAATTGGCAGAGCTATTGCGTCTCGCTGCCCGCCGGCGCCGATCAGCGGTCGGTGATGCAGACGCTGCTCGACCAGGGCATCTCGACGCGCCGCGGCGTGATGAACATCCATCTCGAACCCGCCTATCGCGACCCTGCTTCCAGCCGCCGTGCTTCCTCACTCGAGCAGAGCGAGAAGGCGCAGGCAGGATCGATCATCCTTCCTGTTTTCACCCAGATGTCCGACGACGACATAAGCCGGGTAGCCGAGGCGCTCGACGCGGTCCTCGGAAATATCGTGCCCCGCCGCAAGCGGTCTGTCAGGATGGATCTGGCAGCCAGCGCCGGATGACCGCCGGGAAAGCCTCTCGCGGCAGCAGCCTGACGAGCATCCTCAGCGAATAGAGACCGGTAAGCACGGTGAAGACGCCGCCGACCGCCGTCGACGGCCAGAACGGCAGCAGGAAGAACACGGCGAACACGATCGCCGCCGCCGGCAGGAAGACCAGGCCGAGCCGAAGGTTGGTGGCTGACCAGCGAAACCCGCTGAGCCTGTTCACCAGGAAGTAGACCAGCACACTGTGCCAGATATAGAGGCCGAAGAAAGCCGCGCCCGCGCCGACCAGGCCGACATGCGTGACCAGCAGAAACGCCAGGCCGACATGCACCACTGTGGCCGCGACCTCTGTCCAGAAGAAGATCCGCCGATTGCCTTTCGCCAGCACGATGAAGCCCATCGGCCAGGACACGATGCGCAGCATCATGCCAAGGCATATCCAGCGCAGCAGTTCGACCGCCGGGTGGAAGGCCGGCGAATAGAACAAGGTCATCACCACCGGCGCGATCGTCAGCGTGCCGATCAATCCGGGCCCGGCCAGCAGGATGCTGACCTGCGCCTGCTCGTTCACCAGGCGGTTGCATTCCTCATTGTCATTCGCGACCGCTGTCAGCCGAGGATAGAAGTCGGTGCCCATCGCCTGCAGGATAAAGCCGGCGTAGAGACCGCCGAGCGCCCAGGCGGCCTGGTAAAGGCCGGCGGCCTCGACGCCCTCATGGCGCAGCACGATGATCCGGATGGCATAGGCAGCGCCCGCCGTCAGCAATCCGCTTGCCATGAACACAAGGCCCAGCCTGAGCAGCGCGGCGGCTTCGTTGCCGATCTGCCTTGTGGATATGGTGACAGGCTCGACCTCGACTTTCCTGGCGAACCACCATGAGGTCAGGATCGATACAGCGGCCATGGCGACCAGTGCGGGAACAACGCCGTCTTGCCCGAACATGTAGATCATCGGGATGCTGATCGCCGTGCTGAAGAAAGCCGCCAGCATGTTGATGCGGGCGAGGTCGGAGATGCGCCGCATGCCTTGCACGAGTGCGATCTGACCCGCCGAGACCAGGCGGAAGAACACGGCCGCCGCCAGCAGGATCACGCCGGCGTAGTGGCTTCGGTCCCCGAAGGTGAACTCCGCGACAGGAAGGGCGAGGGCGGCGAGCAGCAAGCCGCCGGCGACGCCCAGGACGATGGAAATGCGGCGCAGGGCCGTCGCTATGTGGGTGATGCGCGACGTGTCGTCGACGCCGGCCGCCTCGGCGATCTGGCGTACGCCGCTCACCTGGATGCCCAGGCCAGCCAGCGTCTGGGCGAGATCGGCGATTGATGTGTAGAGGCCCATCAGGCCGACGCCGCCAGGCCCGAGCAACAGCGCCATGGCCTTGTTGCGGATAATCGCAAAGCCGATGTTGACGAGGGAGGACCCGCCGATGATGGCCGTGGATTTCAGGATCTGCGTGTAGGTATGCCCTCGCGGGGCGCGCGAGACCGTGAATGTCGGGTTGTCGGTCACCATGTCGGCCTTCAGCCCTTCGCCGCCAGGCAGCGGGCACTGGAGGACGGGTGTCGCGCAACACCGGGACCTGATGCAGTGACGCACGGATAGAAGCGGAGCCGGCCCGTCATGGCCTGACCGGCGGATTGGGGGGCGACCCTCGGTCGCGGATGGCGAGGCTTCGCGTTCGCAAGCATTTCGATCCCATTATTGGCTGGCGCCATCGGACGGGGCCTTTCCGAGCGAGGCCTCGTTCGTCATATCGGGCAAACCGGCCCGCCCCTTCGCCAGTTTGACCTCGACCACGTCGCCCGGCCCGAGCAATGTGGATTCTGAAGCTGCGGTGACGGTTTCCACGCCGCCATCGTGCCTCTTTATGGTCATCTCCGCCCCGCCCGGCGTGCCGGATAGGGCCAGCCGGTTCTTTTTGGCCAGCAGGTCGAGAAGGAGCTTTTGCGAAATGTCGCGCGTCAATTTCAACTGGTCCAGATTGGCCTGTTCGTTCTGCATCTGGGCCGCAACCTCGGTCTGCTGCTTGTCATGCAGGCCCTCGAGGTTTCGTGTCGATTCCGTTATGTTTTGCCGTGCCCGCATGATCGCGGTTACCTGGTCGAGCCGGTCGGCCCGGTAATTCGCCAGGGCCCGCTCCAGATCCGATTGCCGCGACGCGATGGCCAATCCTTTGTCGACAAGGGTTTTGACGGCGTTCAGCTCCTGTTCGGCGGATTTGATGCCCATATCGGCGGATTTGATCTTTTCTTCGAGAACGTCGATCTCGGCCGAGAAAAGGTCGCGCAATTCGGAAAGTGATTTGGACTGGCGATCGATCTCGTTGGCGCGCGCGGCGAATATGATGCGTTCCTGGCCAAAGACCTCGGCCGCCAGCGCACTGTCCTCGCCGGCATGCAGCGCAGGAAAGCTGATCTCGGGCGAACCCGTCATTTCCGCCTGCAATCTTGCTATGCGAGCCTCCGCCCGCAATATCCCGGCCTCATATCCCTGCAGTTCGCCGACCAATCGGATCTCATCCGTCGCCTGGCTCTCGCTCGGCTGCAACTCGCCGCCGCTCAAGGCGATCGCCTGCAGGACGGTTAGTCCGGGTCGGTATTGGTATTCACCCGGCTTGGTCACATCGCCGACCACATAGATCGGCGGGTATTCAAGCACCTGCACGGTCGTGTCCGGCTTGCTGACCAACTCCGTCTTGGCCTGGATGCGGGTGGAGATCTCCTCGGCCAGCCCGGCGGTGTCCATGGTGCCCACGGACACCGTTCCGACCACGGGCAGCACGATGGTTCCGGCATTCGACACGACGAATTCACCGCCAAGCGCCGTCCACTCCTCATATACGCCTTTCATCGGCATCCACTGCAATACGGTCACGCGCAGCTTTGTCTGCTGGGGGAGGCGGATCCCGTCCGCCACGGCTTGACCGGGCTCCCACGCAATCGCGCAGGCGAGCAGGAGGACCACCGTCATCATGCGGAAATGGCTGGCCAGGATCCGGCGAGAAACGTTCATCGATTGCTCCGGAGCCCGTCGCCGGCGGTTCATACCTGGTCCAACACGGGCCAGAAATAGGTCTTGCCGCCTACACCACTTGCTGGTTGCCGAGCTTATCGGAACTGGAAATGGTGACGGAAAGGCACGACAATGCCCTAGCAATGATGCAGATGATCCGACGTTGCTAGGCGCTTATCGGGAGAGGTCGGCTCATCCTTATGGGTAGGCAAACAACGCACATTCTCCAATCGCGTGAAGCTTTCCGGGTCGGCTACGTGGCGGCGCTTGCCTGAATTGCGAAGGCGACTCGTCGGGGGAAACCAATTAAGCCACTCTCGTTTCGTGCGGCCGCCAGGCCCGTGGGCCACGACGGACATGGCTATGGCCCGTGCTCCTGCACGGCGCTGCTCGTTGGATGCGGCCGCCGTTTTCACCGGCGATATGATGCGCCACCGGATTTACGATGCTAATCCGATTGGGTCTCTTCCGCGCCGACCCATGCCAAAACGGATGGCCGTTGCTAGCCTAAAGAGCCGTCGCGACTTTCAACGGATGGCCATACCTTGGAGGCTGAACCGGACTAACCGAATTTGGCGGCGAATCCGGTTGCGTGGGGAAAATCCGTAACAAATGTCGAGTTTGGTGGTGGAATCACAAGACCAGGCGCCGCCTCAAGGCGCGAACACCGCGGCCAGGTTGATGGAGGCGAAGCAGGTGATCCTGCTCGTGACGGACGATGGCGCCGTTTCAAACAATCTGATTTTTGCGCTTGAGCGCGAATTTCCGTGGCTGGTTATCGAACGTGTAGATAGCGTCGAGTCGATCTGTCGAGACTTCAGCCATCCCGTCGCCTTGATTCTCCTGGATTGCCAGCGCCTCAAGAGCGCCGAGGAGCTATCGGCGCAAATTCTGAACCGCCATCCTCGGGCTCTGGTGGCGATGATCGAACCAGACGCTCACAATCCAGCTTGCAGCTTTCCTGAAATACAGAATTCGCCATTGGTCAGGGGCGTGCTGCCGATGAACCTTGCGCTTGACGTATGGCTTTCCATCGTGAGGCTCATGCTGCGCGGGGGCGAATATTTTCCAGCCGCCATGCTGCACACCTACGCCAAGGAGATTGACGCCGGAGTAACCGCGGTGACGTCGGCTATTCCAGCAACGGCGGAACCTCCCGCCGGAGGCGCGCGTCTCACCGACCTTACTCCCCGTGAGATGCAGATATTGAGCATGGTCTCACGGGGGCTGCAGAACAAGCAGATCGCGGTGCAATTTCGTCTTTCGGAGAATACGGTCAAGATTCACATCCACCACATCATCAGCAAGCTTGGAACCCACAACAGAACCGAAGCCGCAGCGCGCTTCCGCGACTTTGAAGCGCGGCGCGAAAGCTCGCCAGCACCCCGCGCGGACGAACCCTGAACGCATCTGGTCAATGGGCGGGATTGCTGGCGACGACAGGATCAATTCAGCGTCAAACCAAGTCATCTCGGGTCACGCAAAGGTCCGACGTGCTCACGGCCAGGCCGAGTTGATCGCCGTCAAGCCTTGGGGATGTGAATTCGTAAACAGGCATTCCTATGAGTAACGCAACTCAGGCGTGAATAAACACTCAAATGAGGGTGTCAAAGTTCTGCATTGTGGTAGATTGGCTCGGCGAACGCATTGGACGGGGGTCTAATATGCAACTGCAAGTGCGACCCGCTAAGCGGGGAGGCGACGCCAAAACCATATTCGACGAGCCTCTCACCACGTCTGCCATCAGCAGATATGGCGATCGGATCATCGTCTCCGTGGCTGCTAACAGCATCTATCGGGACAAGTCGACCTACCTCTACACACTCGAGTTCACCGCCGACGAGGTTGACGCCATGTTCGGTCCTGGCCGTTAGCAGGCCAAGATCGCAACGGGTCGGCTTTCGGGGCCTCGGGCGCGGCGCAGGGGCGACTTTGCTGCAACGTGCCCATGGGAATGGGCGGGCGGGAGCTGGTTGCAACAATCATCACCGCGGCGGTCGAGGCTTTCCCAATATCCCACGGCGGCGGTGAGGCTGAAACCGGTGCTACGCGGCTGCCGGGATGACGCCGCCCCTGGCCGTAAAGCCGCCAGCCAACATAACTGATATTCCATGCGCGGGTCTGTCTAGCCCTCTCCAAAAAAGGGATGTTGGTTCCAGCTCGACGCCGATCGCGCAGGTTCGCTTCACGGATCGACATCGGCCGGTCTGGGAGGTCCGAAATGGGGAAGGTGCGATTGTCGCAGGAGGGCGTGGTGTTCGCGCTGGCCGTTGCGCTGTTCGCTGTCTTCGCGGTGCTGCTCAACAATTTCCTGACCGCGGGCAACCTTATCGCGCTCGTGCGCAGCGTCTCGATTCTTGGCATCCTTGGCCTTGGCATGGGGCTGGTGGTGATCGGCAGGGGAATCGACCTCGCAATGATCGCCACCATGGTGGTCTCCCTGTCCTGGGTCTTGTCCATGGCGCAGGCGGGCACGCCATTCGACACCGCCCTGGCCTATGGCTTTCTGCTTGCCGTCGCCATCGGCCTGGCGAGTGGCATACTGATCGCCTATGCGGACATTCCCGCGATCTTCACGACCCTGGCCATGGGGCTGGTGATCTACGGATCCGGCCGCGCCTTCCTGTTTCAGATCGACGTGCAGAATACGCCGTCCGGTGTCGCCTGGTTCGACTTCCTGGGCCGCGGTCTGTTGTTTGGCCTGCCGATGCCGATAGCCGCCTTCGCGGTGCTCGCCGCGCTGATCGCGCTGCTGCTCATGCGTACTCGTTTCGGCCGGTTCGTTTACGCGGCCGGAGACAATCCGCTGGCGGCCCGCATCACCGGTGTGCCGCTGCGGCCGCTGATCGTGCTGCAATATGTCGTGAGTTCGCTGATCGCCTTCCTGGCCGGCATCGTCATGGCGGCGGCGGTCTCCGGCATGAGCACGCGCGTCTACAACTCCACCATGATCTACGACGTCCTGCTCGTCGTGGTGCTGGGCGGAATAAGCCTGAGCGGCGGACGCGGCGGCGTGCGCAACGTGCTGGTGGGGACGCTGCTGGTCGGCGTCCTGCTCAACGGCATGACCATCCTCGACATCACCTATACCACGCAAAACCTGATCAAGAGCCTGATCCTATTGCTCGCGATCATGGTCGACAGCTTCATCAACCCCAGGGACGAGCAGACCTCGCAACAAAGCCAAGGGGACATCTGAACTAGAACGTGTTTGATTCAACGGGAGGAAACCATGAAATTTCGCACTATCCTGGCCGCTGGCCTGATGGCCCTCGGGCTGGTGAGCGCCACACATGCCGATGACGGGCTGGATAATCCGTCGCGCAATCCATTCTATGACGGGCTGAAGGGAAAGCGCGTCGTCTTCATCCCACTGGCGATGGGTTTCGACCTCACGGAGGGGTGGGCAGCCATCATGCGCAAGCAGGCGGCCGATCTTGGCTATACGCTTGAAATCCGCGATCCGAACTGGAGCACGGATGCCGGCACTCGGGCCCTGACCGCCCTGATCGCCGAAAAGCCCGACCTCATCATCGCGCACAATCCAGATGTGCAGTCCTACGCCCGCTTGCTGAAGCGTGCCATGGACGCCGGCATCAAGGTCGTCCAGCTCAATCTCGAATCCGTCGTTCCGACCGACGCCTATGTCGGCGCCGACTGGTCGCGGGTCGGCTATATCGAAGCCGATGCGCTGGTCAAGCAGTGCGGCGCCGGCTCGGGCAAATCCGGCAAGATCGCCATCATCCGCGGCCAGCCCACGGCGGCGTCCGACCTTTATGAACTGTACGCCTACAAGCAGACCTTCGCCAAGGATCCGTCGATCAAGATCGTGTCGGAACAGGCCGCCCAGTACGACCCGGCCAAAGCCCGTGCGATCATGGAGACCGTGTTGCAGCAGCATCCCGACCTCTGCGGCGTCGTCGGAAACTGGGACAACCAGGACGTCGGCGCCGGCGCTGCGATCCAGGCTGCCGGAAAGGCCGACGACGTCTATGTCGTGACCTCGGGCGGCGGCAACCAGATCGGTTGCGACAACATCAGCAAGGGCCTGCTCGACATGATCATCAGCTACGACGTTCCCCTCCAGGGCAACGCGATCAACCAGCAGATCGTGCAGTCGCTGCTGTCGCCGGCCAAGGCCGGAGAGAGCAAGACCTCGTACTACACGCCGCTCACGCTGCTGACCAAGGACAATATCGGTCCGCGCACCTGCTGGCAGCTCGACCAGCTGAAGTAGGCCGAACAAGAGAATATCAAGATCATCATGGCCAGCAGCGACACATTCGCCTACCTGCGCTCGCGTTATCTCCCCGATCATCTGATCGGGGAGATACTGTCGAAGCGCTGGATCGACAATGCGATTCCTTTTTCCGCGCTCGTGATTACGATCGTGGTGATGGGGTCGATCATCCCCGACTTCCTGTCCCTGTCGAGCCTTTCGGACCTTGCCCGCCAGTTCGCGGAATTCGGACTTGTCGTGCTGGCCCTGACAGTCGTGATGATCTCGGGCGGCATCGACCTTTCGGTCGCTTCCGTCTTCTCGCTGGCTGTCCTGTTCTCGCTGATCGGGGTGAATGTCTACGCCTTGCCGATACCGGTCGTCCTGGTCGGCATCCTCGTGATGGGCGTGTTTTGCGGCGCCATCAATGGCGTGCTTGTGGGCTATCTGCGCCTGCGCGCCTTCCTGACCACCTTGGTCAGCCTGATCATTTTTCGCTCGATCTATGAGATCGTGTTCGTGAAGATGTCCACGTCCATGATGTCGGGCTTCTCGATGTCCGATCTCTGGCTGTTCATCGGCGAAGGCACCATCCTTGGCGTTCCCACCTCGCTGGTGATCACGCTTATTATCGCTCTTGCCTGGCACCTGGTCCTGTCGCGGATGCGTCCCGGCTGGCGCCTCACGGCCGTCGGCGGCGCCCGGCGCTCGGCGTTCAACGCCGGCATCGACGTCCGGTTCATGGTGTTCCTTACCTATGTCGCGTCCAGCACGATGTGCGCGCTGGCCGGCTTCCTTTTCGCGGCGCGCCTCGGCAGCACGGGTTCCGACACCGGCGTCGGGCTCGAAGTGCAGGCCCTCACCGCAGCCGTCCTTGGTGGAACGGCGATCGGCGGCGGCCGCGGTTCGGTCGCGAAGGCGGTCATTGGCAGCCTGCTGGTGCTGATACTCACCAACGGGCTGATCAACCTCGGCATCAGCGGTCCGATCAACTCCACCATCCTGGGGGTGATCCTGCTCACCGCCGTTTTCGTCGACATGCGCTGGCAGAAGCACCGCCACCGCATTCTGGCCAAGGTCTACGTCTCGCCCGCCTATCTCTCCCTGCCGCCGGCTCCGAAGGTCGACGCGCCCGGATCGCCCTATGTGCTGAACGACCGCCTGCGTTCCGTGGAGATCATCGGGCTCGGACAGATCGAGGGTCCCGAAGACGTTATCCTCGACCGCGACGACAATCTCTATTGCGGCACGAGGCACGGCGATATCGTCCGGTTCTTCGGTCCCGACCACCAAAAATCCGAGGTGTTCGCTCATATTGGCGGCCATCCGCTGGGCATGGCGTTCGACCGCGTCGGAAACCTGCTCGTCTGCATCGGCGGCATGGGTCTGTTCCAGGTCGCGCCCGATAGAACGGTGACCAAGCTCACCGACGAGACGAACAGGAGCTGGACGTCGATCGTGGACGATTCGCGGCTTCGCCTTGCCGACGACGTCGATGTCGCGCCCGACGGGCGCATCTACTTCAGCGAGGCGACGATCCGCTACGAGCAGGAGGACTGGGCGACCGACGCCCTCGAAAGCCGGCCGAGCGGGCGCATGATCTGTTACGATCCAAGGACCGGCAAGACGCACACAGAAATTCCGAAGCTGGTCTTCGCCAACGGCGTCACCATGTGCCCAGACGGCCAATCCTTCATGTTCGCTGAGAGCTGGACCTGCTCCATCAGCAGATACTGGTTCGACGGCCCCAAGAAGGGCAAGACCGAGAGCGTCATCTCCAGCCTGCCCGGCTACCCCGACAACATCAACCGGTCGTCCGACGGCAATTACTGGCTGGCGCTGCTCGGCATGCGCGGGCCGGCGCTTGATCTTGCCATGCGCATGCCCGGTTTCCGCAAGCGCATGGCCCGCCGCGTCGCGCCCGATCAGTGGCTCTATCCGAACATCAACACCGGCTGCGTGGTGAAATTCAATGAGAAGGGCGAGATCCTCGACAATCTGTGGGATCTCGGTGGCCGCAACCACCCGATGATCACCTCGATGCGAGAGCACAAGGGATGGCTGTATCTGGGCGGCGTTTCGAACAACCGGATAGGCCGCTACAAATTGCCAGATGCCGACCCCAACTGGTGCGCGCAGGATGCCTATTGGGGGCCGCGCCCATGATCGGTGCCATCAAGCGCGGTTGGGCGAATTTCCGCGGCTTCGACCTGACCGGCAGCACAGTCCCGCCTATGGACGGTCCGCTGCGGCCGAACGCGAAGCTCGACGCGGCTCCGGTGCTGCTGGAACTCGCCGACGTCGACAACCTCGTATCCTGCGGCCAACAGGTCCTCTGTTCGGTCGGTAGTGATATCCACACTCTGGCGGCAATGACCGGGGATGACGGCGAGGGGCTCTCCATCGGCCGGTCGAGAGCCATGGGCAAACCCGTGACCAGCATGGCTGCCTTCGGCGACCTGCTGGCTGTCGCCGTCGAAGGCGAGGGCATCCGCGTCGAGGGTCCGGACGGCGCATCCTCCGAATTGATCAATCCAGGCCAGCTCGATGCGCGCTGCGTCACGGCGATGGCTTTCGCCGATCGCTCCACCTTGCTCGTCGCGGTGGGATCCGAACGTAACCCAGCGCACGAGTGGAAGCGCGACCTGATGACCAAGACCGCGGCCGGGTCGGTCTGGCGCGTCGACATCGGTACGCGCAGCGCCGTCTCGATTGCCTCGGGGCTCGCCTTTCCATCCGGCATCATCGTCTCGAACGGCCGTGTCTTCGTCTCGGAGGCCTGGCGCCATCGTGTCCTTTCGATGGGCATTGACGGGTCAGGCCAACGCATCGCCCTCGGCTCGCTCCCCGCCTATCCCGGACGCATCGCGCAGGCGTCGCAGGGCGGCTTCTGGCTGGCCATGTTCGCGCCGCGCAATCCCCTTGTCGAGTTCGTGCTGAAGGAGGACGCGTATCGCCGGCGCATGATCGAAACCATTGAACCCGACTATTGGATCGCGCCCTCCCATGCGACCGGAAGAAGCTTCCTCGAACCCATCCAGGGCGGCGCGCGCAAGAAGCTCAACATGCTGAAGCCCTGGTCGCCGGCCTGGTCGACGGGTCTGGTCGTGCGCTGCGACAAGGATATGGCCATGGTGCGAAACTATCAAAGCCGCGCCGATGGCGCTGTGCACGGCGTGACCTCGCTCTGCGAAGTCGAAGGCCGGCTTCTTGTTGGCGCCAAGGGATCGGGAAAGATCGTGGCGATCCATGAACTGGCGGGGCACATGGCATGACACCGCTTGTTCAATTGCGAGGCGTCTCGAAAGACTTCCGCGGCGTGATGGCGATCTCCGACGTGGATTTTGAAATCCGTCCGGGCGAGATACACGCCATCCTCGGCGAGAACGGCGCTGGAAAATCGACGTTGATGAAGGTGCTGGCCGGTGTCTACCAGCCGAGTTCCGGCGAGATGCTGCTGGACGGCCAGCCAGCCACCTTGAAGTCCCCGTCCGACGCGCTCAGCCACGGCATAGCGATGGTCTTTCAGGAAACCAACCTGGTGCCGTCCATGTCGGTGGCCCAGAATATCTACCTCGGCGACGAGAAACTGTTCAACCGGTTGCGCGGATTGAACATCCAGGCGCAACGTTACCTTCTGTCGCTCAATTTCTACGTCGATCCCACCGTTCAGGTGTCCTTCCTGGGGGCCGGCAAGAAGCAATTGGTCGAGATCGCGCGCGCGGTTCACCACAACGCGCGGCTCATCATCTTCGACGAACCGACCGCCACGCTGACGCCGGAAGAGAAGTTCCACTTCTTCAATCTTGCCCGCCGCCTGAAGGAAGAGGGCATGGCGATCATCTTCATCAGCCACGCGCTCGAGGAGGCCTTGCACCTGGCCGATCGCATTACGGTGATGCGCGACGCCAAGGTGGTGGTGACCGATGAAACGAGCAAGTTCGATCGCGAACGCATCGTGCAGGCGATGGTCGGACGCAGCCTGTCCGGCGAACTCTATTCCGACCAGGCCCGGCTGCCGCGCCCGATGGGCAGGAAGATCCTCAGCGTCGAGAACCTGTCGATGGGCAATACGGTCCGCAACACATCGTTTTCCGTGTTCGCAGGGCAGGTTACGGGTCTGTTCGGCCTTGTCGGCGCCGGCCGCACGGAGACGATGAAGATTGTCGCCGGCGTGCTGAAGCGTGACTACTTCCATGGCGGCACGGTGCGCTTCGAGGACCGGCCGGTCCGCTACCGGACGCCGCGACCGGCGGTGCGAGACGGAATCGTCTACGTCACCGAGGACCGCAAGATCGAGGGCTTCTTCGAAACCATGACCATCGCCGGCAATATCCAGCTCGGCGACCTCGCCAAGGGCGACAATCTTCTGACGCCGACAACGCCGCGGCAGGGCCGGGAGCTGGCCGTCGAATGGACGAAACGGCTGGGCGTCCGGGCGATCGACGCCGATGCCCGGGTCATCGAACTTTCCGGCGGCAATCAGCAGAAGGTGGTTCTGGCCAAGGCGCTTGTCCAGAAGCCCAAGCTGGTCATCCTCGACGAACCGACGCGCGGCGTCGACGTCGGCACGATCGTGGAGATTCACAATTTCATCAACGATCTTGCCGACAGCGGCATGGCCGTGGTGGTTATCTCATCCTACCTGCCCGAGATCATGGCGCTGTCGGACCGTATCCTGGTGGCACGGCAGGGAAGGATCGTCGAGGAGATGGATGTCGCCGAGGCGACCGAAAGCCGGATCATGTACGCCGCCGTCCACTGACGAAGCGACGAAGAGCCGGACTTAGCGTCAACGCACAGGAAGGAAACGACCGCGCCGGTCCTACCACCTGTTGGTGGGAACCACGAACATCTGCGCGATCTGGACGTGCGGCGGCTGGTCCAGCGCGAATAAGACACAGCGGGCGATGTCTTCCGGGTCAAGCGCCATGCCGAACCGCTCGAAATATTCCCGGGCGGCTTCCTCGTCGCCGCGGTGGCGGGCCGTGACGATGTTGGTGCGGGTAAGTCCCGGCAATATCTCGGTCACGCGGATCGGGGTTTCCGCCAGTTCGCCGCGAATGATGTCGCTCAGCATATGCACGCCGGCCTTGCTGGCGGAGTAGGGCGCCTGGTCCGGCACCAGCCGGATGGCGCTGATGGAGCTCATATTGACGATGTCGCCGCGGCCGCGTTCGATCATGCCTGGCAGGATTGCCCGCGTGACGCGCATCAGGCCGATCAGATTGGTCTCGATGATCGCCGCCCAGTCGTCGGCCGATCCGATATCGAAACGCTTACGCCCCCCGATGTCATGGCCGGCATTGTTCACCAGTATGTCGATGTCGCGGAATTCCGGCGGCAATCGGCCAAGGCAGTCGGCGACGGCGGCGCCGTCGGCGATGTCGAGGTGGAGCGGAAAGACATTGCCGCCGAGCTCGGCGGCCAGGGCGGCGAGTTGGGCTTCCTGCCGATCCGCCAGCACGACACGGCAACCCTTTTCATGAAGGCTCGTGCAGATGGCGCGTCCGATGCCGCTCGCGGCACCGGTGACGAAAGCGATCCTTTGCACACTGTTCATGTCACTCGCCTCGCCACAGCTTGTTCACGCCCCATTGGCCGCCGATCAGCATCTGGTATTTCTCATCTCAATCCCATTTGCGCTTCGACGGCCAAGACGACGTTGATCAGGCCTTTTCGGCGTCGAATTCGGCGAAGGCCTCGCGCCCGATGCGGAACGAATCCACCCCGGCGGGCACACCGGCATAGATCGCCGCCTGCAGGAAGACTTCGCGGATTTCCTCGCGCGTGACGCCGTTCCGCAGGGCGCCCTTGACGTGCATCTTGAGTTCGTGGGGCCTGTTGAGGCAAGTCAGCATGGCGAGGTTCAGCATAGAGCGTGTCTTGCGGGGCAGCTCTTCGCGACCCCAGACCGCGCCCCAGCAATACTCGGTCACGAGTTCCTGCATCGGGCGGTTGAAGTCATCCGCAGCGGCAAACGACTTTTCCACGAACTCCTTGCCCAACACATCCTTGCGGATCGCCAAGCCACGCTCGAGAACTTCTTTGGACATATAATCTGCTCCTGGTTTGAGATTGCTATAAAGCCTGTGTGGACGGCGCACGCGCGCTTTTGCCGGCGCCTTGGGCGGCCGGTCGCGTTGGCTGCCTTTTGGCCGGCCCTCCGGCTGCGCAAAGCGACAGCAGGCGGCCGGCATCCTTCCTGGTTTCCAGCCTGTCGACGAACTCTTCGATGGCCTCCGCCCCGGCGACGCCGACGATGGCGGCGGCGGCGCTGCGGAAGCGTTCGCGCACCTGCGCCTCCGTAGCGGGCACGACGTCGGGCAAGCCCATCGAGAGCTGGCGACCGTCGCCAAGAACCACATCGATCGCCGCGCCTTGCTGGCCAGGGAACAGTGCCGTCAGATCCGGGCTGGCAACAAGCTCGCTGACACCGATCAGGCGCTGCGTCTCGGGATCGGCCAGATTCCTATAGATATCTTCGGACAGCCGACCATGCGCGAACACGGCCGCCACGCCGAAAGGGATACTCATCTTTGCCTGGAGCGTCCGGTCGAAAGGTCCTGTCCGGTCGCACCCCGGATAGGATGCCGCGGCAGCCGGCACGCTGATGCGGATGCGCTCTACCGGCGCGGCATCGGAGCCGATCATCTCCACAACCTTCAAGGCCGTCTGGCAGGCGGTCTGGGCGAAATTACAGGCCGGCGCGGCCTTGTGGTAGACGTTCAGGATATCGGCCTCTCCATTGGGGAAGAGTTCGACCCGGCCAGGCATCGGCCGACGCGCAAGCGCGGCAAAATACCCCGACCGGCCTTCCAGTATGTCGGGGCTTCCAAAGGCTCCGGACTGTGCCAGCCGAACGGCCATCCAGGCGTTGCGGGCGGCAAAGCCGGGATGGAAGAACATGTCCGAGCCGCCGCTTTGCGGCCATTGATTCAGTCCGGACGCGGTGTTCGCGGCCAGGGCAATCGTCGCGGCCATCTGCTGTTGGTCGAGTTTCAGCATCCAGGCGCCGCCGCACGCCGACCCGATGGGGGCGACCAATCCCGTCGGGCGGAAAAGTGCCGACACCGTGGGATCGATCAGCATCCGTCCGAGACGTCCGCCGACCTCGTAGGCGACCACCGCCGACTTGATCAAATCCATGCCGTGAACAGTGTTGGTCTCCGCCAAGGCCAGCAGCAGTGGCCAGACGACCACGCCATGGTGACAAACCGACGCGGCGTGCATGTCTTCCCTGACAAGGCCGTGGCCCTTGACGGCGTTCACGAAAGCCGCGTCGGCCGGTGTCGCCGTCGCGCTTTCGCCGATCATGTGGCCGCCAGGCGCCGCCGACACCGCGGCGACCGCCTGTTGGCTGGGCTCCAGCTCCGAAGCCTCGAACGCGCAGCCGAGAAAATCGAGCAGGCATAGCTTGGCTTTGCCGAAGGTTGCCGGACTGAAAACCGGCGCGGCAAGGTTGGCCAATGCGGCTGCCAGTTCCATCGCGCGCGTAGTCATGTGCCGCTCTCCACAACGCTGGTCCTAGGCGCGAATCTCCACGCCGGCCCATTCCTCAATGATGCGCACCATCGACGTGAAATCCGAGTCCGGCCCGAAGCGGGCGTTGGTGGCGGCGAGCATCTGGCGCACCAGGGATCCGCCCACCATGGGAACACCCAGATTCTCGCTCTCATCGACGCACATGCGCACGTCCTTGTAGGACAGCGCGGTCGAGAAACCGAAATCGAAGGTTCCCGGCAGGACGGCGCGCGGAAACTTGTCCTGCGTCGCGCTGTTTCGCCCGCTCGAGGCATTGATGATGTCGCACATCACGGTGGGATCCAGACCCGCCTTGACGCCCATCGCGAGAGCCTCCGCCGACAGAAGGATGACGCCGGCGGCGATCATGTTGTTGCCAAGCTTGGCGACCTGGGCGCTTCCGGGCGTCTCTCCGCAATAGAACCGGCGGCCGAAATTGGCCAGGACTGGTTCGATTTCCTCATAGGTCTGCTTGGGGCAGGAGATCATGACGGCGAGCGTGCCGTTGCGCGCGCCCGCGATCCCTCCCGATATCGGTGCGTCCACCCATGCGATGTTCTTGCTCGCCAGGCCCGCCGAGATGATCTTTGCCATGCTCGGTCCGGTGGTGGACACGTCGATCACCGTCTTGACCTTCGAACCGGCGGCGATACCGTCCGCTCCCAACACCACCTCGCGGACGATGGGGGGGGTCGGCAGGCTGCAAAACACGATGTCGGCTGCATCCCCGACCGCCTTGGGCGATGCGGCGAATGTCGTCTGTTCGGCGGGCAGGTCCTTCGCAGCGTCCGGTCGCGTGTCGTGGACGAACACATGGTGGCCAGCCTCGGTCAGTCGGCGCACCATCGGCGCACCCATGCGGCCGAGGCCGATGAACCCAAGCGTTTGACGCTGCACGACTTTTCCTCTCGACTCTATGATGGATTTACCAGCTTCGAATTGCGTCAGATTAGGCCAATTCATGCCGGTGCGGTAATGCTCGCCGGGCGCATAACAGCTTTGCCATGGGCCGGCCAATCGCTTGTCAACGACGTCGATGTGTCCCAAACTCCCGAATTCGTTGCATGCCAACGGAAATTCTCACTTCCGCGTTCTGCGACGAGGCAAAGCCCATGTTCGACCTAAGACAGCTCCAACTGTTCACGGCGGTGGCGGAGTTCGGGAGCTTCTCCCGGGCCGCCGTTGCGTTGTCGGTCAGCCAGCCGGTTCTCAGCCGGCAGATCAAGTCTCTGGAGGAGAGTGTCGGGATCGCGCTGCTTTACCGCAATGGTCGTGGCATTGTCCTGACCGAGGCGGGCAAGCTTCTGCAGAACTATGCATCAGCCATCCTCGAGCAGGCGTCGCGCGCCGCGACCGAACTCGGCGCGCTGCGATCGAACCCGCGCGGGGCGATCGTGCTGGGAATGCCTCCATCCGTTGGAGTGGTGCTGACCGCTCCGCTTGTGCAGCACTTTCGCGAACAGTTTCCGCAGGTCAGCATGCGGGTGGTCGAGGGCTTCAGCGGCCACCTTCTCGAATGGCTCGTCATGGGAAAGATCGACGTGGCGGTGCTCTACAACGCGCCGCGCATGAACAACCTCCTGGCGGAACCGATCCTGCGTGACGAATTGTTCCTGCTTGGCGCCAAGAACGATCCCTCCAAGCTGGGATCCTCGCCGGTCGACGCCGCGGTCGTCTCGAAGATCCCCATGATCCTGCCGGCCCGGCCGCACGGTCTGCGGGTGTTGCTGGACCAGATCTTCGGCTCGGTCGGCATCGAGCCCAGGATCGAGGTCGAGGTCGAGGCGATGCCTTCGACGCTTCGCCTCGTGGAGGCGGGAATGGGCTACACGATCCTGTCCTATTCCAGCTGCCACGACCTCGTCGCGCAAGGCAGGATCAGCTACTGGCGCATCCAGAATCCGTCGATCGAAAGGGAATTGCTGCTGGCGACGTCGAGCCAGCGGCCGACGACGACCGTTATCCGGGCGCTGACAGGCATGATCCGCGACGAGGTCCGGGCGCTGCGCAAGATGGGGATCTGGGAGCCGAAGACCTAGACGGACGGAGATTTCCCGGGCCATCGGGCGCCCCATGCCGGAAGCGATATATCTGTTATCTCAAAACTGAGCATCGAGTTCGCTTCACTTGGCCGCCACCGAACGTCACATTGTGACCAAACGCGTGGGAGGAACCCGCGTTCGAACGTCGTTTGGTGGAGGAGACTACATGACCACAGAGTCGCGAAAGCAGACGCCTGGAGTCTACAGACGCAAGGTCGGCGACGCCATGGTCACTGTGATCAATGATGGCTTTCTCGACATTCCGATGGCCATTCTGCGTGGAACCACGCATGGCGACATGGAGGCGTTGATGCGGGAGCATTTCCATGAAGGCGGGCCTCGCCTCACCGTCAATGCATTCGTCATTGAGACCGAGACCAACAAGATACTCGTCGACGCCGGCGGCGGGTCGACGACGGTGTATTCGATGGGGCGACTGCCGGCCAACCTGTCCGCCGCGGGCTTCGATCCTTCGGACTTCGACACTGTTCTCCTGACCCACATCCACCCTGACCACTCGAGCGGATTGATGGACGAATCCGGCCAGCCGCTCTTCCCGCGTGCCGAGATCATCATCCACAAGGACGATTTCGACTTCTGGTCCGATGAAGAGCGGCGCGGGCGCTCGGCGGCCGCGGTTCCCTACACGGGATCCGCCGATGCCTTGCTGTCGAGCCATCGCGGCCGCTTTCGTGTCGTGGAGGGAGGCGAGGTAGCGCCGGGCATCACCCAACTGCCGCTTCCGGGCCACACGCCGGGCCATAGCGGTTATCAGCTCGATTCCGCCGGCCAGACATTGGTGATGTGGGGCGACACGGTGCACGTGCCGGAACTGCAGATTCCTGTGCCCGGGATCACCAGCGAGTTCGACGTCGATGAGAACCTGGCGGCTGAAAACCGCCGCAAGATCTTCAACCATGTCGCCAGCGAACGCCTGCTCGTCACCGGCGGCCACCTGCACCTGCCGGGTTTTGCCCATCTGGTGAAGGAGGGCGAAGGCTTCCGGCTCGTGCCGGAGGCCTGGCGGGTCGAACTCTAACAGGCCGGCTGTTTGGCTCCATGGGCCGGCCCCAGGGGGCCGGCCCTTTTCTGTGCGCGCTTGGGAGGTGCGACAGACGATCAGTCGGTGACTTCGACCCAGCTCTTGCTCTTGGCGTCGTGCTTGACGAGCGTGACCTGCGCCGCCGTAATGGTGATGTGGCTCGACTCCGAGAAGCCGATGTTGCCCGTCATGCCCTTGAAGTCCTTGACGGCGTTGAAGCCTTTCTGCAGGTCTTCCGGCTTCGTCGACTTCACGTCCTTGATCACCTGCGCCAGCATCTTGATGCTGTCATAGGCGCCCGCCGAGAACGGCGTGGCATCCACCCCGAATTTCTTCTTGTAGGCGTCGCGGAATGCCAGGAGTTCCGGGCTCGGATGAAGTTCCGTGGTCAGCATGGCCGTGATCATGCCGTCGGACAGGTCGCCTGCAAGCTTCGCAAACGTGTCGTCGGCATTCGTCTCGTCATTTCCGTACACGATCGCTTCATAGCCTATCGAGTGAAGGTCCTGCATGAAGGCGGCCTGGTCCTGCGGCGTGAGCCACACATCAACGCATTTGATGCCTGCCGCCTTGATGGCGTTCACTTCCGGCATCAGGCCGGCGGTGGCGCCTGTCGACCAGTTTTCCGTGATGGCGTGATCCATCGCGATCTTCTTGCCGGCCTTGTCATAGGCCAGCTGGATGCCGAAGAGTCCGCCCTGTCCGTAGGTCGAGGGGTCGTGCAGCACGGCCAGCCCATCGGGACAATGCTTCAGGGCATGCTCGCCGATCTTCTCGCCCCAGGCGAAGGTGTTGAGACCGAAATCGAACACCCACGGATTGGGCGGGCTGGTCGGGCCGTTCGGGTTGACCGTGAGCCCGCCATCGTCGACGACGCCGATGGTCGGGAATTTGTGACGCTCCGCAAGCTGGGCGGTCACCGGACCGGTGTCGGGCGAACCCGCGATGACGATGGCGCCGGCCGACATCAGCTTTTGGTAGAGCTGACCGGAAAGCGTCGCCGACGCATTGTCGTTATGCGGGTCGAGCTTGAACATGTGGCCATCGACGCCGCCGGCGGCGTTGACCTCGTCAACCGCCATCTGCGAGCCGTTGACGGTGGCGACGCCTGTCGAACCATAGGCACCGGTGGTACCGGCGATCAGGCCGACAAGGTAGTCGTCCGCCGCATTCGTCTGGATGGTCGCGCCGCACAAGGCCGTCGCGGCCAGCAGCAAGGTGGACGTCGTTGCGAGCTTTCTCATATTGCTTCCCTCCCTGCGATCGGGGGCCTGCCTCCGACAATCCGATCGCTTTTCTGGCCCTGCGCCCCATCGGGACGCGCGTGTCTTCGCCCGGAATTTTGCCACCCATGACCCCCATCTTGTCAACGCGAGGCCAGCCGCCCGGATCAGGACGGAAGGTCTTTGGAATGAGGCCGCGGATTGCAATCGAGGGCCCGATTGTGACGAGCGAAGTCTACGCCAAAACGACCGGATGTCGGCGATAATCCCTTGTTATAGAACCATTTTATATCGCCATTCGGTTCTGCGTGACATCCGGGCACTTGGCTCACGTCGGTTCGCTATGCCTCCGTTTCGGATCGCCCCGGGCCATCGCCCATCGCGTTCTTCATAGCTGTTATGTCGCCCGCATAAGCTATTTCAGCGCGCGCATTTTCGACTACGGCTTCAGTATCGCCGGGACGTGCCCGATCTCGATGTCGCGACAGGAATGCCTGGTCCGACTGGTGTTGTGAAACGTGCTAGGATCGATAGGGCGGATGCGAGTTCCGCCGGTCATTTCAAGCCGGCGGAAAAAGCGGCGACGGCCGGAGGATGGGGGAGCCACCAGTGCTGCAGTTCTTGCTGAGCGGCGTTGCCATAGGATCGATCTACGGCCTCATCGGCATGGCGTTGGCGATTTCGTTCTATGTCACCCGCATCATAAATTTCGCGCAGGGCCAACTGATGATGGTGACGGTGATGATCACCGCCGAACTGGCGTCATCCGGCTATCCGGTCTGGCTGGCGGCAGCCGCTGGCCTGGCCTCGTCCTGCATCATCGGCGTTCTGTCCTATCTGATCGCCGTGCGGCCGATCCTGTTGTCGAACCGGTTCAGTTTCGGCTGGCTGGTATCGACGCTCGGCTTCGCGGTGATCGTCGAGAATGCGGCCGCCTATATCTGGGGCCCGACCTCGCAGGCCTTCCCGCCGATCCTGAACTCCATCAGCGTTCCGATCGGTAGCGCCGTGCTCACCGCCCAGCAGCTACTCGCGATCGTCACCGCCGCAGTTCTTGCGGCCGGCTTCGAGATCGTGCGGCGCTACACTCTGTTCGGCAAGCTCGGCATGGCGACGGCGGCCGATCCGGAAATGGCATCGGCCATCGGCGCCAACACGACGGTGGTCGCCATCGTCGCCTTCGCTGTCTCAGCCGCCTTTGCCGGCATTGCTGGATTGCTTGTCGGACCGACCACCTTCGCCAACCCCTATCTGGGCGATACGTTCGGCACCTACGGCTTCATCGCCATGATGATCGGCGGCGGCACCGAGCGGCCGATCGCCGCCATGTTCGGCGGTATCCTGCTGGGTGTCTGCGCCGAAGGCGCCAACGGGCTCATCAACTCGCAGGCTTCGGACTGGTTTCCCTTCATCGTGCTGGTCGTCATCCTGATCGTCTCGCCAAAGGGACTGTTCAGCGCCAGCAACCCGCTTTTCCGTCCGCGCCGTCCGGCGTCGGCAAGCCGTTGAGGACCGGCGCGTGAATCCGACGACCGATCATGTATCCGCCCACGCAAAGGGATCGCGAGCCGGCGGCTGGCGCGCGGTGGGGCTCTTTGTCGTGGTGGTCGCCTACATTGCGGCGACGGCCTACATAGCGCAATCCGATCTGGGCTTTCAGAGCCTCGTGCTGGTCACCGCCGTCTTCGGCATTCTTGCCATCAGCCTCGACCTGGTCGCCGGCATGCTGGGCCTCTATTCCCTTGGCCAGGGCGGCTTTTTCGGCATCGGCGCCTATATGACGACCATCCTCGCCAACGACCATGGCTGGAATGTCTTTGGCCTGCTGATGCTGGTTCTTGTCGTGGCTGGCCTCGCCGGCGTGGCGGTCGGCGCCATGTCGTTGCGCGTTAGCGGCCTCTATTTCGCGATCACCACCTTTATCTTCACGCTGGTGCTGACCGTGCTTGCGACCGATATGGTGAATGTCACCGGCGGGCTCCAGGGTCTGCTTGGTCCGGCGTTCCCTGACTTTCCGGATGCGTTGCAGTGGCTCGGCACCCCGCTGGTCTGGTGCACGATGATGGGGCTCCTGCTCTGTCTCGCGCTGGTCTGGAACATCCGCCATTCGCCGTTCTACCCGATCCTCCTTTCGATCCGCGATGCCGAGCCGTTCGCGGAGGCCGCCGGCGCGCGAACCGCGGCGATCAAGGTCGGTGTTTTCGGCGTCTCGGCCGCGATGGCCGGCGGAGCCGGCTGGCTGTTCTCTTTCCTGGGCGTCGTGTCTCCCAGCCAGTTCGACTGGTCGGTGTCCCTCAACGTTCTGGTGATGGTGCTGATCGGCGGCATCAACACGACCATCGGTCCGGTGATCGGCGCCATGTTCGTCTCGATGTTCCCGAACGTCGTCAACATCAATCCATGGCTGCAGGAGATCGTCTACGGCGCGCTCTCTATTCTCTCCATCACGCTCCTGCCCGATGGTGTTGTCGGCGTCGCCAAGCGCATTCTGGCGCCGCTGTTCGGAGCCGCTCCAGCAGCCGAGATTATCGCCGCCAACGAAACGTCTGCTTCGGCAATCGTTCCGGCGCCGGCGGCCCCGGTCACCGGGTCCGAGATCATCGTCGAATGTCGCGGCATCGAGTTCGGCTATGGGCTCGGTCCCAAGGTGCTGCGCAATGTCGATCTCGCCGTCCGGCGCGGCCACATCCATGGCCTCATAGGTCCGAACGGCTCAGGGAAGAGCACGCTCGCCAACGTCATTTCCGGCCGCCTCACGCCGAATGCCGGCGAGGTTCTGGTCAAGGGAACGCGTGTCGACGGCATGCCGGCGAGCAGTCGCTCCAAACTCGGGCTTCGGCGGACGTTCCAGGCGGCGCAGTTGGTCAAGGAACTGACGTTGACGCAGAATGTGATGGTCGGCCTGTTCGACCGGGTGCCGGGCATCGTTCGCCGTGCCGCGCTCTGGCCGATGCTGCCATCGGGCAGGCGTGATCTGGCGGCGATGCACCGGCGCTCCGTTGACACGCTTGCGCTTGTCGGCGCCGGCGAATGGTCGTCGCGGCAGGTCGGAAACGTCCCCCACGGCATCGAGCAACTCACCCAGCTCGCCACGGTCTGCGTCGCGGGGCCGGACGTCATCGTCCTCGATGAACCGGCGACCGGCCTCTCGGCCAAGGAGGTGCGGCACCTGGCGACCATCCTTGCCAATCTCAAGACCCAGGGCGTCACGATGATCATCATCGAGCACCAGACGCGCTTTCTGTTCCCGCTCTGCGATCGCGTCACCGTGCTCAACGCCGGTGAAGTGATCCTCACCGGTTCGGCCGACGAGGTGCGTGCCGATCCGGTGGTCAGACAGGTTTATCTCGGCGAATGAGCGAACAAGCATCCCCCATACTGGAAATCGACGCGCTGAGTGCCGGCTACGGCCGCTTCGACGTTGTGCGTGACATCGGACTGACCGTCGGCAAGGGGGAGGCGGTGGCCCTGCTTGGCCCCAACGGCGCCGGCAAGACCACGGTGCTGCGCGCCATCATGGGCATGGTCAAGCAGCGTCGCGGCCTGATCCGCATCGGCTCGACCGACGTGTCAAACCTGCCGACCCACCGCATCGCGCGCGGCCTCGCCGCCATCGCGCCCGAGGGCCGGCGCCTCTTTCTCGACCAGTCGGTTGAAGACAATTTGCTGCTTGGCGCGCTGCATCTGCGGCATGACCGGGCAAGGGTGGAGAGGCTGCGGGCCTCGGTCTACGAGCTGTTCCCGGTGCTCGAGAGCTATCGCCACCGATTGTCGTCATTCCTCAGTGGCGGCGAGCAGCAGATGGTCGCCATCGGCCGCATGCTGATGAGCGATCCCGAAATCATGCTGCTCGACGAGCCCTCCGTCGCCCTGTCGCCGGTCGCCGTCGACATCGTGGTCAAGGCGATGCTGGAGTTGCGCAAGCGCGGTGCATCGCTGCTTCTGGTCGAGCAGCGCATCGATGTGGCAACCCGCGTCTGCGACCGGCTCTATGTCATGGCGCATGGCGAGATCGTCGAGGAAATGACGCCCGATATCGTCCGTTCCGGCGGCATGTCGATCCTCAACAAATATCTGGGCTAGAATTCCGCGGCTCGACTTGCCGAACCGCGGCCGGTCTCGGTCAGGCCGAAGCGGCATAGCGCCGGGCGAGCGCGGACATCCCGACGGCGAGCACGAGGATTCCGCCCTTGAAGATCGGCTGGAAATGCGTGGGCGCGCCGAAGATGCTGAGGCCGTTGAACCCGACTGCCAGGATCAGCACGCCGATCAAGGTCCCCGAAATATGGAATTCACCTTCCCTCAACGTAGCCGAGCCCAGGAACACGGCGGCGAAGGCGTCGAGCAGGTAGCCGTCGGCGGCTGCCAGGGTTCCGCTGCCCAGCAGTGAAGACAGCAGCGTCCCGGTCAGAGCCGCGCAGAAGCCGGCGGTGGCGAAGGCAAAGATCTTGATGCGATCCACCCGGATGCCGGAGAGCCTTGCGGCTTCCAGATTGCCGCCGACAGCCTGCATCTTCTGGCCGATGTCGGTCTTGTTCAGGATGATCCAGAGCGCGATCAGCACGATCACCATGATGATCACCGGATTGGGCAGGCCGAAGACGAGGCGACCCAGCGAGATATCGGTGAAGGCGCGCGGAATTCCGGTCGCGATCGGGAATGAGCTGTAGGTAAAGCCGATACCCGTCAGCATCGTTCCAACGCCCAGCGTCGAGATGACGGCATTGATCCTGACCTTGGTCACCAGCACGCCGTTGAAGGCGCCGATCGCGGCGCCGAGCAGCAGCGCGCAGACGATGCTGAGCCAGATCGGAAACCCCTGATATGCCATCAGGCCGGTTACGATCAGGCCGACGAAGCTCGCCACATAGCCGATGCTCAGGTCAAACTCGCCGACGACGAGCGTATAGGTAAGCCCCGAGGCGATGATCGCGGTCAGGGACGCTTGGCTCAGGATGTTGAGGAAATTGGCGCGCGACAGGAAGATTGTCGGGGCGTTGGCCGAGAAGAAAACGATCATCAGCAGAAGTCCGACAATCGTGCCGTAGCGCGACAGCCACATCAAAGCTGTCCGCTTCCACGAGGATTTGCGGAGGGGCAGAGCGTCCTTCGCCGCGGTTCCGGACTGGACCATCATGCGATGTCTCCTTGTTCGTCACTGGTATCGTGATAGCTGAGTTCGATGATCCGTGCCTCGGTGATGTCGGCGCCGGTCAACTCGCCGGTGATGCGGCCCTCGCGCATGACCAGGACGCGGTCGGCGAGAAGCGTGAGTTCCTCGACATCCGATGAGATGGCGAGGATGCCGACTCCGGATCGGGCGAGGGCGCGGATGGCGTCGTGGATCTCCTCGCGGGCGCCGACATCGACCCCTCGCGACGGCTCGTCGAGAATAAGGAGCTTGGTTCCGGCATTGAGCCAGCGGGCGATCAAGGCCTTTTGCTGGTTGCCTCCAGAAAGGCCGCCGATCCTTGCTTCGATGCCGGGCGTCTTGATCCCCAGTTGCGCCACGAGTTCCTCCGCCTGCCGACGGGCTTTCCTGTCGGAGATGAACGGGAGACCGGGAATGGCGCGCAGAGTCTTCAAGGTCGAAATGTTGATGTTGAACGCAACCGACTGCTGCAGCATCACCCCTTGCGAGCGGCGTTCCTCCGGAACCAGCGCTATGCCGGCGCGGACAGCCTCGGCCTCGTTGGCGGTATCGAGCCGTTTGCCGCCGAGTTCGAAATGGCCGGCATCGGGCTTGGCCGCGCCGGCGATGAGATGGGCAAGTTCCGTCCGACCTGCCCCGACGAGACCGCCCAGCGCAAGGACCTCTCCCGGGTAGAGATCGAAACTCACGCCCTTCACGGCGCTTTTCCAGGCAACGTCACGAACGGAAAAGATCGGCCTCTGGTCGCGATCGGTGGTGAACCGCGCGCGCTCGTCGGGTGGACGCATATCATGGCCGATGATGGCCCTGACCAGGCCCTTCTTGTTGAGCGCCCCGCGCTCGGCGGCATCGACGATGCGCCCATCGCGCAACACGGTGATCCTGTCGCAGAGCTGAAGCACTTCCTCCAGCCGGTGCGAGACATAAAGGATGGCGACACCCTGAGCCGACAGATCGCGGATGATGGTGAAGAGCTGCTCGCTCTCCGGGCCGGACAGGGAGGCCGTCGGTTCGTCCATCGCGATCATGCTGGCATCGCGCACCAGGGCCTTGCTGATCATCACCAGCCAGCGCTGGGCCACCGAGAGTTCGGAGACCTTGGTTTCGAGAGGAAAGCGGATGCCGACACGTTCGGCGGCGGCACGGGCGGCGACGCCGGAGCGCTTCCAGTCGATCATGCCAAAACGAGTGACCTTGGGCGCGCCGAGCAGGATGTTCTGCAGCGCGTTGAAATGCGGGATCAGGTTCAGTTCCTGATGGATGAAGGCAAGCCCGGCCTGCTCTGAAGCGCGTGGCGACCCCTTTTGCAGCTCTTCCCCCGCGACCGTCACGCTGCCTTCGTCGGCCACCGTCACGCCGGCGAGGCAGCGGATCAGCGTCGACTTGCCGGCGCCGTTAGCGCCGACCAGGCCGTGAACCTTGCCGCGCTCGATGTCGAGATCGGCATGGTCGAGGGCAAGTTCGCCAGCAAAGGATTTGGTCAGGCCACGGATGCGCATCCATGGCCCGACTGAAGCGGCGGAAGACATCTAGAGGTGCCGCCCCGCCAGAGGCCGCAAGATCGTCTCACAGTCCATTGGGATGTTCGGCCATGAACTTGTCGACATTGTCCTTTGTGACGACGATCCCGGGGATCTGGATGTCCTTGGGCTGCCAGGAAGTGCCGGCCTTGATAGAATCGAGGACCGCCTGGAACACTTCCTTGCCTTCCTGGAACGCGGGCTGCCAGACGGTTGCCGTCAGGTCGCCGTCCTTGACCAGCTGAATCGCCTGCGGGCTGCCGTTGATCGAGACGGTGGTGACATCGGTGCGGCCAGCCTGGCGCATGGCAGCCACGGCGCCCTGCATCGGCTCGTCCCAGCAGGCCCAGATCGCCAGCGGCTTGTCGCCGCCGGCGGGATGCGCGGTCAGCCAGGCTGCCGCCGTCGCGTTGCCGAACTGAACCTGTCCGGGCGCCGTCACTTCGCTATAGTCCACCTTGACGTCGGACTTGCCCTTGACGCCCTCGTCGAAGGCGACGCCGCGGTCGATGCAGAGCTTTCCCGGATGGAAGGTCATCGCCAGCACATTGGCCTTGTCGCCGACCTTGTCGGTCAGGAACTTCACCGAGTCGTCGCCGACCTGGCGGCCGCTCGTCGTCACCACGATGCCGGGAACGATCTCGCCGCCCCAGGTGGCGACGGGAATGCCCGCGTCGCGCGCCGCGGCCAGGCCGGAGCCGATGGAACTGCTGGCAAAGGCAAGCACGAAGATCGCGTCGACCTTTTGCGCGGCGAAGGAATTCATCGCGGCATTGGCCTGGTCGGCGCTCGCCTGGGTATCTGTAACCTTGACATCCCAGCCCGCGGCCTTGGCGGCCTCGGTCGCGCCGCCGATGACGGCGATATTGAGGGCATCATTTGCCAGAAGTGCAACGATGCCAAGGGTTTTCGCCTGAGCGACCGTGGCCACCATCATGGCACCGGCCGTCAAAGCCGCAAGCAATATCTTATACATTTGGGAAATCCTCCTCTTCCTGTCCGACCGTCCCCGGGACGGGGCCGGCGCCTTGCTTTCACGAGGTTCGGTGAACTCCCTTGCCCTCGTATCCCAAAAAGACCCTCCGCCGCTGCCAACAGCCTCGAAGCGGTATGCCTGTCCAAGCTCGATCAGCGTGGGAAGCTCTCCGTTCCACCGCTCCACTCGGGGCTGGGTCAGGCATATTTGATAGCGGTATCACAACACATCTTCGAAAGGTCAATGAACAGGAAGCCGAAACCACCAAAAAACATCGCTTTTTGGTCAGGAACGGACAAGCGCTGTCATCTTCCTCGCGTCATCGCCTATTTTCTCTTGTTAGCGGTATCACGTCAAGGCTATGGATGGCGAGGGCGAAGCTGAATTTTGCCGCGAGTATCTCGCGGGCGCGGGCCATTAGGAGGACCAACCATGCAAGTGAAATACGATTTTTCCGGAAAGAACGTCATCTTGATCGGCGCGACGACCGGCATTGGCCGCGCGACCGCGCTGGCCTTCGCCAAGGCGGGGGCAAACCTCTACGTCTCGGGCATCGGCGCAGCACTCGGAGAGAGCCTCAAGGAAGAGGTGAAGCCGCTGGGCGTCGAGATCGAATTCCTGGAAACCGATGTCCGCGACAGCAAGGCGATGGCCGTGCTGCATGAGAAGGCTTTCGATCGCTTCGGCAGGATCGATGTCGCCTTCAACAATGCGGGCGTGCCCGGCAAGACGGCGCCGGTGCACGAACTCGACGATGCGGATTACGACCTGCTGATGGACATCAATCTGCGAGGGATATTCAACGGGCTAAGACATCAAGTGCCGCATATGACCGCGAAAGGCGGAGGCGCCATCGTCAACACGTCTTCGCTGTTCGGCGTCATGGGTTTCGCCACCACCGCCGTCTACTGCGCCAGCAAGTGGGGCGTGATCGGCCTGACCAACTCGGTGGCGTTGGAAGTGGCGCGCAAGAACATCCGTGTCAACGCCATCGCGCCCGGATCGGTGATGACGCCGTTGTTGAGTGGCATGTTCGGCAGCGAGCAGGCCGCGAAAGATACCGTCTTGCCGATGATCCCCATGGGCCGCATCAGCGATCCCTCGGAGATTGCCCAGCTTGTGCTGTTCCTGGCCTCCGATGCGGCCTCGTTCATCACTGGCCAGGCAATTGTGATCGACGGTGGCGGCTTCGTCGCCGGCGCGGACCAACTCTGAGGACATAGACGGAATCCACATTCATGTCGGATTCCCGCCCGCCATGGATGACAAGCGTCCGGTGGCCTTCCGCCATCCGGCCGCTCTGACGATCGGCACTGTCGGGGGCGCTTGAGCGCCCCCTTCAAGGCTCAGGCAACCCGGCTTTTCTCGCCCTTCGCAAGCGCGATCTCCACCACCTGCAGGCCCTTGTCGGTGAGGCGTGAAGGGAAGGTGGTGCGTAGCCGATCCTCATGGACGGGGATCACCCGCCGCACCTCGCCGCCCACCGATTTCATCATCCGATCGCTGGCGAATATCAGATTGTGCTGGCTTCCCACCGCCAGGCCGATCGGAACGATCTGCGGCGCTTCGGCATCAAGGCCCGTGAGATTGTCATAGGTATAGATGAGGTCGCCCGCGAAGATCCACTTGTCCTCGCTTTCCCGCGCGCCGTCGTTGCGGACGGTGATGTACATGCTGCCATAGGTGTGGGTATCGGCAGCCAGATGGACGTCGATGCCCGGCAGGACGTCCTCCTGATCGCCGTCGATACAGATCATCCGGCCTTCCTTGGCCGCCTCGACGGCGCGCACGATGTCCGCCGGATCGCCGCCGCCGGTCAGGAAGCGATACTCGGGGCTCAACGTCAAAGCCCAGACCCATTTGTCCAGCTCACTCTTCTGGACATAGAATTTTGCGTTTGGAAACAGATGTATGGCGCCCATATGATCGAAATGGGCGTGCGTGATCAACACGCTGGTCACGTCTTCCGGACTGACGCCGCACTCGGCCAGGACGTCGCGGGGACCGTGATAATTCGAGACGCCATAGGCGGTCGCCAGCTGCTCGCCATAGGCGACGTGGTCGTAGCCGGTGTCGATGAGGATCGTCTCGCCCTTTCCTTTGATCAACACGTAGGCATAAGGCAATTTGCGCGTGCCCTGGTGCTGGGGGCCGTACATCATCACGCTGAACGGGAACTTCTCCACCGCCGCGTATTCGAGCACCCAGATCGAGTAATCCGTCATGTTTTCCTCCCTGATACCATGGCCTAAGTAACGTCCTGCAGGAGACGCTTCGGCGCGTGAGCCGCGCAGCACGCCTGTCCGAAATCGACAAGTTCAAATCCCGGCAACAGACGGGCTGTCGTCCGCAGGTGATCGCTTGAAGCCCGCAGCGTCCGAGAGAGCGCGTCGTCGTGATCCGAACCGTCCACGCGGCCGTGATCCAGTGCCGCGGTGCAGGCCTGAAGAAGCGCTTCGGCGGCACCGCGCAGATGGTGGTGATGGTGCGCGGCGATGTCGGGAACAGCAAGAGCACGAACCTCCTCGCAGGCTCGCATAGCTGCTTCATGCGCGCCGGCGAGCGCGCCTTCTGCGAGCGAGGCGCGGCTGCGCGAGGTCAGCAGCAGCAGCGCGAAGCCCGCGACCTGCGTCAATGTCGCGCTGATCAGCCGCTGTACCGGTCGGGCGGCGGCCACATAACGCAGCACCGCCTGTTCGGCTCGGCTGTTTGCTGTAACGTCCATCGCGATCCCCCAGCACCTGAATGCGCAAATTCCCCCTTGGCAATAACCGTTTTTGGTAGCGGTAACAACAGAATTGCGGAATTCTGCGGTGAAGGCTTGTTTGTGCGACGGCGTAATGATTTGATTTCCGCCGCCAAGTCGGACTGTGACAGGAAATGCCGAAAAGATCGTCTGGAGACGGAAACCCGCACGTTGGGAGCGCGAGGATGCGCGACGTCGCGGTTCGCGCCGGCGTCTCGATCATGACCGTTTCGCGTGCGCTGAATGAACCCGGCAAAGTCTCGCCGGAGATGCGCGAAAAAGTGCTGCGTGTGGTTCGCGAGATCGGTTATCTGCCGAACCATTTGGCCGGCAGCCTCTCCTCGAGCCGGTCCACGACGATTGGCTTGATCGTGCCGAGCATCGACAACTCGATCTATACGCAGACGGTCAAGGGCTTGTCGGAAGTGCTGAAGCGCTCCGGCTTCCAGCTCATGATCGCCGAGTCGGGCTATGACCCCAACGAGGAAGAGGAGCTGATCACCATCTTTCTCAGCCAGCGCGTCAGCGGCCTGGTCCTGCACAGCACGGAGCACACTCCGCAGGCCGCCGAGAAGATCAGGAAATCCGGCATACCGGTGGTCGAAAACGGCAATATACCGGCCGAACCTCTCGATATGGTGGTCAGTTTTTCCAACCATGACGCTGCCTATGCGATGACGATGCATCTCGGCCGGCTTGGATATCGCAAGATTGCTTTCGCCAGTCTCTATTCCGTTCACAATGATCGCTCGAAGGATCGGCTGGACGGGTATCAGGCCGCGCTGCGGCAGCTTGGACTGGATCCGGACCCGCGCATCGTGCTGGAGACCGAGCGAGGCCTCGCCTCGGGGGCGGAAGTGATGGCACGCGTGGTGCAGAGCGTACCGGAGGTCGACGCGCTGTTTTGCGCGGGCGACGTGCTGGCGGTCGGCGCCCTTTTCGAGTGCCAGAAGCGCGGCTGGCAGGTCCCCGGCCGGATTGCGCTGGCAAGCTTCGACGACGTCGACCTGCTGCGTCACGTCAGCCCATCGGTCAGCACGCTGAGGCTGCCCCGTTATGACATCGGCGAACGGACGGCGCGGATTCTGTTGAGCCGGATCATCGATGGCGCCGAGCATCTGCGCGGCAGCGTGATCGACCTGAAATTCGAGCTGATCCAGCGCGAAAGCACCTGACCGCAGATATCGGGTATCACCCGTTGCATCGCCGACGTCGCTGCTCTAAACTCAATATCTGTTACCGGTAACAGACAAGATCGCCTTGCAGCCGCCGGTATTCGGACAGGACGAGGGATTTTGGTGATGCTCACAAAGCAGCGGGGCAGGCTATGAGCATGTCGCAGGAAACAGCACGGTCGATGCTTGCTGTCCCGGCAAAAGCCCTGAGCGGACGCCGCGCGCTGATCACCGGTTCCACTGCGGGATTGGGGCAAGCGATCGCCGCCGGGCTCGCCGAGGCCGGCTGCAATGTCATGCTGCACGGCCTCGAGACAGCCGAGACGGTCGAGCCGCAACGCGAAGCGCTGGCCGGCAGGACCGGCGTGCAGGTCTCCTATCACAAGGCCGATCTGTCGACGACCGCGGGCGTCGAGTCGCTTGTCGCGGCTGCCGGCGCCGAACTTGGCGGCGTCGACATTCTTATCAACAACGCGGTCGTGCGGCACTTCGCGTCGATCATCGATTTTCCGCCGGAACAATGGGACATGGCGCTGGCCGTGAACCTTTCGGCCATTTTCCACGCGGTCCGGCTGCTGCTGCCACAG
The DNA here is from genome assembly GCF_041661565.1 of Mesorhizobium sp. Taxonomy (GTDB): domain Bacteria; phylum Pseudomonadota; class Alphaproteobacteria; order Rhizobiales; family Rhizobiaceae; genus Mesorhizobium. The sequence continues at coordinate 68,201 of NZ_JBAZUD010000004.1, forward strand.
ATGCGGTCGCGGAATTTCGGGCGCATCTTCAACATTACGTCTGTCTACGGCATGCGCGGCACGCCGGGGCGTGTCGGCTATGTCACGACGAAATCGGCTATCCTTGGCCTGACCCGCGCCGTGGCGCTGGAGAATCTGGACGTGGATGTCACCTGCCATAGTCTCTGTCCGGGTTCGGTTCTGACCCCTGGCACCGAGAGCCGGGTGGAAGACTTGATGGCGGACCGCGGCATCGACCGCGGCGCGGCCGAACGGTTGTTTCTGGAAGGCAAGCAGCCCGGCGGCACCTTCGTCTCGCCGCAAAGCGTCTCAGACCTGCTGGTTTTCCTATGCGGGCCGATAGCCCGCGACATGACGGGGGCCATGCTTCCGGTCGAGGGAGGATGGCTTGCGAGCTGAACGGATTGGGATCGAGTGGATTTGGGGCGACGCCGGCTTGGCCGCCAAGGGAGGCACGCATGGATGACATTTATGAACTCTTCGCGGTCCGCTACGGGCACCACGACCGCAACGCAGCAGCGAATTTCATCGGCGGCGATCCACATGACGGCCCGATGCCGCTTGACTATTTCGTCTGGGCCATCGTCGGCAAGACCAGGACCTTCGTGTTCGACACCGGCTTTGACGCCGATGTGGCGCGCAAACGGCAGCGGACCCTGCTGCGGCCGGTCGGCGAGGGCCTGAAGATGATCGGCATCGATCCCGACAAGGTCGAGGACGTCATCCTGTCGCATATGCACTTCGACCATGCCGGCAACCACGAGCTGTTCCCGAAAGCCCGCTACCACGTCCAGGACGTGGAGATGGCGTATTGCACCGGCCGTTGCATGTGCCACGACTACCTCCGGCACCCCTTCGACTACGAGGACGTGTCGAGCATGGTCGCCAAGCTCTTTGCCGGGCGCGTGACGTTCCACGACGGCGTCAGCGAGGTCGCCCCGAACATCACGGTGCATCGCGTCGGCGGCCACTCGAAGGGATTGCAGGTGATGCGGGTGAAAACGGCGCGCGGTTGGGTTGTGCTTGGCTCCGACGCCTCGCATTTCTATGCCAATTTCGAGCAGAACCGACCGTTTCCGGTGCTTGAGAGCGCCACCGATATGCTGGAGGGCTACGCCACGATGCGCAAGCTCGCCAGTTCGCCCCGGCATGTCATTCCTGGCCATGACCCGCTGGTCCTGACGCGCTATCCAGCCGCATTGCCCGGGGTCGACGATATTGTGCGCCTCGACCTTGATCCGATAGCCGCGACGCCTTGAGCGCGCGGACCCGAGCAGCGCCAAACCTTCAAGCGGAGATTACGATGACCAACCTGAAACTGGGTTTTGCCGGTATTGGACGCATGGGTACGCCGATGGTGAAACGGCTCCTGGCGGCCGGATACACTGTGAGCGTCTACGACACCAATGAGGCCGCCGTCTCGGCCTTGACGATGGAGGGAGCGGCGAGCGTCAAGACGCCGGCGGAACTGATAGGCCTGTCCGACATAATCCTGTTGTCGCTCCCGACGCCGGAGATTGTCCAGGCCGTGGCTCTCGGGCCCGATGGGCTCACCTCGGGCCAGGGAGCAAAAATCGTCATCGACCTGTCGACCACAGGCCCGCGCACCGAGCGTCAGGTGGCGCAAGGCTTGAAGGTCGCGGGCATTACGATGGTTGACTGCCCGGTGAGCGGTGGCGTCGGCGGCGCCGAGAAGGGCACGCTCGCCATGATGGTGGCCTGCGAATTGTCGGTCATGGAGACGGTGCGACCGATCCTCGAGACGCTTGGCAAGCCGATCCATGTCGGCGCCGAGCCGGGCATGGGCCAGATGATGAAGGTGATCAACAATCTGATGTCCGTCACGGCGCTCTCGATAGCCTCCGAGGCGCTGGTTCTCGCCACCAAGGCCGGACTGGATCCCGATGTGCTTATCGAAGTGATCAATTCGGGCAGCGGCAGCTCCAATGCGACGCTGACCAAGATTCCGAAATTCGTCCTGACGCGCGGCTTCGATTTCGGCTTCTCGATTGGTCTGTCGGCGAAGGACATCCGTCTCTGTCTCGAGGAAAGTGACGCACTCGGCGTCCCGATGATCGTCGGCGGCGCCGTGCGGCAACTGCTGACGGTGGCAAAAAGCGATCTTGGCGCGGATGCGGACCTGACCGAAATCATCAAGCCGATCGAAGGCTGGGCCGGGGTTACGGTGGCGGGCGCCAAGGCGAAGAGGGGCTGATCCCCGATCGGAGACACGGGCTCATGACCGCAGAAGTTTTTCAGCCTTCCGTGGCTGGACTGTCGCGCCGCCTGGCGGCTTTCGTGCACCGCTCTCGCTGGGAAGACGTCCCGGAGCCGGTCCGCGCGCACGCCACGAGGGCTGTCTTCAACGGCTTTGGAACCGCGCTGGGCGGGTCGTCCGACCAGGCGGTGCTGCGGCTGGCAGAAAGCCTCGCGCCGTTTTCCGCCGGCGAGACGGCGACCGTGATCGGCCATGGCCAACGGCGGGACGCATTGACGGCTGCCTTCCTCAATGCGGCGGCGATCAATGTCTTCGACTTCGACGATACGCATGCGGGCACGATTATCCATCCCACCGCGCCGGTGTTGCCAGTCGTGCTGGCACTCGCGGAAATGCGTGCGGTCAGCGGCGCGGAACTCCTTCACGCCTTCACGCTTGGGGTCGAGGTTGCATGCCGCATCGGCAACGCGGTTTCGCCCGGCCACTACGACCGCGGCTGGCACATCACATCCACCTGTGGAATCTTTGGCGCCGCCATGGCGGCCGCGAAACTCCTCGATCTCGGCGAGAATGAGATAGTCTGGGCACTCGGCAATGCCTCCGCGCAAGCGTCGGGTCTGGTCGAGACCCTCGGTTTCATGGCCAAGAGCACGGGCGTCGGCAACGCCGCGCGCGGGGGTCTCCTCTCGGCGCTGATGGCGCGGAGCGGGGTCGAGGGGCCGCCGGCGCCACTCGAAGGGCCACGCGGCTTCCTCAAGGTCTGCTCGGATCAGCCAAAACCTGAGCTCATCGAGGCCGGGCTCGGACGGGACTGGGAAATCTTGCGCAATATGTTCAAGCCCTATCCTTGCGGAGTGGTGCTCAACCCTGTGATAGATGCCTGCCTCTCTGCTCGTGCCGCCCCCGATTTTGCCGTCGGCCGGATTGCCGAGATCGTCGTTCGCGGCGCCCCGTTGCTCAAGGCCCGCGCCGACCGGCCCGAAGTCACCACGGGGCGCGAGGCGCAGGTGAGCGCACAGCACGCGGTGGCCGTCAGCCTGCTGCGCGGCCGTGCCGGCGCGGAAGAATTCAGTGACGCGGCGGTGAACGACCCGCTGGTCCGCGAATTGCGCGCAAAGGTTCGCCCGGTGGAGATTGACGCCGGCACGCCGGTGGATGCCGCCCATGTCTGCATCCGATATGCGGATGGGTCTTCCCTTGTGGTGTCAGAGAAAGTCGCGACCGGCAGCCTGGCTCGGCCCATGTCGGACCAGGCGCTCCGGAACAAATTCGCCGCCCTCGCGCAATATGGCTGCCCGGCACTCGCCGTCGACCCGCTTGCCGATAGGCTCTGGGCGCTTGCGGATCAGAAAAACGCCGGCGATGTCATGAAACTCGCCCGGCCTGCCTCCGAAGTGGCGGCGCGCGCTTAGCACCCACTGACTGAAGGACACATTTCGGCTGTCCGTTTGGAAATGTTCGTCGCCAGGAGCGCATGGCGATGACTTCAACTTGAGCACTTCAGCTCCAGCCCGATCGTCGAAGCCGCTCGCCAAGCACGGGCAAGTGCTCTATGCTTGGGTGGTCGCTGTCGATAAGGTTGTCCTTGGCGGGGCGTTCCATGTTCGAAGTCATCACATTCTGGTGGAAGACAATGTCGAAAGGCCCGGCCACAAGGGCATTTGGCCTGATCGTCGCGCTGTCGGCACTGCTGCTGTTTCAGACCCAACTAGCCAACGCCGCGCCGAACTGGACGCTCGATCCATCGGCCTCCGTGATCACCTACCAGTCGGTCAAGAAGAACACGATCGTCGAGACCAACAAGATCAGGAACATCACCGGCACGCTCAGCTCGGCGGGTGATGCCAAGATCACTTTCGACCTCAATTCGGTCGATACCGGCGTCGACCTGCGCAATGTCCGCATGCGCTTCCTGTTCTTCGAGACATTCAAGTATCCGACCGCTGAACTGACGGCAAAGGTGGATCCCGCGACGTTCGCCGATCTGGCAACAAAGCGCCGGGTGAAGTCGACGCTGCCTTTCCGGCTCAATCTGCATGGCGTCGACAAGGACCTCGAGGCCAGCATTGTCGTCACCATGATCAGCGACACGATGGTGTCGGTCGCCTCGGAGGCCCCAGTCGCTGTCCATGTGGAAGACTTCGGCCTGCTGCCGAACGTCGACAAGCTGCAGCAGGCCGCCAATGTCACCAACATCGTGCCGACCGCGTCGGTGTCGTTCGATTTCGTCTTCACCGCCGACGGGGCCAAGCCGGCCGTCGCCCAGCCCGTCGCGGCGAGTTCCGCCGAGGTCGGTCCGGTGGCGACCGACGCAGCCAAGTCCAATTTCAGTGACGAGGAGTGCCTGAACAGGTTCGCCGTGCTCTCGCGCACCGGCGCCATCTACTTCCGCCCCGCAAGTGCCCGGCTCGACGCGAAGAGCCGCCCATTGCTGACCGAGGTCGAAGGGGTCGTCGGTAAATGCCCAAGCCTGAAAGTCGAGGTCTCCGGCTACACCGACAGCGACGGTTCGCCGGAGGCCAACAAGCAACTGTCGGAGCGGCGGGCGCGGTCGGTGGCCGACGCGCTGATTGCCGCCGGTGTTCCAGGCAATCAGATCAGCGCCGCCGGCTATGGCGAGGATCGGCCGGTTGCCGCCAATGATACGCCGAAGAACAAGGCGCTCAATCGGCGGATCGAGTTCTCCGCCAGCAAGCTCGCGAACTGAGGTCGCGGGTGAGGTCCGATCCGATCGCCCGTTGCGGTAGCTTCGTTCGCGCCCTTGGCGTTGCGGCGGTCGCCCTGCTGTTGACCTTGACGATCGCCCATGCGGAGCGCCGCGTCGCGCTGGTCCTGGGCAACTCGCAGTACCAGCACGCGGCTCGGCTGGCCAATCCGGTGCGCGACGCCCAGGCCATGGCTGAACGCCTGAAAAACCTCGACTTCGAAGTCGTTTCCGGATTCGACCTGACCAAATCGCAGACGCAGGCAACGATTGCGCAGTTTGCAAAGCAGGTGCGGGGTGCCGACGTCGCGCTGTTCTTCTACGCCGGCCATGGCTTGCAGGTTTCGGGCAAGAACTATCTGCTGCCGGTCGATGCTGCGCTGGAGGACGAGACCTCCCTCGACTTCGAGGCCGTGTCGGTCGATTTTGTGTTGCGCCAGATGTCGCGCGAGACCAGCATAAGGCTGGTGTTTCTCGACGCCTGCCGCGACAATCCCCTCGCGCAAGTGCTAGCGAAGACGGCGGGCATCAGCGGCGCCAGCAGCGGCCTCGCCGAGATGCCGATAGAGAATGGTGGCGCCGGCACGCTCGTCGCCTTCGCCGCCAGTCCCGATCAACTCGCCTATGACGGGTCGGGCGAACATTCGCCTTTCACCGCGGCGCTGCTCCAGCACATCGGCGAATCCAACGTCTCCATCACCGAGGCGATGAACAGGGTCACCGGCGACGTCTTCAAGGCAACGGCCGGGAAGCAGCGGCCCTGGATCAATGTTTCCCTGACCACGGAGGTCGTTCTCCACAAGGTCGATCTAAACGCTCCGCTGATCGTCGGCGAGGCGAGCCCCTTGCCGGCCGAAGACGGCTCCGGCGCGCGCAACACGGGCGTGGCGGCACCAGGCCAAAGTGACGACCAACTCGCGCTCGATGTGCTGCGTCAGAAGATCCCCAAGCTGGCGTCGGATGCGCCGATCCTGTTTGACCATCCGATCGACTTCGGCGATCCGGCAATCGACGGCAAGAGCATTGCCCAGCTGATCAAGAGCATGCCGCTCTTCAGCCCGGTGGAAGGACTGGACAAGTCGGTCTGGGAGGGCAAGCACTGCGATGGCTGCCATGAATGGGACGAGGCGCGGCTTTGCGAACAGGCGAAAAACTTCGCCGCCAACGATGTCTCCGTCCTGCGCTTGCAGCATCCGCTGGGAACACGCTTCAAGGTGGCGCTTGCCAAATGGGCGCAAGGCGGCTGCAAGTAATAGGAAGCCTCACGGCATCCATTCGGCATGAGCGTCAACAACATCCGCAAGCCTTAACCGCGCGGCTCAACTGGCGGCGCCGCGATACCCCAGCGTTTACCGACAGACAAATGCCCTGAAACTTGGTATAATGGCTGCCATCGTAATGGGATGCTCAAACAGGAGTAACCGCGATGCAGTTAGGCAGCTCAGCCTTTGTGGTGGCGGTCGTGCTTGTCTCGACCCACGCGTCCGCCGACCCCGTACAGAAATCCGAAGACATCGTGAAGTTTTTCGCCGGTGCGGCCGATCTCGGCAAGTCGCGAGGAATTTGCGTCGGCACCGAGGAGGAGTGCAAGAGCAAGACCAAGGCAAAAGACGAACCGGCCGAAAAATCCAGTCTCGATATGCTGATCAATTTCGGCCTGGATTCAGCAGAACTTGACACGACCGCGCGCGCTGAACTGGACGAATTCGCCAAGGCGTTGAAGGACAGCCGGCTGAGCACGTTCAGTTTCGTTGTCGAAGGCTACACCGACGCCACGGGCACCGTGCACTACAACGAAGGCCTGTCGCAACGACGAGCGCGATCGGTGGCGGCATTCCTGACGGCCAGCGGTATCGAAGCGTCCCGCATCGACGCGATCGGCCTGGGCGAAAGGAATCCGCGCAGTCCAAACCCGTACGATCCGCTGAACCGGCGCGTGGAAATGCGGATAAAGACGCAGTAGCAATTATAAGGCCTGAGCACGCCGCCAGTGCCCACCTTCGGCCGAAGCTCATAGCTTTCGGGTCGGGCGACCATGCCATGTCAGGCCGGTTTAGAGCGTATTCTGGATCGAGCTTATGACGGTCGTGACGGCCTGCTTGTATTTCTCAAATTCCGGCGATGTCTGCCGGATCTCCATGGTCGCCGGCCGTGTATTGGCGTCCGTGGCCACACGGCTGAACTTCTGCCCCATTTTCCTTTCGGCCCAATCCACCACATAGCCGGCTGTCTTGCCCGTGAGAAACGGGTTGGCCTGGATGACGGCCGAACCGAGCACGGCGGCAAGTTGCGCCGACTCTGGTGACGACAGCACCTGATGCGCGCCTTCCATTCCCAGGAAGTGGCAGAGATAGAGCCGGCCGGCGGTGATCTGGTGACCGCGCGCCCGCAGATAGGCCTCGCCTTCGCGCGCCAGGTTGCGAACCATCTCGCGCGAGATCGTGGCGTCGTAGCGCAGGGCGAGCAGGTCGGCGGTCGACAGCGTGCGCGCAAGTTCCGGCCGGTAGGTGTTCATCATCCGGATCCAGGTCGACGTTATGAACTGGCCGGCGCCGGTGGCCGAGGAATTCGGGTTCTTGGCGCGGGCGCTGCCGCCACTCTCGACATGGACGATGCGGTCGGTAAGCGTTTCGACCGCAGAATCCCCCGAGGCGACCACGGTGACAGTGCCGAGGGGGTCGATCGCCTCGCCATTCTGATAGAGCTCAAAATGCAGGTGAGGTCCGGTCGAAAGGCCGGTCGTGCCGATGTAGCCGATGATGTCGCCAGCCTTGACCCTGGTGCCGACGCCGGCCGCAATCGCGAATTTCTGCATATGCGCGTAGCGTGTCTCACGCCCGTTTTCGTGTGAGATCTTGACCAGATTGCCATAGCTGCCGCCATCGCCCTGGAAGGTGATCTGGCCGTCGAAAGCCGCCGCGATCGGCGTGCCCACGGGAGCCGCCCAGTCGACGCCCTTGTGGATGCGCACGGCGCCGAGAATCGGATGCATGCGTGGACCGAAAGTGGACGTCATGACGCCGTTGACCGGCGTGACCATGCCGTTGGCGACCGTCAGCGAGCGGACCTGGTCGTCGCCGGTGACGCAGGCGTACTGGCCGTCGCTCTGCCTGAAGACGAAACAGTCGAGGCTTTTCTCGGTGCCCTGCACGCCGACATACAGCACCCGCCCGGCGCCCTCGTCATTGCCGCGCGGCGTCTGCGAGTAGATCAGCACGAGACGCTGGTCCTCGCTTGCAAAGGCATCCAGATCCTGCCCCCTCGACAGGTACATGATCGCCTCGCCGATCACGCCGGTCGGCACGTTGTTGCGGGCCGCCGTCGAGTAGATCGCGTCGAGCAGACGATACTGCCTCTTGTGCGCGCCTTCCTCCTGTGCCCCGGAATAGTTGAACAAATCTTCGCGGACCCAGGGATCGACGCCCGATACGAACGCCCCCGCCGTGTTGCGCGTCAGGGTGCCGACAAAGACATTCCTCGCATAGACCGAGACCTGCATCAGGGCCATGACTGTCGTCTCCCGGTTCGGCCGGAAGCCGCGCATGGCCACGACATAACCCGCTTCCAGGCCGTCCCGGTTGAAGAGGGCTTTCAGGGCCGCGCCCGCCGATTTGGCATCTTCGTCGGAGAAATGCGCATCGAGCGCCACGCTGTCCAGGCTGCGGTCGTTGAGGATCTTGACGAAAATGTCCTGGGTCGCCTCGAAGCGCTGATATTCATTGGTGGCGATCGCGACGCTCGTGTTGTTTTCGATCTGGGTTTTCTGGAATGCCGGCAGCGCCGCGTCGCCGGCATCGATTGTCTCGCCCCAGCCGGCTTCGGGGTCGTCGGCGTCAGCCGACCGACCCGAAGCAGGCGGTTGATCCGTGGCCGGCGAGGGCACAAGGTCGTTCTGCAGATCGCCGGGCGGCGCGGCGTCCGTGGCTGGTGGGGCGGCGGTCGGCGCCGCCGCGGTCCCGCGCTGCGCCTGGAAGAATGCGAAATCCTCCTGTGTCGACGGTATCGTTGTCATGAATTTTTCGCTGGCGCTGAGCATGACATCCGACAGGACCTCGATCTCTGGGGAAACGCCGGCCTGATCGAGTTCCGCCGGGCGTGGGATCGCCCGGCCTTTCGTCGCGGCGCCGGCATCGGGAGCAAGGGTGATCCACATAGGGTCTCCCGCCAGGTCGATGATGGCGGGCACATAGACGGACGCATCCGCCGGAACGTCGTCCGCGCCTTCGACCGCGTGCAACTCCTCGTCTTCGTCGCCGAACGACCAGTAGTCGGCGGTGAGGTAGAAGCCGCCGGCCATCGTCAGCACGGCAATCACGCCAAGGCCGGCAAGGACTCTGCGCCACACCAGGCGTCTGCGAAGCGCGGCGCGCGCCTGCTTTTTCTCCCTGAAGCTCGGGTCGATGCTGTGCATCACGGTTTGCTTCCGGTCAGGAAGAAAGTCCACCGAATTTGTTCAAGCGTATCGACTTCGAGAAATTGCGCCGCGATATGACCCCGCTGCCAGCATTCGTCGATGCCGCGTATCGAGAAACGCCGCCGCTCGATGCACATTTCGGTCGATCCGGTGAGGATCGCATGGCCAAACACGTCGGTTGCATAGATGTAGATGTAGCGGTTGGCCAGTTCCTCTCGGATGACGTTGACGCATTGATTGGCGCCGATGGTCCACCAGCCATCGGTCTGGTCCGCATCGTCCACCTTCTGGCCGACGGCGAGATTGACCACGTCGAGCGTCTGGTTGCAGACCGTGAATTCGGCGCGCGCTTCGCTGCACGACAGCACGGCCAGCAATACGGTGCCGGCCAAGACCGCAAGCTTCATGCGACCAGTCAGCGCCATCAGCGCTCGCAGCGGATCACGCTGGCTTATGCGCGGACCGGCGGACAATCGGGTCAAACACGAGCGGCGGAGTTCCATCGCGCGGCCATGCTATCCGCCGAGGCGGAAATACTTGGCGGTGGCCGAGAACCGGGACCCGTCGGTCTCGATTTCTTCGAGGATCTTGGGCAGCAGCACCGAAGCTGGCGTGGGTCTCAAGAGCGCGGCAGCCTGGATATCCTGCGGCCCCGTGATCACGAGGATGATCTGCGGCACGGCCTTTCCTGCCGCCTTGTCGGCCGCGCCGAGGCCGATCGGGATGCTGAAGCTTGCCTTGTCCGATTGGGCGACGATGCGGTCGTCGAGATTGAACACCATGCCCTTGTGATCGATCAGCAGCACGCTGGAGATCAGCCCGCCCTGCGTCACCAGCGAGCCGCTGATCGGCGTACCGTTCGGCACCGATGTCCGATCGAGCACCAATTGCGGCTTGTCGGCGGAAGTCTGCCCCAGAAAACGCAGAAAATTGGTGACTTCGCATTGGGTTGGTTCGATGAGGCGGACGCTGATGTCAGGCTCGACATGGAATTTCGCCTGGAAATCGTCCAGCATCCGTTCGAATGGCTGGACCGCCGTTCCGAATCCTTCGATCGCGGCGGACTTGTCGGCTGCCGAAATCATGGTTGCGTAGAAACAGTCGCCGCCGGCGAAATCGCGAACCCAGGAAACCCGTTGCGCAAGGTCGTCGACGACCGGGGGGATCTCCGGTTTGGGCATATTCAAAGCGACGACCGGTTGGTCCGGCTTTTTGGCTGCCAATGAATCAGCCATTTGGCTCACCGCGTTCGCGACATCCGTTGCGCTTGCCGCGGGTTTGGATGACGGCGCGGCTGCCTGGGGCGGCGTCGGCTGACTGGCCGGCTGCTCGGGCGCCCGGCTTTGCGCGACGTCCGGCTGCGTCGCCGGCGTCGGGACGGGAGCGATCTCAGCAGCGGGAACGGTCTTCCGGCTGTCGCTGGTCACGCCCTCGGCCTGATTTCGCGGCGGGGTTTGCACGGTTGGAGCTGACGCTTCGGGCTCGGTCGGTCTAGGTGCCTCCTTGGCCGGCGGTAGAGCAATGGCCGGTTGTGCGGGCTCATGCTTTGGACCGGCCGGCGCGTTTGCCGGCCTTTCAGCCGGCGGTGCGCTGGCCGCCTCGCGCGGTGGCAGCTTTGTAGACGGCGAAACCCTTTCGGTTGGCGCCTGTGTCGCCGTCACGGTTGGCTTGGGCGCTTCCTTGACCTGCGACGGCGTCTCCTTGGGCGGTGAGGGTTCGGGCGCTTGTGTCGCCTTGGCATCCGCCTGACTTTCCGCCGGAGGTGCGCTGGCCGATGTGTCCGGCTGGATCGATGGCGATGCTTTCGGTGGTGACGGCGCGATTGATAGAGGCTTCACCGGTTCCTTGGTTTGCGTGACATTCCCGGCAGGCGGCGCCGGTGCCGGATTCTGGGGCGCGGCGCTCTCCTGCCGATCTTCAACCGGGGGAATGCTGGCTTCCGGCTGCGGCAATGCCGGCGGAACGACCTTTGCCGGCGCCTGTGTATGCGCGGCTTCGTCGGCGGAGACGGACTTCGGAGCCTCCGGCGCGGGCGTTAGCGCTTCCGTTGTGTTGCCGGCGCCGGAGGTGGCGGGCGTCATCAGGCCACTGAGATAGGCCCCCGTAGCCGAAACGACAGTAACTGCCGCCAAGGCTGCGATCGCAACGGTCAGGGTCCTTGCGGATTTTGCGGGCACATCGGGCTTGACCGCCTTGGCGGGGCTGGCGGCGGCTGGCGGCCGGGGTTGGGACAAATGCGCGGGCCGGACATGCGGCACGAAGTTCGGCCCGCTCGAGTCCCGCGTTGACGGATCAAGTGCCTCGACGGGCCCACGGGCCTCGGAGCCCGGCACAAGCGTGTGACCGGCTCGCGGCAGGCCCGGTCGGTCGCGGGGTGGCCTGAGGATCGGCGGCGTCGTCGGCTCGTC
>NZ_JBAZUD010000005.1:0-74735 GCF_041661565.1 Mesorhizobium sp.
GGTCCTGGCCGCCGGGAATGTCACGCCCGTCGATCAGATGGACCATGACGGCGATGTGGCCTGCCTTGACGACATAGAGGATGTATTCGCGGATCCAGTAGACGGCGATCGAGACGACGCCGAAGCCGACCACGCCGCCCCACAAGGCAAAGGACAGCGGCCCGTCTGGATCGGTGGAGATATGCCCGACGCCATAGCCGACGGAAGCACCCGTGCCGGTCGCCACGATGTAGGCCAGCGTGATGCCGAAATAAACGATCATGCGAAAGACGATGAAGGGCCAGGTGCGCATCATGATGGACACCGACCGGCCGATATCGAAATCCCACATGCCCCGACTCTCCCCTCAGAGATTGCTTTGAAGGATGCGCTCAACCCGGCTATTGTCAATTGCGATAGCAGCGCCGGGCGTCAGTGGCGCCTTCAGTTCGGCTGGCGATCCGTCCTTTTGAGCAGGCCTTCGAGCAACTGCTTGAAGGCCGCCACGACTTTCTTCGATGTCGCTTCGGGGTCTTTCGAATTGGCGATCCGCTGCGCCGCCTGGCTGCTGGCGCCGTTGATCAGCCGTGCGGCGGTCTCGGGGTCGACACTCGAGACGACCACCCCCTCCTCTTGCAGCGCTCTCAGGTGATCGGTCGTTGAACCGACACAGGCATTGGCATTCGACCATTGTGCCGGATCTCCCAGCACAGCCGGGCCGTCCCGGAACATGATGCGCTGGATTTCCGGCTCCAACGCCATCTCGATATAGGTCGTGCATTCGTCGACGAAGTGCTGCCACCGGGTCGGCGCTTTCGAGGCGACCTCATTCACCCGAGCCGCCATCTCGCCATCGATTTCGGCGATGACCGCCTCCAGCAGCCCCTTCTTGTCGCCAAAATGGTGATAGAGTGCGCCGCGCGTCAGCCCGGCGGCTGCGGTGAAATCATCCATCGACGCTTCGGCATAGCCTGCCGTGCCGAAGGCATGGCGGGCCGCGGCGATCAGCTTGGCACGCGTCTCCGCGACCATTTCCTTGCGGGGTCTGTGCATTGCGTCTGGCCCTATATACATACGGTCCGTATGCCAATTGACATACGCCGCGTATGATTTATGTAACCCTCATACGCTTCGTATGTAATTGCCAGATCGGCTTTTGTCGAGGAACTACAATGCAAAACCCGTATGCTGAAATCTTTCGTGCTCCGGGAGCCAAGGGCTTCGCGACCGCCGGCTTCATCGCCCGCCTGCCGATCGCCATGGCGCCGATCGGTATCGTGGCCATGCTGTCGCAGACACGTGGCGAATACTGGGTGGCGGGCGCTGTCTCTGCGACATTCGCCCTGGGAAACGCATTCGTTTCGCCGCAAACTTCGAGGCTGGTGGATCGCCTTGGGCAGACGCGGGTTGCGGTCCCCACCACCCTGATCGCCTTCATCGCCTTTGCTGTGCTGATTGCGGCGGCCAATCAGGACTGGCCGGTATGGACCCTGTTCGTCTCGGCCCTGGCGGCAGCCGCCATGCCCAGCATGCCGGCCATGGTTCGCGCGCGCTGGACCGAGCTTTTTCGCGGACGTCCGCAAATGAACACGGCATTTGCCTTCGAGTCGGTCGCGGACGAGCTGGTCTATGTTGTCGGCGCGTCGCTTTCGGTGGGACTTAGCGCTGCGCTGTTTCCGGAAGCCGGAGTCCTGGCCAGCACGCTGTTTCTTGCCATTGGCTGGGCCGCGTTTATCCTGCAGCGTTCAACCGAACCAAAAGTGCGGCCGGTTGGTCGTGGCCCAGCTGGCTCGGCAATCCGACTGAGGCCGGTGCAGATCATCACCTTCGCCATTATCTTCGTTGGCGCGACCTTCGCGACGACGGAGGTCAGCACGATCGCACTCACCAAGGAGTTCGGGCAGCCCGGTGCCGCCAGCCTCGTCATCGGCGTCTATGCCGTGGGATCGTTCCTGCTCGGCATTGCGGTCGGCGCGCTCAGCCTCAAGGCGCCGCTACAGCGGCAACTCGCCGTTGCGGTCGCCGTCCTGGCGCTTAGCACATTGCTGCCGCTCACGGCTGGCTCGGTGCCACTGCTGGCCCTGACCGTCTTCCTTAGCGGCGTCGCGATCTCGCCGACCTTCATCACCGCTTTCGGCCTGATCGAGCGGCATGTGCCGGAAGCGATGCTGACCGAGGGCATCACGTGGGTGACGACAGGAATCGGCATCGGCATGGCGCTGGGCGCGTTCGTCGCCGGCGCGGTGGTGGATGCGTTCGGCGCCCAGAGCGGGTTCTGGGTCTCCGTTGCATCGGGCGCGATTGCGCTGGCCACAGTGCTGCTCGGCCAACGCAGCCTGGCCATGCCCGAGTGCGACCTGGGCGGATGCGAAACGGGTGTCATCCCCGCGGGATGATCCTCGAAACGCCCGGTTGCGGACGGCCGGGCGCCGTCCCTCTCGACTGACCTTCAGAGAATCTCGGTCTTGGCGATGTGGATGCCAAAGCCTTCGAGGCCGACATAGTGGCGTTCGCGCGAGGCGATCAGATTGATCGAGGAAATACCGAGATCCTTGAGGATCTGCGCGCCGAGCCCGATCTCGCGCCATTCGTTCTCGCGGCGGCGCGCTTCTTCGTGATCCTCGCGGTCGCCGCTCGACGGTCGCTTGCGCTCCTGGTGGGCAACGCCGACCGAGCCCTCTCTGAGATATACGATGACGCCGCGCTTGCGCTCGCCCAGCAACTTCATGATGTTGTCCAGCCTGTGGCTGGTGCCGAACACGTCAGCCATCACATCCTCAGGATGCAGGCGCACCGGCACTTCCTCGCCATCGCGAATGTCTCCGAACACAAGCGCCACATGGTGCGTGGAGTCCCAGGGCAGCGTGTAGGTGTAGACCTGCGCCCTGCCGCCAGGCGTTTCGATTTCCGAACAAGCCACGCGCTCGACCAGCGTCTCCTTGCGTTGCCGGTAGGCAATGAGGTCGGCGACCGAAATCTGCTTGAGGCCATGTTCTTCGGCGAAGGCCGCAACCTGGGGGCCGCGCTTGACCGTGCCGTCGTCATTGACCAGTTCGGAAATGACGCCGACGGGCGGCAGGCCGGCAAGCTTGCACAGGTCGACGGCGGCTTCGGTATGGCCGGAGCGCATCAGCACGCCGCCCTCGCGCGCGATGAGGGGGAAGATGTGGCCGGGGCGGACGAAATCCGAACCGCCGACATTGCCGTTGGCGAGATTGCGTACGGTCAACGTGCGGTCCTCGGCCGAAATGCCGGTCGTCGTGCCGTGCTTGAAGTCGACGCTGACGGTGAAGGCGGTGGTGTGGGCGGAGTCGTTGTCGGCGACCATCGGCGACAAATTGAGGCGCTTGGCTTCCTCGCGCGGCATCGGCGTGCAGACGATGCCGGATGTGTGCCGGACGATGAACGCCATCTTTTCCGGCGTGCAATGCACCGCGGCAACGATCAGGTCGCCTTCGTTCTCGCGCCCGTCATCATCCATGACGACGACGATTTCGCCGCGTTCGAAGGCGCGCAGGGCTTCGACGATCTTCTTCTGGTCGTAAGGCATTGGCTCGCTCTGCTCGCAGGGATTAGGGAATAGGGTAGTAGGGATCAGGGAAAAGGAATAATTGGCTGTTTCAGTGGGCTGCGTAGCCTACTGCCTACTGCCTACTGCCTATTCCCTGCCCCGTCTGTCCTCGATGTCGCAAATAGTGATCGGCGATGGCGCAGGCCACCATCGCCTCGCCGATCGGCACGGCGCGAATGCCGACGCATGGGTCATGGCGGCCCTTGGTCATGACCTCGACGTCGTTGCCGTCCTTGTCGATCGACTTTCGCGGGGTCAGGATCGACGAGGTCGGCTTGACGGCGAAGCGGGCGATGATCGCCTGGCCCGTCGAGATGCCGCCGAGTATGCCGCCGGCCTTGTTGGACAGGAACACCGGCGTGCCGTCATTGCCCATGCGCATCTCATCGGCATTCTGCTCGCCGGTGATGCGGGCGGCCTCGAAACCGTTGCCGATCTCGACGCCCTTGACGGCATTGATCGACATTAGTCCCGACGCGATGTCCTGGTCGAGCTTGGCGTAGATCGGCGCACCGAGGCCTGGCGGAACGCCGTCGGCGACGATCTCGATCACCGCGCCGACCGAGGAGCCGGACTTGCGGATGCCGTCGAGATAGCGTGTGAAGACGGGCACCGATGCAGGATCCGGGGTGAAGAACGGATTTTCCGCATCACCGACGAAATTCCAGTTCCAATTGGCGCGGTCTATCGCCATCTCGCCCATCGAGACCAGCGCGCCGCGCACCACCATGCCGGGCACCACCTTGCGGGCCAAGGCACCTGCCGCCACCCGCGCGGCCGTCTCGCGCGCCGAGGAGCGGCCGCCGCCACGATAGTCACGAATGCCGTATTTGACGTCATAGGTGTAGTCGGCGTGACCCGGCCGGTATTGGCGGGCGATCTCGCCATAGTCCTTGGAGCGCTGGTCGACATTCTCGATCAGCATCGACACCGGCGTGCCGGTGGTGATCATCGTCTCGCCGTCGTCGTCGAGAACGAAGCCCGACAGCACCTTCACTTCGTCCGGCTCACGGCGCTGGGTGACGAAGCGCGACTGCCCCGGCCGCCGCTTGTCGAGTTCGGCCTGGATTTCCAGCCGGGTGAAGCGGATGCCGGGCGGACAGCCATCGACCACGCAGCCGAGCGCGGCGCCATGGCTCTCCCCCCAGGTGGTGACGCGGAAAAGATGGCCGAACGTGTTGTGAGACATGGAAAGTGCCCTGCCCGGCGATCCGAGCCGGCTGAAGCCTGCCTTCTATTGGCGTTTTTAGCAGGGGTCAAACTGTGATCCGGCGGATTTAGTTTTGACACATTCGGTTGGTTTCTGCTCTCTTCCATTCGCCGTTGAGGAACCGCCGCCACCGTGCCGGCGCAATGACCAAAGAGGACGATGATGCGTACCCTGATTGGCGCTGTTGCCGCCACATTGATGCTCTCCACCACCGCGTTCGCCGGCCAGACCGAGGGCCTGATCAAGAAGGTCGACAAGGACGCGCTGACGCTGACGCTGGACGACGGCAAATCCTACAAGCTGAATGCCGAGACCGATCTCGACGCGCTAAAGCCGGGTATGGACATCGTCATCGCCTACGACGTGACGAATGGCGAAAACGTCATCACCGACATGGAACTGCCGGACAGCTCGGCGAACTAGAAAGACCGGAGCCAAACCGAAACGGCCTCACAGCCACTCCAGGCTGTTGCCTTCGAGTTTAAGCAGGCGATCCTGCGGTATGTCCAGGTTCGATGCCTCCTCCTCGGCCATATCGAGCACGAAGCGAAACAACGTCCGTATGACGCCGCCATGCGTGACGCACACGGTCTGACGGCTCAAACCGTCGAACCAAGGCTTCACCCGATCGAGCAACATCTGGTAGCTCTCGGCGCCATCGCCAGGCGGTTGGAAGTTCCATTTATCGAGATTGCGAGTCCTGCTAACGCCCGGGTATTTCGCCTCGAGCTCGGCAAAGGTGAAACCTTGCCAATCGCCGAAATTGACTTCGACGAGCCGAGGATCGGTTGCGTAGGCGTCCGGATCAAGCTTCATCGCGGCGCGGATGCGCTGCATCGTTTCGCGCGTGCGCTTCATCGGGCTGGCGACGAAGTCGAAATTCCGGGCATTGCCGATGTATTCGGCAAGCCGATGGCCGTTGCGGGTCGCCTGTTCGCGGCCAAGCGCGTTGAGATCGGTGTCGGCCTGCCCCTGCAGCCGGAATTCCGCGTTCCACGCTGTCTGGCCGTGGCGCGCGATATAAACCAGCGGGTACATCAGGGCTTCCGGTATGGGACGGGGCGGATCAAGGGCGCGGGCGTTAGTCCTTGACCGTCGAGATATCCGGCGCGTCGACGGCCTTCATGCCGACCACGTGATAGCCTGAATCGACGTGATGCACTTCGCCGGTGACGCCGCGCGACAGGTCGGAGAGGAAATAGACGCCGGAATCGCCGACCTCTTCCTGGGTGACCGTCTGTTTCAAAGGCGAATTGTATTCGTTCCATTTCAGAATGTAGCGGAAATCGCCGATGCCGGATGCCGCGAGCGTCTTGATCGGGCCGGCGGAAATGGCGTTGACACGGATCTTCTTGGCGCCGAGATCGACGGCCAGGTAACGCACGCTGGCCTCGAGCGCGGCCTTGGCGACACCCATCACGTTATAGTGCGGCATCACCTTTTCAGCACCATAATAGGTCAGCGTCAGCAGCGAGCCGCCATTGGTCATCAGCGCCTCGGCACGCTTGGCGATGGTCGTGAAGGAATAGACCGAAATGTCCATGGTGCGCAGGAAATTGTCGCGCGTCGTCTCGACGTAGCGGCCGGTCAGCTCGTCCTTGTCGGAAAAAGCGATGGCATGGACGAGGAAGTCGAGCTTGCCCCAATGCTGGGCAACGTTGGCGAAAACCTCATCGAGGCTGGCCGGATCGGTGACGTCGCAATGGCCGGCGACAAAAGCGCCCAGTTCCGCCGCGAGCGGCTCCACCCGCTTCTTGAACGCCTCGCCCTGATAGGTCAGCGCGATCTCGGCGCCATGATCGACGCAGGATTTGGCGATGCCATAGGCGATCGATCTGTTGTTGGCGACGCCCAGAATAAGGCCGCGCTTGCCGGCCATAAGGCCCTGTCCACCCGCCATGTAAGCGCTCTCCGCAAGGTTTTCTGCTTTGTGGAGTGCCTATCGCACAGGCACAGGGCCCCTTCAAGCGCTCAACCGGACAGTTCGGGGGACAACAGCCGCCAATCAGCCTTTTTGGCTGCGCAACAGCGATTCGAGCGCGGCATCCCCGCCTTCCGGAAGCATGATGCGCACATGGGCGTAGAGATCGCCGTGGCCGCCGGCTTTTTCCGGCAGGCCCCTGCCCTTCAGCCGCAGCACCTTGTCGGAACTCGACCAGGCGGGAACGTTGACAGCAAGCTTGCCGGTCGGCGTCTCGACCGGCACCTTGGCGCCAAGCACGGCGTCAGCCAGCGCCACCGGCAGATCGGCATGCAGGTCGCGGCCCTCGATGCGGTAGCGCGGATGCCGGCGGATATGAATCTTGACCAGCGCATCGCCGGGCTGGCCCGGCCCTTGCTCGCCCTGGCCCTTCAGCCGGATGGTCTGGCCGTCTTCGACATAGGCCGGCAGCTTCACCGCCACCTTGCGACCATCGGGGAACATCGCCGTCACCTTTTCGGCGGTTGCGGCTTCCTCGATGGTGACGTCGAGCGTCACGTTCAGGTCGGCGGCAGCGGCAGGCTGGCGCCGGCCACCCGCACCACCGCCGCGCGCGCCCGTAAACGCATCGCCGAAAATCTGGCTGAAGATATCGCTGTTGCCGTCGAAAGGATCGCCGCCCGGGCGGCCCGAGCGGAATTCGAATCGCGAACCGCCGGCGCCTTGCTGCTGGCGAAAGCCGCCAAACGGATCGCCGCCGCCGGCAGCGCCTTCGAAGCCCTGGAATCGCGGCTTGCCTTCGGCGTCGATCTCGCCGCGATCGAAGGCGGCACGATTCTTCTCGTCGCCGACGATCTCATAGGCCTGATTGGCCGCGGCAAAACGGTCCTTCGCCTTGGGATCATCCGGATTCTGGTCAGGATGATGCTTCTTGGCGAGTTTCCGATACGCCGATTTTATGTCCTTGGCCGATGCGTTCTTGGCAACGCCCAGCACCTCATAGGGGTCGCGCATGCTTATTGCCCTGGAAATGAGTTGAGTCCACGTTGCCCCCTATATGCGCTCGCATAGGAAGAAATTCCAGTGCGTACCGCCATATCGGCAGCGGAAAATCAGAGCGCCTTGAAGCCCTGCATGCGCCACCCACCGGCGCTGGCCAGGCACAGCTCGCCCTCGAACATGGCGACGCCATCGAAGCTTTCCCGCGAGGCCTTGAACCGGCGGCATGTCTGGCCGTTGTCCTTCAATTCCGCGAGATTGGTGATCGAACCGCGTGATCCCGTGCCGGCATTCGCCCATGGCACCGATTGGCCGCCGAGTTGCTCGATGTCGGCCGAGGACACCGCATTGCCGATCGTCATCTGGTCGGAGTCGCGCTCCGAATCGCTCGGCGCGGCCGAGGTCGATGTGCTGCTGGTCAGGATCGAGCGGTCGACTTCGGCCTTTTCCAGGCTGAAGCCGCCCGTTCCGCAGCCCGCAAGCGGCAAGGCGATCATCACCATCGCGGCTTTCGCGCTGGCCGAAGCGATAAAACGCCATTGCCTGCTGTCAAAAGCTTGCGCGATACGCGACAATCGGCAACCTCCCCTGCTCCGTGACAATTTGAGAAAAACTATGAGTGACACAGAGTTAACAAGCAGTGACTTTACCGAGGCGGCCGAGCCGTTTCGCCTCTTTGCCGCGTGGCTGGAGGACGCCACGAAGAGCGAGATCAACGATCCCAACGGCGTCGCCCTGGCGACCGTCGATGCCGATGGCATGCCTGACGTGCGGATGGTGCTGCTCAAGGGGTTCGATGAAAGCGGGTTTGTCTTCTACACCAATTTCGAGAGCGCCAAGGGCCAGGAGATTCTGGGCAGCATGAAGGCGGCGATGTGTTTCCACTGGAAATCGTTGCGCCGGCAGGTGCGCATTCGCGGCCCAGTGGAGGTCGTCAGCGATGCGGAAGCCGACGCCTACTACCAGACGCGGCCTCGTGGCAGCCGCATCGGCGCCTGGGCCTCGAAGCAGTCGCGGCCGCTCGAAAGCCGCTTCGCGCTTGAAAAGGCGGTTGCCGAATACACGGCACGCCATGCGATCGGCGAGATTCCGCGGCCGAAGCACTGGTCGGGTTTTCGCATCGTGCCGCGAACGATCGAATTCTGGCACGACAGGCCATTTCGGCTGCACGACCGGGTCGTATTTTCATCCAATGCCGCAAGCGGCTGGGACAAGACGCGGCTTTATCCCTGACGCGGGACGATCAGGCCTTCTTCCTGGTCATGAATGCCGTCAGCGCGGCGCGCGCCTCGTCGGATTGCAGCCGCTCGCGAAAGTGCGCGCTTTCCTCGGCGATACGGGCGACAAGCTCTTCGCGCGAGCCGCGCATCAGATCGCGCGCTATCTTCAGCGCCTGTGGCGGCTTGGCGGCGATCTGGCCGGCCGCCGCCAGCACCGAGGCCTCCAGCGAGCCCTCCTCGACCACCTCGTGGATCAAGCCGGCCGCTTTTGCCCTCTCGGCCGAAAGGCCTTCGCCAAGCCCCAGCAACGCAAACGCACCTTGCTGTCCCAGGATGCGCGGCGCCAGCAGGCTCGATCCAGCCTCCGGCACCAGGCCGAGATCGACGAAGGGCGTCCTGAACACGGTGCGCGGCGTGGCGAAGGTCAGGTCGCAATGCAGGTTCAGCGTCGTGCCGATGCCGACCGCGATACCATCGACACCAGAGACCATCGGCTTCTCGACCTTGGCTAGGGCCATAAGGAAATCCCAGACCTCGTTGCCACCCTCGCCACCGGTGGCGACGATCATGAAATCGGCAAGGTCGTTGCCGGAGGAGAAGGCGCCGGGTGCGCCGAGGAAAACATGCACGCGGACCGAGGGGTCGGCGTCGCCTTCGCGCAGGGCGGTCGACATGCACGCATACATGGCGCGCGTCAGCGCGTTCTTCTTGTCGGGGCGGTTCATGCGGATGATCTGGATGGCGCCCTGGCGCTCGACGAGAATATGCTCCGTCACGGTGTTTTCCTTGTGAATTTCAGGCCGAAATCAGCGTCTTGCCGGCAACAGTGAGGCTTTCCGCGCCATCGACAACGCGCTCCCTCAAGGCGCGCGCCTCGCCGAGAAGGTTTTCAGCAAAGAAACGGCAAAGCGCGATACGGCCGTCATCGGCAAGCCCGCCCCGCGCCAGATAGGCGCCGCCGGCGGCGAGCGACATCAACCTGAGGTAAGGCGCGGCACCGGCCAGCGCTTCGTCCGTCCGGCCCTCGGCCGCCAGCTTCTGCAGGAAGCGGGTCGCTTGCGCCAGATCGGCGAATGCCTCGTCCAGGGCATCGGCGGTGCGGCCGAAACCCTCCAGATTGGATGTTCGCAGGGCGTTGGCGACCGCGGCAAGTTCGGCGATGTAGCCACGCACATGGGCGCCGCCGCCGAGCGGCAGCTTGCGCGTCACCAGATCGATCGCCTGGATTCCGTTGGTGCCTTCATAGATCGGCGCTATGCGGGCGTCGCGATAGAGCGCGGCTGCTCCCGTTTCCTCGATGAAACCCATGCCGCCATGCACCTGGACACCGAGCGATGCGACATCGACGCCGACATCGGTCGAGAACGCCTTGGCCAGCGGTGTCAGCAGATTGGCACGGTCGCGCCAATGCACCGCTTGGTCGCCAGACGACTGGCGCGCCATGTCCATGGCGTGGGCACAGGAATAGCTGATCGCGCGCGCGATCTGCGTCATCGCCTTCATGGTCAGGAGATTACGCTGCACGTCGGGGTGGTGGATGATCGGAGCCATGCCCGCCCCGGTGTAGCTCGCCGCCTTGCCCTGGCGACGGTCATTGGCATAGGCGATCGCCTTCTGCGTCGCGGCTTCGGCGACGGCGACGCCCTGCATGCCGACAGAGAGACGGGCGTTGTTCATCATGGTGAACATGCAGGCGAGGCCCTTGTTCTCCTCGCCGATGAGCCAACCGACAGCGCCCGGCGCGGCGCCCTCGAAACCGTCGCCATAGATCATCGTGCAGGTCGGCGAGGCGTGAATGCCCAGCTTGTGTTCGAGGCCTGAGCAGAAGACGTCGTTGCGCGCGCCCACCGAACCATCGTCGCCGACCAGGAATTTCGGCACCAGGAACAGCGAGATGCCGCGCGTGCCGGCCGGCGCGTCGGGCAGCCGCGCCAGCACCAGATGGATGATATTATCGGTGAGATCGTGCTCGCCGTAGGTGATGAAGATCTTCTGGCCGAAGACGCGGTAGGTGCCGTCGCCGGCTGGCTCGGCGCGGGCGCGCAACGCGTTGAGGTCCGAACCGGCCTGCGGCTCGGTCAGGTTCATCGTCCCCATCCATTCGCCCGAGACAAGCTTTGCCAGATATTTCGCCTTGAGCTCCGCTGAGGCGTGTTTGTCGAGCGCCTCGACCGCGCCCATGGTCAGCGTCGGCCCGATGCCGAAGGCCATCGCCGCCGAATTCCACATTTCGAGCGCGGCGACGCCCAGCATTGTCGGCAATGCCTGGCCGCCATACGCTTCCGGCCCGGAGAGAGCATTCCAACCGCCGTCGATCCATCGGCGATAGAGTTCCTTCCAGCCAGGCGGCATGGTGACGGCGGCGCCGTTCAGAACCGCACCGTGTTCGTCGCCGATCTTGTAGAGTGGCGCCACTTCCTCGGTGGCGAAACGGCCGGCCTCGCTGAGAACGGCGTCGACCAGATCCTCGCCGAGATCGCCGAACGTGCCGGCATCGAGGGCCGGCTTCATGCCTGCCACATGCTTGAGCGTGAAAGCGATATCCTCGACCGGCGCCCGATACATACCCGCTTCTTCCTCCTGCCCGCCGGCCCCCTGGCCGATCCTAGGCACAGTGTCGCCGCAAAGCCATGCGGCCTTGGCTGTCTCGGCCCTCTTTTTACGTAAACGTCAAACGTTGTCACGCGGATTTTGCAATCGCGCCAACCCGTATTAGATTGCTTGTAGGCCGGACCAAGTCGACCGGCGACAGACCGACACAGCGGAACCAAACCACCCATGCTTGCCAGACCCGACGCCTATCGCTGCATCGAATGCGGCCTGCCCTATCGGGCCGCGGAGTTCCAATACCATCAGGGAAGACTTGAGAACGGCGCCGCCTACTGGTCGGATCGCGGCATATTGTGCTCGCCGCAATGCTCTCTCGCCCACCACCAAAAACGCGCCTCCGAAGGCACGCTGCGGCAAGAGCCCGCACCCGACCCGTTTGAGATACGACGCTAGCCGGAAACCGAGTGCCCTACGGAGCGGCAGAAATGACTAGTCCGTCGTCTGCCATTGGTTCAGAACGCGACCTTTAGGCCCAGCTTGCCGCTGACGGTTGAACTGTCCTGGGACCATTTGCCCCTGATCTCGCTGCTGACAGTGGTCGATGGCGACATTTTCAGATTGAAGCCGGCTGACAGCGCCGTCGAGAAGTCCGCGTCCTCGAAATTGCTCTCGACACCGAATACGCTCGCGGTGTTTGAATAGCCGAAGCGCTGCTGCAGGTCAGCGCGCGCGTAAGGGCTGATCACCATTCCGTTTCCGAGCTGATAGTCGGCATAGATTCCAGGTTCGAACTTGATCGCGCCAAATGACAGGCGGCTTTTTCCGTACGGATTGCCAAGGGTGTCGGCGTACTCATCGCCGGTGAAGGTGACGCCAAGCAATCCGCCGCGCAGATCGAAGCGCACGCGGTCGGTCAAGTTGAAGATGCGGCCGACCGACCCGGTCATGGCGTAGCCCTGCGTGCCATACGAGCCGGAGCTGAAGCCTGTGCTCTCCACATCCGTGTTGCCGAGGAACGCCGATGCAGCCACAAGCAGATAGCTGGTGCCGCGACGGTAGAGCCCATAACCGCCGAACATACCGCTTCTGTTGGTGGCTTCCCCACTGGGAGGAAAGAAGCCGAACGCATCGGCGTTAACCTTGGCCGACGCAAAACCGCCAAACAGGCCGAGGTTCAATCCGAGCTCATTGTCGAGACCGAAATGCTTGGCGGCGTTGAAATCCACGCTGACCGCTGCGGAGAATTCATCGACGTCGAAGTCCGGACCAGTGGTCAGGGACGGTCCCCTCGAAATCTTGAAGCCGTCGTGCTCCGTGTGGGCCAGCTGACCTGAAGCGAAGACGCCGAACGGCGCTTGCGGGGTGCCTTTGGCGAGGGCGACATCCGCGAGGATCGCGTCATCGACAATATCCATGAGAGCGTCCAGGGACGTGTCGACAACCGCGCCATTGGCAGTTCCGTTGAGATAGCACGGCCCTGACAGAGTGATTCCATCATCCACGAAGATGCAGGCGAAAGCCTTCGAAGGCATCAGGACCAATATAGAACCAACCGATAACGCGACTGCGTTACACAGTTTAAAATTCCATTTCTTCTGTGACATTGTCATTTCCCCTCATTATTACAACAAATATAATAATAGTTAGGAATGCAATTCTCAGGCTATATTCAAGGCTGCAGCTGACCTCGGTGTGCAGGCGCCACATACTGGCCCTGCACTGTCCCCAGAATAACATATCATGCCGTGTTATGATACGGTCTCGGTCGTTGAAACGACTTCCGCATGCCGTAGCGCCCACGCTACTTGCGGAGCTTGGCCGTCGGAGCGATCATGGACCACAAGCCGGCGCCGGTCCAAAGTCTGTCGCCAGGCCCTCGCCCTTTCTTTGAGGCGGCTTGTGATGTAGAATCCGCTGGTCTTCGGAGATACGGGTTACCGGCGTTCGAGGGACGGCGCACGGGCCGGATGGACACTTCGACGGCGCGAACATTGTCGCAGCTGAGACGAGCCCATGACATGACCAACAGCCTCTTCCGGCGTTTCGCTGCGGTCCTTCTGGTCATGTTTTTCGGCTCGATCGGCACCCAGGCCGCGGTCGAGGAAGTGCTTGCTCCAAGGCCAAGCAAGCGGCTCGCCATCGTTATCGGCAACTCGAACTATCAAAGCGCTCGCCTGCAGCATCTGACCAATGCGGTCAACGACGCCACACAGCTTTCCGAAGGCCTGAAAAGGCTGAATTTCGATGTGCTGACAGGGCTTGACCTTTCTTCGGACGGGTTTGCGAAGCTCTTCGACAGGGCCGAGAGCAAACTCGCGACCGCGAGCGCAGTGGTGATCTTCTACGCCGGTCACGGCGTCCAGTTACAAGGGGAGAATTATCTCCTGCCGGTCGATACACCCGACCCCGAAACCCTGGAAAGACTGACGGCCGGCGCGGTCAGGCTCAACGACGTCATCGCGAGATTTTCCAACCGCGAAAGGCAGACATTCATTTTTCTCGATGCCTGCAGGAACAACCCGGTTGGCAAGGGCGCCAGCATGATGGATGGCCTCGCCCAGGTCGAAGTGGGCGAAAACACGTTTGTTGCCTTCGCTACCCAGCCCGGCAACATCACGGCCGATGGCTCCGGAGACAACAGCCCCTTCACCACCGCCCTCTTGCGAAACGTCGAGATACCCGGGCTCAGCATCTCGGATATGATGATCCGCGTTCGCAACGAGACGGAGGCCCTCACGGCCGGTCGTCAGGTTCCATGGGACCAGTCGAACCTTCGCGAACAGTTCTATTTCACCGAGCAACAAGTGCTCGACCCGGCGAAGTTGAGCTCCAGCCTGTCGCGCATTCTGTCGGACCCGGCCGCCAAGCAGAAACTGTTGGTCGAGCTTGCTTCCAACGACCTTCAGACCGCCGTGCTTATCGTCGGACAAACGTTGCGATCGGCCGAGATCCCAAGCCCATCCGACGTTCCGCCGGAACCGCCAGCCACGCGGCTCGCCAGCCTTGAAGGGGCTCGGCAAAGCGTGGTTTCCGGCCTTGAAACATTGATCGTCGGAACGTCGGCTGGCGAGCCGGGGCCTGCGAAAGCGAGCGATCTCGCGCGCAGCATCCAGACCGAATTGCGGCGGCTGGGCTGTTATCGCATGACGGTCGATGGGGATTGGGGCAAGCGCTCGGTCCAGGCGCTCAACAGCTACTACAGGAACACCAATCGGCCGGCGCCGGCGACCGAACCGACAGTCGAACTTCTGGGCGATCTCTTCTTGCACTCCGGCCGCGTCTGCAAGGATCCAGTCATCGTGAAGGCCAGTCGGTCGAAAGTCGCTTCGGATGCCGCGCGCAAAAAGGCAGCGGCTGGCCGAAAGCCATCCCCCACCCAACGGTCGCCATCGTCGCGCCCCGCCGCTCCTCCTCCCGACATCAGTGGCGGGGTCGGCATCGGTGGTGTGTTCTAGCGTCGCTTCGGAAGCATTGGGAAGCATTCCTTAACCATGACGGTTCAGGATTTGCCCTTGGTCAACGGGGAGTCCCTGTTTTGAAGTTTCCGGGGCGTTTTCATCGCCGTTCAGCGAGCGCCATGCCGACGGCCGGCGAACCCGTGTTGCCTCGGCAAGCCGCGTCCCCGAAATCCCCACGCCTCTTCGGGCGATATGCGCTGACACTTGTCGCTTTCGCGACGACCATGGCGCTGTCGTGGGCGGCGAAAGCATCGGATTTTTCCGAACCGTGGAAGGACGCCGACCGGGCCCTGGTCATCGACGCCTACGAGTATAATTCCATCGACTGGGCGCAACTTGCCACCGACAAGCGCATTGTCGGCTTCATCAACAAGGCTTCGGACGGACTGCCGCCGCCCTATTTCTGTTTCGGCGACGACATCGCGGTGAAGCTCTGCAAGTCTCTGTGGAAACGCCATGCGGTGGCGCGCGAACTGTTCCAGACCCGCCGGGTGGTGGCCAAGGCCCTCGGCCTGAAATGGGGCGCCTACCACCTCGCGCGTCCCGGCAATCCGGTCGAGCAGGCCAACAATTTCCTCGACTTCGCCGACCCCGCGCCGGACGATCTTCTCGCACTCGATATCGAAGGCACCGACACGACACAGTTCATGTCGCTGGACGATGCCGAGGCGTTCGTGCGCCAGGTGCATCGGCGCATCGGCCGCTTTCCGGTGCTCTACGCCAACGGCAAGACCGCCCGATACATCGCCGACAACAGCTACAAATATGGTCTGCTGTCGCGGCTGCCGCTCTGGTACGCGCGCTACCGGCCCGACATCGACATGCATTTCCCGGTGGGCAACTGGCAGCGCTACGCACTCTGGCAGTTCTCCGCGCAAGCCAATTGCGGCCGGTCGCGTTGTCCCTACAGGGTCGCCGGCACGCCGGACGACATCGACGTCAACGTCGCCCCGGTCGATGCTAAGACGCTGCGTCAGCAATGGCCGTTCGGTGGCCTGATAGACGTCCCTGCCGATTATCTGGCCAGCGTACCGGTTCCCGTCTCCCGGGAAGCGGCATTGGCAGGCAAGACCACCATCATCTACGCCGATGTGGCAGCGCCGCCGACTTTCGAGGAAATTGCCGCCGTGCTCGGTTCGAGTTGGTCACGCTTCCGGGACGGCTTCCGCATGCCCGTCGTGCCCCGGCGGCCAGGGTTCGGCATCGTCCAATATGTTGCCTGGACTCGGGCCGGGCGGCATTCACCCGGGCAGCCCGACGCCGCCTTCGATGCAGTGGATCCGATCAGCACGGCCTCGACCGAGATCGATCGCGGCCAGCGTTAAGCCTTCGTCCCCGAATTTGCCCGTTCCCGTGCCACGGCCTGCCAGCCTATGTCGCGGCGGCAGAAGCCGTCGGGCCAGTCGATGCGGTCGAGCGCGGCATAGGCTCGTCCCTGCGCCTCCCCAACCGTTGCACCTGAAGCCGTGACGTTGAGGACGCGGCCGCCATTGGCAACAAGCGCACCGCCATTGACCGCGGTGCCGGCCTGGAAGATCTGGACGCCAACGCCCGTTGCCTCTTCGACGCCGCGGATGACCGACCCTTTTTCCGGCGTGCCGGGATAGCCCCTGGCCGCCATCACCACGGTAAGGGCCGCCTCGTCGCGCCAACGCACCGAGCTGTGCGCGAGCTGGCCGTCGGTCGCGGCATTGAGCAGCACCAGCAGATCGTCCTTGAGCCGCATCATCAGCACTTGGCATTCCGGGTCGCCGAAACGGGTGTTGTACTCGATCAGCCTCGGTCCGTTGTCGGTGATCATGAGCCCGGCAAACAGCACGCCCGAGAACGGCGCGCCAAGTTCGGCCATGCCGCGCATGGTCGGCTCGACGATCTCGCGCATGGTGCGCTCGACCATGTCCGGCGTCATCACAGGCGCTGGCGAATAGGCGCCCATGCCGCCGGTGTTGGGGCCGGTATCGCCCTCACCAACCCGCTTGTGGTCCTGCGCGGTGCCGAAGGGGAGCGCGGTGGTGCCGTCGCAGAGGCAGAAGAAGCTCGCCTCCTCGCCGGTCATGAATTCCTCGATCACGACTTCCGCACCGGCACCCCCGAAGGCGCCATCGAAACAAGCGTCGAGCGCCGCCTGCGCCTCGCCCAGCGTCATGGCGACGGTGACGCCCTTGCCGGCGGCGAGCCCATCGGCCTTGATCACGATCGGCGCGCCCGTCTTCTCGACATAGGCCTTGGCGGATGCCAGGTCGGCGAAACGGCCATAGGCGGCGGTCGGGATGCCGTATCGGGCACAGAGGTCCTTGGTGAAGCCCTTGGAACCTTCGAGCCGCGCGGCGGCTTTCGAGGGCCCGAAGACACGAATGCCTTGCGCACGCAGATCATCGGCGATGCCGGCGACCAGCGGGCCCTCCGGGCCGACCACGACGAGGTCGATCGCCTTGTCCTTGCAAAAGGCAGCAACGGCTGCGTGATCGGTGATGTCGAGCTTCAACAGTTCGGCTTCGCCGCCGATGCCTGGATTGCCGGGCGACGCATAGAGCCTGGTCAGCAGCGGCGACGCGGCGAGTTTCCAGGCGAGCGCGTGTTCGCGGCCGCCAGAGCCGAGAAGAAGAACGTTCATGGCCACCTCGTGATGCCGACTTCGAACCAGTCTCTTGGAGCAACCCGCTATTGCTCTAAGCAGGACGGGTCAAGACATCAGGGTGTTTTGGTCAAGATTGCGCACGGGAACGTTACCCGCGCCGAAGGCGGGGGCCGGGTACATATGCCCTCCCCTCAGCCCGGGAAGACGACCGGAAACCAGTCCTCGCGCAGTTTCTGACCCGGCTGCATGCCGTGGCCGGGATAGGGGGGCGAGGTTCTGCCCGGGCGTTCGACATAGCGCGCATCGTCACCGACCCAGCGCAACGACAGCGCCCGGCGCCGCGCCGAGGTCAGGTTGCCGCGTGCGCCATGCGCTGTCCTGAAGTCGAACAGGATGGCGTCGCCCGGTTCCATTTCCCACTCAAGCACCTTCAGCGAAGGCTCCTTGTCCGGGTCGGGCACCGGCAGATAGTCACCCTCACCCGCATAGAAATTGCTGTCGTCGAGCCAGCGCACGGGCAGAATCATCTTGTCCCATTTGTGCGACCCGGCGATCAGCCGCAGCGTCGCCTCCTTGACCGGGTCGATCGGGATCCAGATGCTCACGGTCTGGCGTCCATCGACGAAATAATAGGGAATGTCCTGGTGCCACGGCGTCGGCTTCTGCGTTCCGGGTTCCTTGACCAGCACGTGATCATGGAAGAACTGCGCGGTGCGCGACTGCATCACCGCCGCCGCCAGCTCGGCGGCTGGCGATTTCCGCACCACCTCGACGAATTCGGGAATGCGCTCCCAGTTGCAGTAATCGTCGAAGAAACTGCCGCGGCCATTGGCGATGTCGGACGCGGTCGCGCTGCGGTTGAGCATGTTGCGCTCGATGCCGGCGGCAATCGTGTCGACCCAGCCCGTGAAGGCGCCACGAACGCAAACCGCGCCGTCGCGCTGATAGTCGGCAATCAAATCCGCGTCGATCGCGGGACCGGCGGTGCTGGTAGCGGCTTGCGAAGCCATGGCGCTCTCCTTGTGGAATGCCCGACTATCGCAGGCACTTCTCATTTGGTAAAATAATAACTTTCCATTTGATACATAGAGTGGGCCTATGACTGCCACCCTCACCCAATTGCGCTATCTCGTCGCCGTCGCGCGGCATGGCAGCGTCACCGGCGCGGCGAGAATGCTGAACGTCTCGCAGCCTTCGATTTCGGTGGCGATCGACGCGGTCGAGAGGAACTTCGGTCAAAAGCTGTTCGTGCGCCAGCGGGGAAGCGGCGTGTCGCCGACATCCTTCGGCCGCGCTGTCATTGCCAAGGCAAGGCAGGTGCTCAGCGAATCGGACGAACTGATGGATCTGGGCTCGAGCAAACCCGCCATCAGTGGCGAGCTTGTGCTGGGATGCTTCGAGGATCTGGCGCCGTTCTTCGCCCCGGCCCTCATCCGCGCCTTTTGCGAACGCTATCCAGCCGTCAAGATCGTCGTGCGTGACGAGACGTTCGAGACGCTCGGGCGCCGGCTTGGCGACGGCGCGATCGATCTGGGTCTGACCTATGATTTGAGCCTGCCGACGCATTTTGCCCGGATCCTGCTGCGCGAGCTTCGGCCGCACGCGCTTTTGCCGGCGGGCCATGCTTTGGCGGACAGGCCCACGGTCAGCCTCGCGAATCTGGCGGCCTATCCGTTGATCACGACGGACCAGCCACACAGCTGGCAGCACATGCTCGACCTGTTCCGCAGCCGCGGCCTTTCGCCCGTGGCCGATACGACGACAAGCTCGTTCGAACTGCAGCGCAGCATGGTGGCCAACGGCTTCGGCGTTGCGGTCAGCTATACCCGCCCGCACGGTGACCGCAGCTATGACGGGCTGCCGCTCATCTGCAAGCCGCTGTCGGATCCGCTGCCCATGCAGCGGATCCTGCTCACCTATGACACGCATCAGCGGGTATCGAATGCAGCGCTGGCGTTCATCGAGGTGGCCAAGGGTTGGTTCGCCACCCGCGACATCTTTGCCTCGTGAAAGCCTGACGGGCGCTGCTCCTCCGCTTGCCGCTTGACGGTTTCTGCCGCCGCTGCCACTCCATGAAGATGGAAACTATCCAGTCGAAAGCGGCCCAGGGCCGTGTCGCCGATGCACCGAACGGCCATTGGGTCTACCGCGTGCTGCCGCGTTCGACTTGGCCCTATGCCCAGCTTGCGCGATGGGACAGGCCGATCGGCTGGCAGTTGCTGCTGTGGCCATGCTGGTGGTCGGCCGCACTCGCGGCGAGCGCCTATCCGCGCCCCGGCGATCCGCTGCTCTCCTTGCTGCCGTCGCCGTGGTATCTGGTGCTGTTCCTGATCGGCGCCATAGCCATGCGCGGCGCCGGTTGCACCTACAACGACATCGTCGACGAAGACATCGACAACAAGGTCGAGCGCACGCGCTCGCGGCCGCTGCCGGCGGGCAAGACGACGCGGCGGAGGGCGTGGGTGTTTCTGATCGTACAGGCGCTGATCGGCCTGGCCGTGCTTATACAGCTCAACAGCTTCGCCATCCTGCTCGGCATCTGTTCTTTGGCCGTCATTGCCATCTACCCTTTCATGAAGCGGGTGACCAACTGGCCGCAGCTGGTTCTCGGCCTCGCCTTTTCCTGGGGTGCGCTGATGGGATGGGCAGCCGAGTTCGGCGACCTCGATGGGCCCGCGGCCATGCTCTATATCGGCTCGATCCTGTGGGTAATCGGCTACGATACGATCTACGCGCATCAGGACAAGGAGGATGACGCCATTGTCGGCGTGCGCTCGACGGCACGCCTGTTCGGCGACAACACCAAATTGTGGCTGGCGGGGCTCTATGGTGGCGCGCTGATCTGCTTCGCCGTCGCCTTCGCGTCGGCGCAGGCGCCGGTGGTGGCGCTGGCCGGTCTCATCGCCGCCGGCGCGCATCTGGCGCGGCAGATCGCCGTGCTCGATATCGACAACCCCGACCAGTGCCTGCGGCTGTTTCGATCGAACAACCAGGTCGGCTGGCTGATCTTTCTCGGCCTCATCGGCGGCGCTGTCTGGGTGGCGCTGAAGCCGCTGGTGTAGCGGCTTTTTCCCTTCTCCCCCTGTGGGAGAAGGTGGATCGGCGCGCAGCGACGAGACGGTTGAGGGGTGCGTGACGGAGTGCCGCCCTCGCCAAGCTGGAACACCCCTCATCCGACCGAGCTTCGCTCGGCCACCTTCTCCCTCAAGGGGAGAAGGGGGTCCCATCCTAATCCCTTGAGATGATCTCCTGGCCGTCGACGACGAGCCTCAGACCAAGATCCCCGGCCCTGCGGCGAGCGAGGAAGCGCGGCCGCCGCGTGGTCGAGACACGGCCCTTGCGGCGATCCTGCGGCGGCAGCGCCTTGATGGCGGCGCCGAGCGATTCTTCCAGCGTGCGGGCGACGCCGT
This sequence comes from Mesorhizobium sp., assembly GCF_041661565.1. GTDB lineage: Bacteria > Pseudomonadota > Alphaproteobacteria > Rhizobiales > Rhizobiaceae > Mesorhizobium. Next base: position 20,897 of record NZ_JBAZUD010000005.1, read on the forward strand.
CCGATTCGATGAGCAGCATGGGCAGGCGATAGGCGTCCGCCCAGGCGCGCCAGTCGGCGGCGACATCCTCCAGATCCTCGGCCACCAGCAGCGGCACCGACAGCATCGGGTCGTTGTGAAGCAGTTCCAGGGTCACCGTGACATTGCCGTCCGGATCTTCCATGGCGCGGGCGGCGACGCCGCGGAACGCATTGGCCGGCAGGGCGATGATCGCCGGCACGCCGCTCATCTCGAGAATGCGGCGGATCACGGCGCCGCGTTGATCGATTGTGAAGGTCACGTCGCCATAGTCGTCGCGGGTCGCGTAGCTCACCATTTGCGGCAGGCGGAATGGGTCGAGGCGCATGTTGCGCCCGGCCCAGACTGGCTTCAGTCCGGTGTTCATAGAGTGCCTTCCTGTCTGTCTCCTGAGAGCCGGTGTCCGGTTCTCTCCGGGCCGGTTATTCCGGCCTCGTTTGTGAGGTCACAGTAGCGCCGGCTCCTTACCGCCGCGCTTAAGAAGTTCGGTTAAATTTTGCTGATCTCGGGGATGGTTATCGGAATGCCACCAGCCACTATATGTTGAAAGGATCAGATAACCTTACCGGGATTCATGATGCCGGCCGGATCGACGGCGGCCTTTATCCGGCGCATCAGGTCGATCGCCATCGGCGGCGCGGTCTCGATCAGTTCGTCGCGCTTCAACTGGCCGATGCCATGCTCGGCCGAAATCGAACCGTGAAAGCCGCGCACCACGTCGTGCACTGCCCTGTTCATGGTGTGGTACAGGTCGAGGAAGGCTTGGTCTTCGCCACCCACGGGCCGTGAGATGTTGTAGTGCAGATTGCCGTCGCCCATGTGGCCGAAGCAGACCACGCGCGCGCCCGGGCTCACCGCGGCCACGGCCTCGGCGGCCTTGTCGATAAATTGCGGAATCGCTGCGATCGGCACCGAAATATCATGCTTGATCGACGCCCCCTCGGGCTTCTGCGCTTCGGGAAGCACCTCGCGGAAATTCCAGAAGGCGTCGCCTTGCGCCAGGCTCGCGGCGATGACGGCGTCGCCGACCATCTCCTGCTCGAGGCCGACCGAGAGAACCTCCTCGATCAGGCCCCTCGCGTCCTCGGCCGAGCGACCCGAGGAAATCTGCATCAGCACGTACCAGGGCCAGTCCTCGACGAGCGGGCGCACAACGCCTTGTGCGTGCGCCAGCGTGAAGTCGTAGGGCCGCCTGCCGATCAGTTCGAAGGCGGTGAGCGCCGAGCCGGCGCGGTCCATTGCCAGGCCGAACAGCGAAAGCGCCGCCTCCGGCGAAGACAGGCCGACGAAGGCCACTTCCCTGGCTTTCGGTTTCGGAAACAGCTTGAGCACCGCGGCGGTGATGACACCGAGCGTGCCCTCGGCGCCGACGAACAGGTCTTTCAGGTCGTAGCCGGTGTTGTCCTTCTTCAGCTTGCGCAGATCGTCGAACACTTCGCCCGTCGGCAGCACCACTTCGACGCCGAGGCAGAGTTCGCGCGCATTGCCATAGGCAAGCACACCGGTGCCGCCCGCGTTGGACGACAAATTGCCGCCGATCTGGCAGGAGCCTTGCGCCGCCAGCGACAGAGGAAACAGCCGGTCCGCGGCGTCCGCCGCCTCCTGCAGCGTCTGCAGGATGACGCCGGCCTCCACCGTCACCGTGTTGGACAGCACATCGATCTCGCGAATGCGGTTCAGCCGCGACAGCGACAGGATGATCTCGCGGCCGGTCCTGTCCGGCACCTGGGCGCCGACCAGCCCGGTGTTGCCGCTTTGCGGAACCACCGGCGTGCCGGACTCGGTCGCCAGCCGCATGATCCGGCTGACCTCGTCGACGTTGCCCGGCCGCAGCACCAGCGATGTCGCGCCATGCCAGAGCCCACGCCGCTCGGTGAGGTAAGGCGCTATCTCGCGCTCATCGCGCAGCGCATATCTATCGCCGACGATTGCCGCGAAGCGATCAATGAGAGCCTTGTCGAGCGGTCGTGGAAATTCGGTCATGCGGGAAAACTATGCCGCCGGCGCCGGGTTGTCACGAGGAGCGGCCGCGCGCGACAACCGATCGTTGATAGCCTCGCCAAGCCCGTCGAACGGGATCGGCTCGACGGCGATGGCGCGCGCGCCGACGCGATCGAGATCTTGCATATGGGCGAAAAGATTGCTCGCCGCCTCGCGCAGGTCGCCCGATGCCGAGAGGTTGCGGAACGCGGCGGCGTGTTGCCAGCCTTCCGCCCGCCGATCGCCGAAGGCCAGCAGGGCTTCACCCTCGGCGACGGTCCGCGCATTGAGCCGTACAGCGGCGTCAGGCGCATAGTGCGAGGCAAGCATGCCGGGAGCCTCGATGCCGGCAACGCCGCCACGCAGGATCTGCATGCCGGTGGCCGCTTCGATCTCTTCTGCGGCGATGCCGCCGGGCCTGAGCAGGCGCAACCCTGTACCTTCGACCTTGACGATGGTCGATTCCAGCCCCACCGGCGTCGCGCCGCCATCGACCACCAGCCTGATCCTGTCGCCCAGATCGGCCGCAACCGCCTGTGCGGTCGTCGCGCTGATCCTGCCAGAAGAATTGGCGCTGGGCGCGGCGATGGGGTGGCCGAGGTTTGCGATCAGATCGCGGCCAAAGCCCCTCGGCATGCGCAGGGCAATCGTATCGAGCCCGGCCGTCACGAGTGGATGTATGCCGTTGCCGCGCCGTTGCGGCAGAACCAGCGTCAAGGGGCCCGGCCAGAACGCAAGCGCCAGTTCTTCCGACAGCGGATCAAAAAGCCCGATACGTTCGGCCATAGCCATGTCGGCGACATGGGCGATCAACGGGTTGAAGCGTGGCCGCCCCTTGGCTTCGAAAATGCGTGCCACGCCGATGCCGTTGGTGGCATCGCCGGCCAGCCCATAGACGGTTTCCGTCGGAATGGCGACGACATCGCCGGCCCGCAGCAGCGCCAGAGCCGGCTTCAACGCCGCGCCGGCGGCAAGTATTTCAGCCACTCTTTTCACCTCGCAGATGCGGCCTGCGTAATACGACGGCGGCTGTTGGGCAAGTCGATGTTGGCCAAACCCCGCGTCGGCTAGACCCGGCGTTGGCGATCTATCAATCTCTAAAATGCTATGTTTCAACGAAAGCCGGCATCAATTCCGCCCCGTTACCATGCGGTTTCCGGGGCAAGGGGAGCTATTCGTGTCTGTTCGTATCCTGTTGGGGCTAACTGTCGCCACGTTGACTGGCGGCGCTCACGCTTCGTCGCTGGTGTTTCCCGGCGCGTCTTCCTCGACGCCCTCGATCGTTGCGCTGTCGGCCGCCGGCGAAACCAGGGCGCGCGATGTGGTGGCCATGGGCGAGCCCGGTGTCACCTATGAAAAAGTAGCGGCGGTTCCGGCGCCACCGGTGCGACACGTATTCATGCCGGCCCCCGTCATCATTCGCGGCGGCGTCGTCGGCGGAAACGCCATCGTGCCGACCCAAGGGACGGCGCCGGTCGCTGCTACCGCGCCCGTGACCGCCTCGGCAGACTCCCCGCCGGAGGCACAGCAGAATCCCACCGAACCCGCGTCACCACAGGAACCGGCGGCCGCGGTCCAGCCAGCCAGGACCAAGTAGCCACTGTTCCAATGGCCGACCAGCTACAACCCCGAATGGCTTGACGGCGACCCGGTGCCCCGCGCACCATCGCCGGGCAGATTACAGGGGCATCAGGTCGGCGACGCAGCCGCCTGAATTTCATCAAGCGGCGATGGCATAGGCGCTTTGTCGTTCAAAGGGGGTTGATCATGAGACTATCCAGGACCGTCACCGTGGCCGGGCTTCTGCTGGCGTCGCTGCTGGGCGCCAGTGCGGCGCATGCCGATGATATGCTGGGATCCTATGTCGCGCGCATTTCCGATCGGGATCATCAGGCGAGTGACGGCTACGCGCTCGACAACGCCGCCCAAATGGTGCGCCAGGACCGTGCCAACTGGCATAAATTCCATCGCCGCGACCGCGACGACGAGGGCGATGCGTGGTTCAGGAGCAATGACCAGCGCGCCGACCTGCAGCGCATGCTGGAACGCCCCGGCGCGATGAGTTCCTCGACCCGGCGCGCCATCGTCAACGGCGAGCCGCTGATCCAGGTCGACGTCTACGAAAACAGCGTGCGCGTGAGCATTCTCGAAAACTGACGCGCCGGGATCACTTGACGAAATGAAGGGCGACGCTCACGCGCCGCCCTTTCCCCTGACAAGAGCGGATCGAAACTCAGGCCGCTTCTTCCTTGTCGTCTTCATCGTCCTCGGACTCGTCCTCTTCGGATTCGTCGTCGCCTTCGGCCTTCACGCTGTCGTCGGCGTCATCTTCGTCTTCGTCTTCGTCCTCATCTTCGTCTTCGTCGTCACCCGACAGAGTGGCGGCTTCGGCGTCGTCTTCATCAGACTCATCGCCTTCTTCATCGTCGCCGTCCTGGTCGTCATCCGACAGATCCGCTGCCTCGACAGTGACGGCCGCGGCACGATCGAGGTCGGTTTCGGAAGCGGATTCGAGCGCCTCGGCGGGAGCCGGGGTTTCTTCAGTCACTTCGATTTCGTGATCGGAATTCATGGAAGCCTCCGTTTGGTTGGGGAACATGTCCCTTTTGCCACGGAGAGGTCATCGTCATATGACTGTAAGCCGGCGCGAACGGCCGGCCCGAACAAATTTTTCTTAGTCGCTCAACCGGCGATTTTCGAGAAATCCGCGACCTGGCCGGTGGCTGTTCTGATGCGGGCGAGCAGGGCCAGACGGTTGGCGCGCACGGCCTGGTCCTCATCATTCACGAGAACATGATCGAAGAATGAATCAACCGGTTCACGCAAGACGCTAAGCGCCAGCAGTGCGCCGGAAAAGTCTTCGTTTTGAATCGCTTCGCCGGCTTCTTTCTCAGCTTGATTCACTGCCGCAAACAAAGATTTCTCGGCTTCGTCACGAAGCAACGCCGGCTCAACGGTCTCCCCGACCGTGGTTTTCTTCTTTTCCTCGGCGGCCAGGATGTTGGCGGCGCGCTTGGTGCCGGCCAGCAGGTTCCTGCCTTCCTCGGTGTCGAGGAACTTGCCCAGGGCCTCGACGCGGCGGGCAATGCGCAGCAGGTCGTCGGACTGCGGCGTTATGACGGCGTCGATGAGATCGTGCCGCGCCCCCTGGTCGCGGAGGTAGACTTTCAGGCGGTCGTGGAAAAAGGCGAGGAGGTCGGCGATGAATGGCGACAAGGATGCCTCCAGCTCCATCATACGCTGGCCATCAAAGAACTCTTGCTCCTGATCGGCTGAGCCGGAGGTTCGCGAATTCGCGTTGGCCAGTCCGCCTTTCAACAGCCCGGCGATCAGGCCCGCTTCCGACAGCAGCTGGCTGGCCCCCTTGTAGTCGCGAATACGGGAATCGAGCATAGACACCACGCCACGGCTCGCGGCGCCCTCGCCCAGTCTTTCATAGGCGGCGAGCGCCGACGAGACCGCGTCCGCAATGGCGACGCCCAAGGAAAGCGTGATCCTGTTTTCCAGTATGATCCTCACCACGCCAAGCGCCGCCCGTCGCAGCGCGTAGGGATCCTTCGATCCTGTCGGCTTTTCGTCGATGGCCCAGAAGCCGGCCAGCGTGTCGAGCTTGTCGGCGAGCGCCACGCTGATCGAGACCGGGTCGCCCGGCACGCGATCCGATGGCCCCTGCGGCTTGTAGTGTTCTTCCGCGGCGGCAGCCACAGAGGCATGCTCGCCCTGCAGCAGCGCGTATTTGCGACCCATGGCGCCTTGCAGTTCCGGAAATTCGCCAACGACTTCGGTCTGCAGATCAGCCTTTGCAAGAACCGCTGCACGACTCGCCAAGGCCGGATCGGCGCCGACGATCGGCGCCAGATCCTCAGCCAATCGCTTGATCCGTTCCACCCGCTCGCCCTGTGTTCCGAGCTTGGTATGGAAGGTCACATTGAGATGGTCGAGGCGGGCCATCCGCTGATCGAGCGGCTTCGTCAGATCAAGCCCGAATTTCTCCGCCGATGCTTCGAGTCGGCCAAGATCCGGCAAATCGCCCTGGTCGGTCGTCCAGAAATAGAGTGCGTCGGAGAGGCGGGCGCGCACCACCTTGCCATTGCCATGGGCGATCTCCCTGCCCCCATCGCTGGCCTCGATGTTGGCGGTGAGGATGAAGCGGTTGGAAAGCGCGCCGACGGCACCCCGCGGCCGCGTGACGAAGCATTTCTGGTTGGCGCGGATGGTCAGCCGGATGACTTCGGCGGGAATGGCGAGGAAAGCCTGCTCGAATTCGCCCATCAGCACGACGGGCCATTCGACGAGGCCAGACACTTCTTCGAGCAGCCCCTCGTCCTCGACCAGGTCGAGTCCGTTGGCGAAGGCGAGGTTACGCGCGTCAGCAAGGATGATCTCCTTGCGCCGGTCTGCGTCGAGCACGACCTTCGCCGCCTCCAGCTTGCTCACATAATCGTCGAAGCGGCGCACGGTGATGGCACCGGGTGCATGGAAGCGATGACCGTAGGTGATGTTGCCCGAGCGGATGCCGTCGATCTCGAAGTCGACCACCACCGGCTCCTCGGTCTCCGGGCCGAACGTGCACAGGATCGATTGCAGCGGCCGCACCCAGCGCAACGAACCCGGCTTTGCCGAGGCCGGCCCCCAGCGCATCGACTTCGGCCACGGGAAGCTGCGGATGATATTTGGCACCAGTTCGGCGATGATCGCTTCCGCCGCCCTGCCCGGCTTCGAAATATGGGCAACATAGAAGTCGCCCTTCTTCGGGTCGGAATGCACATGGGCCTCAGCGATCGACGACAACCCGGCCTTGCGCAGGAAGCCCTGGATCGCCTGTTCAGGCGCGGAGGCCGACGGGCCCTTGATCTCTTCGCTTACATCCTTGGAGCGCGCGGTGAGGCCCCTTACGTCGATCACCAGCCGCCGTGGCGTCCAGTACTCGCGCGCCGCTTCATAGGTCAGTCCCGCCTCGACCAGGCCGTCGGTCAGCATTTTCCTGAGATCACCCGCCGCCTTGCGCTGCATGCGGGCGGGAATCTCTTCCGAGCGAAGTTCTAGAAGCAGGTCAGGCATGATTAGCTCCTCACCCTCCCCTTGATGGGGAGGGTCGGCGCGTTAGCGCCGGGGTGGGGTGGCGGCGTCTCAATCTCTAGCGCCCTCGGCGTCTCGCGAGCCAAGGTGAGCTTTTCGTTCTTCCACCGCCGCATAAATCGTATCGAGCACGGAATCCAGTTCGTTCTTGATTTCATGGTTCCAGAACCGGACGACGCGATAGCCTCGGCTCTCGAACCATTTTGTTCGACGTTCGTCATGGTGCTGCTGGCTATCGAAGCTGTGATGAGCTCCATCCACCTCGATGATCAGCTTCAGCCGGTGTGAGATGAAATCGGGGAAATAGATTCCGACCGAAGCCTGCTTGCGGAAATGAGTGCCTTCGACCGGAATGCGCCACAGATGCCGCCACAAGATGCGTTCCTCGTCGGTCATTGCCGCACGGAGTCGTTGCGCGGATTGCTGCTTGAACCGGTCGAGTTTCGGCATGGAAAGTCGCGCTGTTACCCCCACCCGCCGCTTCGCGGCGACCTCCCCCATCAAGGGGAAGGTAAAAAGCGCATAGCAACTCGGCCGACCGCTGTCACCCTTTCCAGACCAGCCAGCCTCTAGGCCGCCAACCCGCCCGCCTGGGTTTTCAGGAACGCCTCGCCGCAGGCTTTCGCCAGATTGCGCACCCGCAGGATGTAGCTCTGCCGCTCGGTGACCGAAATCACGCCGCGCGCGTCGAGCAGGTTGAAGACATGGCTGGCCTTGATGCATTGGTCGTAAGCCGGGAAGACCATGCGGTGCATCGGGAGATTGTCGTTCGAAGCAGGCGCACCGGCATCGAGCAGGGCCTTGCACTCGGCCTCGGCGTCCTCGAAGTGGCGCAGCAGCATCGCGGTGTTGGCGTATTCGAAATTATGACGCGAATATTCCTGTTCGGCCTGCAGGAAGACGTCACCATAGGTGACCTTGTCGGCGCCTTCGCGGCCGTTGAAATTGAGGTCATAGACATTGTCGACGCCCTGCACATACATGGCCAGCCGTTCAAGCCCGTAGGTCAGTTCGCCGGCCACCGGCGCGCATTCGATGCCGCAGACCTGCTGGAAATAGGTGAACTGCGACACTTCCATGCCGTCGCACCAGCACTCCCAGCCCAGGCCCCAGGCGCCCAGCGTCGGGCTTTCCCAATCATCCTCGACGAAGCGGATGTCGTGCAGCAGCGGATCGACGCCGATCGCCGCCAGCGAGCCGAGATAGAGCTCTTGAAGGTTAGGCGGATTCGGCTTCAGGATCACCTGGTACTGGTAATAATGCTGCAGCCGGTTCGGGTTCTCGCCATAGCGGCCATCCTTGGGGCGGCGCGAAGGCTGGACATAGGCGGCGTTCCAGCGACGCGGCCCAAGTGCTCGCAGCGTCGTCGCCGGATGAAAGGTGCCGGCGCCGACCTCCATGTCGTAAGGCTGGAGGATGACGCAGCCATAGGCCGCCCAGTAATTGTGCAAGGTCAGGATCAGCCCCTGGAACGAGCGGCTGGGGTGCATGTGGGCGGGGATTTCAACGGTCACGGTGGCCTCGACAGCAAAGGCTAGCTTGCCGGCACGTCGTAGACACACGATGGGAAAGCGTCAAGCAAGGCGCGTCGGACGTGTCGCCGAGCTTGCGGTAGGAAAACGGGGCTCCGTATGGATGCCCCGTTCACAATCTTGTGGCGCCTTACCCCTTCGGGGCGGGAACTGGCTCAGGCTTGACCTTCGGGGTCTCCTGCGCCGTGTTGGATTCGATCGGCGGCAGGCCCTTCATCAGCTTCTGCTGCAAGGTGGCGAGCACGTCGGGATCGGGCTTTAGGTCGCGCGCCTGGTTCCACTGGAACGTGGCTTCCAGTTTGCGGCCGACGCGCCAGTAGGCATCACCGAGATGGTCGTTCAGAACCGGATCTTCCGGCTTCAGCGACACGGCGCGTTCCATTTCGCGCACCGCGTCATCGAATTTGCCCATGCGGAAATAGGCCCACCCCAGGGAATCGACGATGTAGCCATCGCTTGGCCTGAGATCCACGGCCTTCTGGATCATCGCCAGGCCTTCCTTGAGGTTCATGTTCATGTCGACCCAGGAATAGCCGAGATAGTTCAGCACCTGCGGCTGGTCGGGGACCAGTTCCAGCGCCTTACGAAAATTCGGCTCGGCCTTCGGCCATTCCTTCAGCCGCTCATAGGCGATGCCGCGCTGGTAGAAGATATTCCAATTGGCAGCGGTCGGCGTCTTCAGCACGGCGACGGCCTTGTCGTAGAGATCGGCCGCCGAGCGGAAATCATCCTTCGACGAATAGACGCCGCCGAGCGCCAGATAGGCACGCATGTCATCGGGATGGGCGTCGACGAAGGACTTCAGATGGGTGATGGCCTCGTCCTGGCGGTTGAGATCGGCAAGGTTGAGACCAAGCTGCAGGTCCGAAAGCTCCTTCAGCGGCGATGAGGCCGGAATTCGCCGATAGAGCGCGATGGCTCCCTCGCCATCCTTCAATTGCTCGGAAACGGCCGCGAGTTGTACCAGCGCCGCGTCGCTATCGGGCTTCAGGGCCAGCGCATATTGCAGATAGAGGCGCACGAAAGGCTCGCCGCCCCCACGATTGAGCGCGGTGGCGACATCGAGCAGTATCTCGGAAGCTCCGTCGGCCGGACCGGAAACGAAGGGCTCGAGCTTGTCGCCCTTGCTGATCTTGTCGCGCAAGGCGACGATTTCAAGCTTGCCCGGCGCGAACGCCTCGGCCTGGTCGAGCACCGACAGCGCCTTGGCCTTGTCGCCCTTGCGGGCCAGGAACGAGGCGTAGGCCTGGGCATTGCGCATCCAAGTTTCGGGAGCGGAACCGCCGGCAGCGGTATCCTGCATCGTCGCCGCATAGATCGCATCGGCCTTTTCCGGCATGCCAGAAGCATCGGCGATAAGCGCGCGATGGAACGACTTGAACAGCCCGAACCAATCCGGTCCCTGGAGCTTGTCGATGGAAGCCATCGCATCGCTGGCCTGGCCGGCGCCTTGCTCGGCCCAGCCGGACATCACCCCGGAAATCAGGCGGTCCAGGTCGGATTCCAGCGCCAGCTTGAGCCAGTACTGCGCCTTGGTGAAATCCTTCTTGTGGAAGGAATCGACCGCCAGCGCCAGACGCGAGAAGCGCTCGACGTCGGGAACTTCCTTGAGCTTGTCGGCATAGACCAGCGATTCCTCGAACCGGCCCTGCGCGATCAGCGACAGCATCAGGCTCTGTTGCAGGTTGGTGTCGCCGGGGTCGAAGGCCAGGGCCTGCTTGTAGTAGGCGATCGCGCTTTCGAGGTCGTTGTCACCTTCGGCGATACGCGCGGCCAGATAGGCTCCCGAGAACGACGTGATCTTGACCGGTTCGGTGGTCTGCTTGGCGTAGGCCGGCAGGGCCGAGATCGCCATGCCCGTCACAATTGCCAGCCTTGTCAGCCAGCGCGCACGTCCTTGCCGCATCGTATCCCTTTCAGCCAGGCGCCATCTCCGCGTCAGCGGGATCGACGTAGACTCGATCTTTGCTGATAAAGCATGGCCTTTTTGGGGTCGCGCTTCAATCGCCTCGAATTCACAATCGGGTCAGCCGATTAACAAACCATGGCCGGGCGTCCTGGCAACGCTTCTCAGTTCACCCGGCTGATGCAGAAATCGATGACGTCGATCAGCGCCGATTTCTGCGGCGTTGATTCCAGCGGCGCCAGCGCATCGCGGGCGATCTCGCCGAAATGGCGGGCGCGGCCGATCGTGTCGGCGATGGCGCCGTGGCGGGTCATCAGGCCGACAGCCTTTTCCAGGCCGGCATCGTCGGTGACGTTCTCCTCGATGGCGCGCTTCCAGAAGGTGCGCTCGGCCTTGCTGCCGCGCCGGTAAGCGAGAATGACCGGCAAGGTCACCTTGCCCTCGCGGAAATCGTCGCCGACATTCTTGCCGAGATCCTTGCTGCTGCCGCCATAGTCGAGGGCGTCATCGATGAGCTGGAAGGCAAGGCCGAGATTCATGCCATAGGAGCGCAGCGCCGCACGGTCGTTGCGGGTGGCCTGGGCGATGACGGGGCCGACTTCGGCGGCGGCGGAAAAAAGCGCCGCGGTCTTGGCCTTGATGACGGCGAAATGCTCGTCCTCGGTGGTCTCGAGGTTCTTGGCGGCGGCAAGCTGCATCACCTCGCCCTCGGCGATGATGGAGGCCGCGCTCGACAGGATATCCAGGGCTTCGAGCGAGCCGACATCGACCATCATGCGGAAAGCCTGGCCGAGCAGGAAATCGCCGACCAGGACGCTCGCCTGGTTGCCCCAGATCATGCGGGCGGTCTTGTTGCCGCGCCGCATGCCGCTTTCGTCGACGACATCGTCGTGCAGCAAAGTGGCGGTGTGCATGAATTCGACCGAAGTGGCGAGCTTGACGTGCCCCTCGCCAGCGTAACCGAACATCTGCGCGGCGGCGAGCGTCAGCATCGGCCGCAGCCTCTTGCCGCCCGACGAGATCAGATGGTTGGCGATCTCGGGGATCATCTCGACGTCGGAGCCGGCCTTGGACAGGATCAATTTGTTGACGCGACCCATATCGGCCGCCGTCAGATCGATGAGATCCTTGATGGAGGCTGGCTCCCGCTTTCCGTTTTCGATGTTGAGAACGACACCCACGACAAACACTCCCGTCTTGGTATAACGCGTGCGACGGCACCCTTAGTCCCGCTGGACTCTAGGGCGGCGGACACGGCCACGGCAAGTGGCGAATTGGCGCGGCGTCGACAACAGTTTGCCATTCGATGCCCAAGAGCACTGTCTTGCCACGGGAATCCGGCGGCCGGTTTACAGAAGCGCCGCAAACTGAGAGTTTCGCCCGATGATCGAGCTTATCCGCACCAATGACGCCGTCATCATCTCCTTCGTCGAATCGCTGATGCGCGATGCCGGCATCGGCTGCTTCGTCGCCGACCAGAACATGAGCGTGCTGGACGGCTCGCTCGGCATCCTGCCGCGACGCGTCATGGTCGACGCCGACCAGGCCGACGCGGCCCGCCGCATCCTGACAGATGCCGGCATCGCCAACGAGATCCGCGGCAATTGACCTCCGCCGCGCCAGCCGCGCTTGCCCCGGACACGCCGGCCCACACGGTCGACGCCTTCCATCGCGGCCGCTTCTGGCTCGTGCAGCCCAAGCATGGCGGCCATCGCGCCGGCATGGATGCGATGATGCTGGCGGCGGCCGTGCCATCCTCGTTTGGCGGTCGCCTCGCCGATTTCGGCGCCGGCGCGGGAGCCGCGGGACTGGCGGTGCTGTCGCGCTGCCCGACCGCCGAGACCGTGCTGGTCGAACGGGCGCCGGAGATGGCGGCTTTCGCGGCGGCCAGCCTTGCCCACCCCGGCAATGCGCATCTCAGCGACCGCGCCTCGGTGCTCGTCGCCGATGTGACGGCGTCTGGCCAGGCTCGGGCAGCCGCAGGCCTCGCCGACCATGATTTCGACTTCGTCATCATGAACCCGCCCTTCAACGCCGCGCGCGATCGCGCCACGCCGGATCGGCTGCGAAGGGAAGCCCATGTCATGGAGGACGGGCTGTTCGAGAGCTGGATCCGAAGCGCCGCGGCGGTCGCCAGGCCGCGCGGCGGGCTGGCCGTCATCGCGCGGCCCGAACAGCTCGGCGCCATTCTGGATGCTATGGTAGGGCGTTTCGGCGACGCCGAGCTGCTCGCGGTTCATCCTCGCCCCGACGCAGCGGCGATCCGCATTGTCGTCAGGGCCGCACTCGGCGCGCGGGGCAAACTTGCCATCCGCCCTCCCCTGATGCTCCACGCGCAATCCGGCAACGGCCCCGACGCGCGCAGCGAAATGATCACCAACGGTCTCGCCTCGCTGTTTGGAGATTGAGCTATTCCCGGCGAGCCGCATTGCCGTTGGCCGGGAAATGCCTACATGCCTGCAACCATCGACTGGAGACCGCGCCCTCGTGAAACGCCTTTTCAACCGCCTGCTGCCGAAATCCTGGCGCTCCAACGTCGTCACGATCCCCGTTATCCGGCTGCACGGCACGATCATGTCGGGCGGACAATTCCGGCAGAACCTGTCGCTGGCCTCGACCGCCGGCCTCATCGAGAAGGCGTTTTCCTTCGACGCGCCGGCCGTCGCCATCTCGATCAATTCGCCGGGCGGCTCGCCGGTTCAATCGCGGCTGATCTTCAAGCGCATCCGTGACCTGGCGAGCGAGAAGAACAAGGAGGTCCTCGTTTTCGTCGAGGATGTCGCGGCATCGGGCGGCTACATGATCGCCGTCGCCGGCGACGAGATCTTCGCCGATCCGTCCTCCATCGTCGGTTCGATCGGCGTCGTGTCGGCCTCGTTCGGCTTCCCGGAACTGATGAAGAAGATCGGTGTCGAGCGCCGCGTCCACACCGCCGGACAGAACAAGGCGGTGCTCGATCCGTTCAAGCCGGAGAAGCAGGAAGACATCGAGCGCCTGAAGGCGTTGCAGCTCGAGGTTCATGAGACCTTCATCGACCTGGTCAAGGAGCGGCGCGGTGCCAAGCTCAAGGACGATCCGGACCTCTTCACCGGCCTGTTCTGGACCGGCAAGACGGGGCTTGAACTTGGCCTGATCGACGCCCTCGGCGACATGCGGTCGGTGCTGAAGGCCCGTTTTGGCTCCAAGACCCGGCTCAGACTGATCACGGCGCCGCGCGGTTTCCTCAGCCGCTTCGGCCTGTTTGGATCGACCAAGGGCTTTTCGGTGCCCGAGATCGCCGCGGCCGCCGCCGGCGGGGTGATCGATGCGGCGGAAGAACGCGCATCATGGGCTCGGTTCGGGCTTTGAAAAAGCCACAAAGCCGTCTAGCATATGAGACTTGACGTCTCGTGCATGTCGTTTTGCCAAAATCGGATCCTCCTTTGGGCGACATGCAGCAACCGACCCGACCGGCCGCCTTCGCCGGCCCAGCGTGGGAGGAGTTTTGGCATGCCGCAGATCATTTTCTTCACCGTCGTCGTCGCAGCCGCCTATTTCGGCTACCGCACCTTCGTGCGAGAAGCCGAGCGCGTGACGGCCAAGGTGCGGCGCACTGAAAAGCAGGCGGCCAACGGCGCGATAGGAACCTTGGTCAAGGATCCGAAAACCGGCGAATACCGGTTGGCCAAGGACTGAGCATCATCTCGCAGACGACGGACACGGTGGACACCGGCATCGGTTCACGGACCCTGCATGCGCATGCCAAGATCAATCTTGCGCTGCATGTCACCGGCCGGCGTCCCGATGGCTATCACCTGATCGAAAGCCTGGCGGTGTTCACGCGTTTTGGCGACAGGGTCGAGATCGCTCTCGCCGACAGGGATGATTTCACCGTGTCCGGCCGTTACGCGCCGGCGGTCCCTCTCGACGCCAGCAACCTTGTCTTGAAAGCCCGGGACGCCCTGCGGCACGCGGCTGGACCGGAGCAGACACCGCCGGTCGCCATCAGGCTCGAAAAGAACCTGCCGGTCGCCGCCGGCGTCGGCGGCGGGTCGAGCGATGCCGCGGCCGTGCTGCGCGGACTGGCGCAGACCTGGGGTCTGGACGTGGACGACACCGAACTGGCGCGGATCGGTCTTACGCTCGGCGCCGATTTACCGATGTGCCTGGCGGCAAAGCCGCTGGTGGCGCGCGGCATCGGCGACGAGCTATCGATGGTGCCGGATTTTTCGGCGCTTGGGCTGGTGCTGGTCAATCCAGGAACGCCGGTCTCGACGGCGGATGTGTTCGCCGCACTTTCCCGTCGCGACAACGAGCCATTGCCGCCACTGCCGCCCAGCATCGACTTCCACAGCTTGCGCAACTGGCTGGAGATCACCCGCAACGATCTCGAGACGGCGGCCATGGCGATGCAGCCGGCCATCGGCAGGGCGCTTTCCTGGCTGGACAAGGCAGGATCGGGCTTCTCGCGGATGTCAGGGTCCGGCGCGACATGTTTCGGCCTGTTCGAGACCGGCAATGTCGCCAAGCGCGCCGCGGCCGAAATCCGTAGCCGCCAGCCCGACTGGTTCGTCGCGGCGACGCGCAGCATCGCCTCGGAGGGTACCGATGCCCAGACTTGACGAAAGCCGGTCCTTCGTTCCCGTGCGTATCGCGGTTCTGACCGTCTCCGATACGCGCAGCCTTGCCGACGACAAATCCGGCCAGACGCTGGCCGATCGGATCACCGAAGCCGGTCATATCCTGGCTGCCCGCGATATCGTCACCGATGACCGGGAAAAAATCCGCGACAAGGTGCTTGGCTGGTCAAAGGACGCGGCGATCGATGTCGTGATCACCACCGGCGGCACCGGCTTCACCGGGCGCGATGTGACCCCCGAAGCGCTGGAGCCGATCTTCGAAAAGCGCATGGACGGTTTTTCGGAAGTGTTCCACCGCATTTCGTACGACAAGATCGGCACGTCGACTATCCAGAGCAGGGCGACCGGCGGCGTCGTCAACGCCACCTTCGTCTTCGTGCTGCCGGGTTCGCCCGGCGCCTGCAAGGACGCCTGGGACGGCATCCTTAAGGCGCAGCTCGACTACCGGCACATGCCTTGCAACTTCGTCGAGATCATGCCGCGCCTCGATGAGCATCTGCGGCGCGGCGGCAACGCATAAACGATCTCGCGCCCGGCCTGCTCAGCGAATGACCGGCTCGCCATGAAATCGCCGGCGCGAAGGCGACGATACACCGAAGCCGACCTCCATCATCAGCCGCGGCGTGCGTGACGGCACCGTGCCCATGTGGAAGCCGAAGGGATCCTCGACGAAGCCCAGTCCGGCCTCACCGGTCAATGTCACCGGGCTCTGCTCGCCATAGACATCCAACACCTCTTGCGCGGAGTGGCCGACGAGAAGCGTGAACTGATGCTTCAGGCTACGGCGCTTGTGGCTGCCCCTGACATAGACATGGGGACCGGTGTCGGCGTCGACGGGCTTGATGTAGAAGAAGAATTTCAGCATGCGCCAATCGTCGAGATCGAAATGATACTTGCCGAGCGAGGCGAGGTTCTTGTCGGCATCCGACGCGGCACCGGTCGGAAAGCTCCACCAGACGCGGGTCGTGATCATCTTCGCCTGGCCGCCGAGATAATGCGCTGCAATATCCAGCAGCAGCGGATCGCGCTGGACGGCGAGCGCCGCATCGCAATCGAGCGTGCGCTCGAAATAGTGGCCGCTGAGCAACGGCCGGCCGAAACGCTTTTCCGCCTGCGCATGCTCGGCCGGCATGAATTCCAGGCGGCGGTCGAAATTGCCGAAACAGGGCGTGCGCTCGGCGAACCGGGCGATCTCCTCGTGGATCGCCGCTGGCAGGACCAGCCCGGAAAAGAGCCCATCCGAACGGAGCGCGTTGACGGCCGCGGCACGATCGACGCCTCTGAACATGGTGTCCTTCGCATTCGCGGCCGGGGGCGCCGGTTTCGCCCCGAGCCAATGCAGCCTCCGCCCCGCCAAGGTCCGCGCCAGCACGAACATGGGCAGCCATGCAGGGTTTTCGCGGAGATCCTTGAGGTAGGTTGGCACACGCACGGCGATGCGACGCATCAGACCGCCGTTGCGCGCGATGGATTCGAGACTGGCGGCGCCGGATTTGTCGGGGGCTGAAAGGGTCATCGAGGGCCTCGCACATCGCACAAACACCGATGCCGTATCGATGCTCACCGCTTGCTATGATCCAAACCCAATTCAACCGCCACGCCGGCAGAATAACCCCAGGCGACCTATTGTGCAATGCACAATGACCGGAAGCAGGTGCAAACTCACTTGGAGTGGCGGTTTTCCTGCCTGGGCGGCGCCACCCAGATCTCGGCGTCGAGCTTTTTCGTCGCCAGGCCGCGCGCGACCGCCTCGGCGCTGCCGGCACTTTTCGCCACCGCCTGGCGCTTGCTGATCACCAATCCTTCGGCCAACGCCCGGTTACCCGAAAAGACGCGGGCCAGGAACGGCGTACGGCTGCCATGCGCCCGCGAAAACCGTGCCGCCATTGTTTGCCTTGCCGTGTGGGAGACTACAGCGTCGATCCAACCCTCGACCAGCCGAGCGCCCGGCTCAAGCATCAGCAGCCAGTCACCCTTGGCCTGGCGGATGCCGGCAGCCACCCCACCGCTGCGCACATACTGGCAGCCGGCATGTTCGGCGACACGGTGGGTGTGATCGGTGGAGCCCGCGTCACAGACGATGACCTCCCGCACCACGCCCTCCACAGCCCCGCCAACCAGGGAAGCGAGGGTACGGGCGAGAGCCTCCTCGTCATTGCGGGTTTCGATGAGAACGCTGAGCATCCTTAGCCGAATAGCGGAAAGTGCGAGGCAGCGCCAGTTGCCGCGTCGCAGCATAAAAAGTTCTTGCTTTGTTCTCATCGGCAAAATAGGAATAATTTCATGAACAGATCGATTCGAAGCAACTCGGACAGTCCCTGGGAGCGGGCGAAGATGGAACAGATCGTGCGCGCCGACATTGCAGCTTTCGGAGCAGGACGTGCCGAGATGGCCAATGCGATGATCGAGCAAAGCGGCGTGCGTGTCCGTCCGGACCGCAACCGGGGACGTTCGGCGGGGATAAACCCGTCGGGGCGGTTCGAGCCGGTCAGCCGTCATGTGTTCGACGATGGCTGGAATTCCCTGGAAGAACTGCCGCCGTTCAAGACCGAGGTCCAGGTCGAAAAGCCGCGCACCATTATCACCCGCAATGAATCGCCTGATATTTCCTTCGATCGTTCGATCAATCCCTATCGCGGCTGCGAGCATGGCTGCGTCTATTGCTTCGCCCGGCCGACGCATAGTTTCATGGGTCTGTCCCCGGGCCTCGATTTCGAATCCAAGCTGTTCGCAAAGCCCGACGCGGCAAGGCTGCTCGACAAGGAACTGTCGAAAGACGGCTATCAGCCGCGCACCATCGCCATAGGCACCAACACCGACCCGTACCAGCCGATCGAGAAGCAGTACCGGATCATGCGCGAGATCCTCGAAGTGCTGGAGGCGCGCGGCCATCCGGTCGGGATCGTGACGAAATCCGCCCTGGTGACGCGCGACATCGACATCCTGTCGCGCATGGCCGAACGCGGATTGGCCAAGGTGGCGCTGTCGGTGACGACGCTCGATCGCATGCTGGCGCGCACCATGGAGCCGCGCGCTTCGACACCGACCAAGCGGCTGGAGGCGATCCGGCAGCTTTCGGATGCCGGCATTCCGGCCTCGGTCATGGTGGCGCCGATCATTCCCGGCCTGACCGACCAGGAGATGGAGCGTATCCTTGATTCGGCAAGCGCCGCCGGGGCGCGCGAGGCTGGCTATGTCGTGTTGCGCCTGCCGCTGGAGGTCAGCCCGATCTTCAAGGACTGGCTGTTGCGTCACTATCCCGACCGTTATCGCCACGTGATGTCGCTGATCCGTTCGATGCGCGAGGGCAAGGATTACGATTCGGAATGGGGCAAGCGCATGAAGGGCGCCGGTCCCTACGCATGGCAGATCGGCCGACGCTTCGAAATCACGGCCAAGCGCCTCGGCCTCAATGCCGAGCGCCGCACGCTGCGGACCGACCAGTTCGTCGCAGCCGGCAAGGATCAGGAGCAGCTGATGCTGCTCTAGGGACCGAATCATCGCCGGCTGGCTCCTTGTGCCACGGCAAACAATCCCGTCCGGCCTGCCCCGGCCTGCAGACGGTGCCCTCCCGGTCCGGCGCCCCACCCGACCCGGAGGGACTTGCGGAGAATCGGAGCCGATGCGAACCTCGCCGCAACATGGCTCGCGCGCGTTCCGATTCTCCGCCTCTCTTTGAAATCATCGAGAGACCAGACTTCTCCTTCGAGACGAAGGCGATGGCCGAGGGGCTGTGGCCCGTCGCCGGCATGGATGAGGCCGGCCGCGGCCCCCTGGCCGGCCCGGTGGTCGCGGCAGCGGTGGTGCTCGACCCCGCCAACATTCCAGAAGGCCTCGACGATTCCAAACGGCTCAGCCATTTGCAGCGTGAGGCGCTGTTCCTGAAAATCCTGGGCTCGGCCCTGGGCGTTTCGATGGCTTCGATCAGCGCCGAGGGAATCGACGGCAGCAACATCCTCAAGGCCAGCCTGGAGGCGATGCGCCGCGCACTGGTCGGACTGCCGGTTCAACCGAAGCTAGCTCTGGCCGACGGACGCGACGTGCCGCCTGGGCTGCCCTGCGCCGGCCGGGCGCTGATCAAGGGCGACCAGCGCTCACAATCCATCGCCGCCGCCTCGATCGTGGCCAAGGTAATGCGTGACCGCATGATGTGCGGCTGCGGCAACCACCACGACCGCTACGGCTTCGAGGTCCACATGGGCTATGCCACGGTGCGCCATCGCACGGCCATCGAGGCGCATGGTCCGGTCGCGCGGCTGCACCGCGTGTCGTTTTCACCGTTCAGGCTGGGCGGAATCGAGGTGGCTGAAGAAGAGGGCCTTGCCGGATTGGATTGAGCTGAGCGCCTGGCGGGTGATCCCCCCTTTGGAGGATGCCCGGCAGGCCAGAGGGGGTCGCCGCGTGCGAAGCGCCGCCTTATTGTTCGCCGCATAGTAAGGTCGTGACAGGAGATACGGATCCAATCTGTCACCTTCGGCGACTTCTCCCCATCAAGGAGGGTGATTATCCGCGCCAACAAAAAAGCCGCCAGTCACCCGGCGGCTTTGATCCTTGATTGAGATATCAAGTTCAGTTCAGCTTCGACCTGACGTCCTGCAGCGAAGCCTTGAACAGGTCAGCGCCGGCCTTGGCGTCGATCTTGCCGGCGAGCAGCGTGCGGGCGGCCTCCACAGCGATATCGACGGCGCTGGCGCGCACTTCGGCAACCGCGTCGCGCTCGGCCTGGCCGATCTTCTGCTCGGCAAGCGCGGTACGGCGCGCGACATAGTCCTCGGTCTTCTGATGCGCATCGGCGGCAAGAATTTCGGCCTCGCGCTTGGCGGCGGCGACGATGTCGGCTGCCTCCTGCTCGGCTTCCTTGCGTTTGCGCTGATACTGGCCGAGCAGTTGCTGGGCTTCCTCGCGCAGGCGCCGCGCCTCGTCCAGCTCATTGCTGATCCTGGCGGCTCGGGCGTCGAGTGCCTTGGCGATCATGCCGGGCACCTTGATGTAGATGGCGACGCCCAGGAAGATAATGAGGGCTATCGTTGCCCAGAGCGTCGCGAGAGATGTGGCGTCCATGATGCGCTCCTCACCCAGCCACGGACTTGACCGCGGCAGCGATCTCGGCCTTGCTGGCCTTGCCGCCGAACAGTGCCTCGACGATCGCCGAAGTGGTGTCTTCGGCGATGCTGCCGACTTCCTTCATGGCATTGGCCTTGATGGACGAGATCCGTGCCTCGGCCTCGCCAAGCTTTTCGTCGAGCGCGGCCTCGACCTTCCTGCGCGCGGCGTCGGCATCGGCCTTGGCAGCATCGGCGGCCTGCTGGCCGATCGAGTTGGCGTTCTTCTTGGCTTCCGCCAAGTCCTGCTCGTAGGCAGCGACGGCAGCGTCGGCCTCGGCTTTCAATTTGGCCGCCTGGTCGAGGTCGCGGCTGATGCGATCGTTGCGGACATCGATGATGCCGCCGACGCGCGGCATCACCACGCGCTTCAGGAACAGATAGAACAGCCCGAAGGTGATCGCCAGCCAAAGGAGCTGCGACGGGAATGTCGCCGGATCGAATGGCGGAAACGTGCCATGCGCTTCGGCAGGCACGCCGGTGCCGGAATGCGTTTCGCCTTCCGTCGCAGCGTGGCTGGTGTCGGCCGCAGGCGCGGACTCTTGCGCGAAGGCAGATGTCACGAACATGGACTATCCCCTGATATCAGGCCCGCCGCCCAAGCGGCCGGCCCGTCCAATCTTCCCAACGCTCGGTTCAGCCGAACAGGGCTAGAAGCGCGATGAGAAGCGAGAAGATGCCCAGAGCTTCGGTCACGGCGAAGCCGAAGATCAGGCGGCCGAACTGGCCATCGGCAGCCGACGGGTTGCGCAGGGCGCCCGAGAGGTAGCTGCCGAAGATGTTGCCGAGGCCAATGCCCGCGCCACCCATGCCCAGGCAAGCGATGCCGGCGCCGATGTACTTTGCTGCTTCTGCGTCCATTTGTTCAACTCCTTTGGATCTAAAATTCCGTTGCGATTCCATCCGGCGCCAATATCGGGCCGGAAATTCTTGGTCAGTGCCCGGGATGCAGGGCGTCGTTGAGATACATGCAGGTCAGCACGGCAAACACATAGGCCTGCAGGAAGGCAACCAGCAATTCGAGCGCCGTCAGCGCCACCGCCATCGCCAGAGGCAGGATCGATCCCGCGATGCCAAGCGCGCCAAGTGCGCTCAGGCTGACGACAAATCCCGAAAACACCTTGAGCGTGATGTGGCCGGCCAGCATGTTGGCGAACAGACGAACCGAAAGGCTGACCGGGCGCGACACGAAGGAGATCACTTCGATCAGCACCACCAGCGGCAGCAGGTAGACCGGAACGCCATGCGGCACGAACAGTTTCAAGAAGCCCAGGCCATGCTTCATGAAGCCATAGATGATCACGGTCGCGATCACCAGCACGGCCAGCCCGAAAGTCACGATGATGTGGCTGGTGATGGTGAAGAAATAGGGGAAAAGGCCGAGCAGGTTGGCAACCAATACGAACATGAACAGCGAGAAGACCAGCGGAAAGAACTTCATGCCCTGCGTGCCGGCGGCATCGCGCAACATGTTGCCGACGAACTCGTAGGCCATTTCCGACACCGACTGGAGCCGGCCGGGAACGAGGCTGCGGCTGGATGTCGTGAGAAACAGGAAGGCGGCGGCGACCACCACGGTGGTGACCATGAACAAGGCGGAATTGGTGAAAGACAGGTCGTAGCCGCCGATGTTGATCGGAACCAGCTTGGTGATATGGAACTGGTGGATCGGATCGACCTTGTCAGCTGCCACGTTCAAAACCCCGTCAATGCCGCGTACGGCCAAATAAACAGCGCCGCCCGAAAGCGGCTATTTCCAAATGTCGCCCGAACGGCGCTCATTTGCGTTCGTTCCGGTCAGGGCGCGACTTGCCCTGTCCAAATTCTGCCACAACGCCCGCGGAACGCATGACATTGAGTACGCCGGCGCCAAAACCAAGCAGCAGGAAAACGATCAGACCCCACGGCGATGTCCCCGCCAGACGGTCGATGATCCAGCCTATGCCTGCGCCCACCACCACTCCAGCGATAAATTCGCTGGAGAGCTTGACCGCCTGGCCATAACCGGCCGCACTGCCCGCTTTCGCGTCGTCTTTCCCCTCAAGCCGGTTCGGCAGCCTTGTCGCAAGCGATGCTTCAAGGTCGCGCCGGCGGCGCTCGAGATCGTCGTCACGGATGTCGGCGTGATCCTGTTTGCCGGGGCCGGTTTCTCCGGTTCCGTCTGGCCCGTTCTTGTCGGCCATCGCAACCCCCTCGCCCGGCCAGAGCAATGCCGTCTGTCCGCTTCTAAAGTCGCCGGCAACATAGTTAGAGGGTTTGCGCCCGTCAAGCCACGGGCGACGCTTCAAGTCGATGTATTTTCTGCTGAAAAATCAATTGCTTACGAAGGTGCGACATCGTGCCCATCACGGCGGCGTGAGCGCGTCGGCCGAATCCTCCGGGCCACAGCTCCAAGATCGGACGCACTGCGCGGAAACGGACACCGCGTCTTCAGGCGATCAGCTCCAGCCGCCGCCATAGGTGCGATAGAAGATATGCAGGCCGATCTTGGTCATCTTCTGCATGGTGCGCGCCCAGCCGGGGTGAACATACTGGGCGTAGTAGTGGGTCGACGATCCGACTTCCGGGATGAAGATCTTACCCGCGGTGACGGCCATGGCGATCTCTTGCGCGGTCTTGTAGGCGACCGGGCTGTCGATGCGCTTCTTCCTGCCGTCGCAGGCGAAGGAGAACTGGCAACGGTTGAACCAGCTGTCATTCTGATAGACGACGCCGCAGATCGAATTCGGATAGGCGGGGTTGCGGACGCGATTGAGGATGACCTGCGCCACGGCGGCCTGACCACGCACGGATTCGCTGCGGGCTTCGAAATAGATGCCATTGGCCAGGCATGCCTGTTCCGGTTTGGAGAAGACGCTTGCCGGAAGCGGGTTCTGTATCCACGAATGATCGCCCTTGGCCATCGGCGGGATGAAGCGGCCATCGCTCGGCTTTTCGTCCTGGAGCAAGGCTTCGAAGGGCGAGGCCTTGGCATAGTCGGGCTCGGCCTGGGCATAGGCTGTCGCGAGGATATCCGGATGGTCATTGTTGACCAGGGCTGCAAGCATGGACGGCACGCCGGGATCCGGCCTCCTGTCCTCGCGCGCATGAAAGGCGGCGGCGATCTGGATTTCCTTGCCTTTGATCTCGGGCTTGGCGAAAGCCATCTTCAAGTCGCTGTCCATGCTGGGACGCAACAAGGAAGAGGTGCGCTCGAAGATCGATCCGGCGTTGAAGTTCCTGGGTGGAGCGACGGGAGACATCTCGACGATGCGGCCCTTCTTGTCGGCTCGCACGACGCGATCCTCGTCGGGCGTCCCGGCGACCTTGCCACCCTTGCCGCGAAACGACACGTTGCCGACGCCGGCCAGATGGATGCCGGATCCGGAAATGGAACCGGTGACATCGGAATCGACAAAGGGCATTTCCGCCGAATGGGTCGAGCCGGCGACGGATTTCTCGACAAACGAATTCCAGCGCGAGCTCGATGCTTCAAGGCCGGAAACGAGGCTGGTCATGTCCTGATAGGCGGCGACGGTGGGAAATCCGATCCAGATGCCGAGACCGATGACGAGCGGAGGCAGAAAGCCGCGTCTTTTCTCACCGGCGGCGGCGACAAGCCGCTTCAACACACGTCGATGCACGGAACACTCTCCAGGAACGCTACTGACCCACTGGAGAGAAAATGATGCATTAACCTTGATGCGGGGTTAACGCGTTCGATCGTGTTTTTCAAATCGGCCCAAGACGGGGCGGCGGTTCGGGCCCGGTCGAACCGTCAGTTCGGCCGCAGCAAGATGGGCCAGGCAATGAGCGCGCAAACAGCGCCCACCAGCCAGACACCTGGCCACGACCAGAGCAACAGCAAAGCCGGGATGGCCGTCGGCACCACGAAGAAGGCGATGAAGACGAAGCTGTTTGCAAGGCCGAGCGCGGTTCCTGCCCGGTTGGCGCCGGCAAGCGTAGCGAGCTCGGTGTAGGCGACGCCATGCCAGGCGGAAACCGAAATGCCGGCAACGACCAGCAGCGCCGCGATCGCCGGTATCAGCGCGGCGTGGGAGCCCGGCATCGCCGTTGCCGCGAGCACCAGCAGGCCGAGAGCCGCGAAGCCAACCGCGCTCGTCATGCTGCAGAGGCGCAGGAACCCGCGGCGGTTGCCGTGGCGGTCGGTGAAGCGGCCGCTCCAGACACGCATAACCATGGCGCCGGTCTGAACAGCGGCAAGGCTGGCGCTGATCGCCAGCGTGCCCATGCCGGCGAAGTCGTGCAGGAAGACGGAAGCGAAGGTCAGCACCGCGACCTGCGGGAAACAGAGCAGGCCTATTGCGGTGGCGATGCGCCAGACCTCGACATTGCGCAGCGGCGCCGGGCCGCCCGGCTTGGCCATCGCCCTGCCTCCGGCACTGTTCATCCCAAGGTCTATCTCCGGCGGCTGGTGCAGCCAGCGCCAGGCAAACAGCGCCGAGACGGTATTCGAAGCCGCCAGCAGCGCAAAGACCGCCGCGAAACCGTGCACCGACGCCAGGGACGGCAGGACCAGCGCGCCAATCCCGCCGCCGAGCGGCACCGCCGTCTGCCTGATGCTCATGGCAAAACCGCGCTCGCCCTCGCGGAACCAGGCCATGATGGCACGGCCGCTGGAACCGTTGACACTGCCGCCAAGCAGGCCGGTGACCAGCAGGCATGCGGCCAGCATTGCAACGCTAGGCACATAGATCGTCGATGGCACGATGAACAGCGCCATCAGCGCGAGCCAGGCCGCCGTCGCGCCGAGCCCGGTCAACAGCACGCCGCGATCGCCCCAGCGGTCGGTGAGCAGCCCCCAGGGCAGTTCGCTCAAGGCCACACCCAATCCGAGGAGGCCGAGGACAAGGCCGAGATTGCCGTTGGTGAGATGATAACTTGAACGCAGAAACACCGCCGCCGCAGGAATGCCGGCGAAGGTGGCGGAGAAACTGGCATTGGCGGCAACGCCGATGCCAAGCACCTTCCAGCGATGATTGGCGCGAAATCGTTCAGTCTTCGAAGGGACGGCGGTTCGGCCAACCCGGCCTGGCTCACAATTTGCGTCGGCGATCGACATGGCGGGACTCCTGTAATGCCCGTTTTCGGTCCTTGAAGCCTTGTCCATAGCGTCATATGTTGATCCCGAATATCGGGAAGTTTTTGATATTTATTCCCAAAAAGAAGGACTGTTTTGATGCGACGCATAAATTTCGATCTCGATGTGCTCAGGAGTTTCGTCACCGGCATGGAGCTCGGCAGCTTCGCCAAGGCAGCCGATCGGCTCGGACGTTCGACCTCGGCGGTCAGTGCCCAATTGAAAAAGCTGGAGGAGCAGGCGGCGACACCGATCTTTCGCAAGTCCGGCCGCGGCCTGGCGCTGACCGAAGCCGGCGAAACCATGCTCGGCTATGCCAGGCGGCTGCTCGAATTGAACGACGAGGCGGCTTCAGCCATCCACGGCGTCGAGTTGGAAGGTTGGGTCAGGCTCGGCCTGCAGGAGGATTTCGGCGAGGCGGTGCTGCCCGAGGTGCTCGGGCGCTTCGCCCGGACGCACCCCAAGGTCAAGATCGAGGCGCGGATCGCGCGCAGCTATGAGCTCGCCGAGCGGATCACATCGGGCAATCTCGACATTGCGCTGGCGTGGGAGTGCGGCCAGGCGCTGCCCTACAGCCGGCATGTCGGCGATGTGCAGTTGCGCTGGATCGGTCCGGCAAAGCTGATCGAGACCAGCCTGCGTGAGGGTGAGGCGCTGCCGCTGGTGGCGTTGGAAGCACCCTGCCTGTTGCGCACAGTGACGACGGAAACGCTGGACCGCGCCGGCCTGCCATGGCGGATGGCCTTCTCCAGCCCCAGTCTCGGCGGCATCTGGGCGGCTGTGGCGGCGGGGCTGGGGTTGACGATCCGCACCGATATCGGCCTGCCGGCCAATGTCAGGGCAATGGCGCCGCAGGTGCTGGGTTTACCGGCGCTGCCGACAATGGCGCTGGTGCTGCACCAGAAGGACGCTGAACTCGACCCGGTGGCGACGCGGCTGGCGGATATATTGCTGCAGGCGGCGATAGAGGCGCTGCCGCAGGATGCGCGCATGGATGAGAGGTTGAGAGCGGTTGCCTAGGGTCTTGACGATGACGAAGCTGGAGGTGTTACCGCAAATCGCCCAGAGAGACCTGCCTCATTTTCGCTTGTTCGCTCGCCCCGCGAACGGGTTGTCCGAAGTCCGCAGCGCGATGCGGATCGGCACGCCCGGCATGTCGAAGGCTTCCCGCAGGCTGTTCGAAAGATAGCGCACATAGGATTGCGGCATCGCATCCGGCCGCGAGCACTGGACGACGAAGCCCGGCGGGCGCGTCTTGGCCTGGGTGACGTACTTGACCTTCAGCCGGCGACCGGCGACCGCTGGCGGCGGATGATGCGCGAGGATGGCTTCCAGCCAGCGGTTGAGCTTGCCGGTCGAAACACGGCTGTTCCAGACCTTGTGGGTCCTCAAGACCGCGTCCATCAGCTTGTCGAGGCCCCGCCCGGTCTCGGCCGAGACCGGTACGGCCTGGATGCCGCGCGCCTGCGGCAGCAGCCGTTCGGTCTTCTCGCGCAACTCCGCCAGAAGCTCCTGCGGGTTGTCGATGACATCCCATTTGTTGAAGGCGATCACCGGCGCGCGGCCCTCGCGGATGATCAGGTCGGCGATCTGCAGGTCCTGCTTCTCGAAGGGAATGGTGGCGTCGAGCACGATGATGACGATCTCGGCAAAGCGGATCGCGCGCAAGCCGTCCTGCACGGACATGACTTCCAGCTTCTCGTGGATCCTGGCCTTGCGGCGCATGCCGGCCGTGTCGAACAGTTTCAGGCGGCGGCCGTGCCACTCCCAGTCGACGGAGATCGAATCCCGGGTGATGCCGGCTTCCGGCCCGGTCAAAAGCCGCTCCTGCCCGATCAGTGCGTTGATCAGCGTCGACTTGCCGGCGTTCGGTCGGCCAACGACAGCGATGCGCATCGGCTTGGTGTCGTCATAGGTATGCACATCCTCGGCGTCCGGATCGACAATGTCCTCGCCGATCAGAACCTCGCCGGCCGCGATCTCCTCGTCGACGCCCTCTTCCTCGCCGAAGGCGCGAGCCTCGCCCAGCGCGCCAATGACGGCGTCGCGCAAATCGGGCATGCCCTGGCCGTGCTCGGCCGAAATCGGGATCGGTTCGCCGAGGCCCAGTTCCCACGCCTCCAGCATGCCGCCCTGCGCGCCCTTCGCCTCGGCCTTGTTGGCGACCAGGACGACCGGCTTGCCGGACTTGCGCACGATTTCGGCAAAGGTCTTGTCGTCCGGCATCAGGCCGGACTTGGCATCGACCGTGAAGAAGATCAGGTCTGCCTCACGAATGGCGATCTCGGTCTGCGCGCGCATGCGGCCGGGCAAGGTGGACGCCGCCGCATCCTCGAAGCCGGCGGTATCGATGACATCGAAATGCAGGTCGTAGAGCTTGGCGGCATGGACGCGGCGATCGCGGGTTACGCCCGGCGTGTCGTCGACAAGCGCCAGCTTCCTTCCCACCAGCCGATTGAAAAGAGTCGATTTGCCGACATTGGGTCTGCCGATGATGGCGACTTTGAAGGTCACGACGCACTGCCCGAGCCGCGGATCAGCTCGGACATCAACGTTGCCCGCTCGCGGGTGTTGCGTGGGGCGCCGTCATCGGCGGCGATCTGGTCGAACAGCTTCAGGGCATCCTGGGCCTTGCCTTGCTTCCAGGCGGAAAGGCCGAGCGCCTCGCGCGCGGTGTGGCGCAGCGTGTTGGTATCCGAGGTCAGCGCCTCGACGCGGCTGGAGACGTCGGCGAATGAGCCATGGTCGACGAGCAGGAGCGCCGCCCGCAGCCTTGCCATGTCTCGAATGCCCTGGGGGATTGCCGCGTCGGCGGCGACATCGTCGAAATCCTTGACGGCGGCGGCGACGTCGCCCTTGTCGGCCTTGACGGTCGCGGCACGCATGCGGGCGAGCAGCGGATAGGCGCCGTAGCCATCCTTCTCCAATTGGTCGAGCGCCGTCAGCGCCTCGTCGCTCTTGCCGTCATTGGCAAGCTTCAGCGCCTGAGAAAACGCATCGCCGGAGCGGTTGGCGCGCGTCTCGTCCCAGTAGCGATAGCCAACGAAGCCGGCGGTGCCGAGCACGACGAGGACCGCGGCGACGATCAAAGCGGGGCCGAAACGGTCCCAAAGCGCCTGCGCCTGCTCGCGACGAATCTCGTCGTTGACTTCGCGAATAAAACTGTCGTCCGACATCGATCAAAACCATTCCTGCCCGGCTGGGCCCTTTGTCAGCCCGCGTTTTAGCGAAATTTTGTCGGCATGGAAGGGGTCCGGCTGGAAAATCGGGCTTTATCGGGACAGGCCGCCGAAAAGGCCGACCGCACCAACGCCATATTTCCGCGATAGCCGGCTTCATTCGTTTTCCTTGAGGGCAGTCCCGCTTGCCGATGCTTCGTCCGTTTCGCGTTGTTGCGTTTTTCCTCGCCTCGCTCGCCGCCGCCGGCGGAGCCTTGGCCGATCCGCCCGCCCCGCCAATCCCTTCGAAACCGACGCAGGTGGTCATCATCTCGTTCGACAGCGCACGCGACATTTCGCAATGGAAGCGCAGCCGTGCGCTGGCACAGCGCACCGGCGCGCATTTCACCTATTTCCTCTCCTGCGTTTTCCTGCTGTCGCCGGAAACGCGCAAGGCCTACGTGGCGCCCGGCAGGAGCGCGGGAAAATCCAACATCGGCTTCGCCGCCTCGAAGCAGGAAGTGGCCGAGCGGCTGGAGCAGATCGGTCTCGCCGCGCAGGAGGGCCACGATATCGCCAGCCATGCCTGCGGTCACTTCGACGGCAAGCACTGGAGCAAGGCCGACTGGCTGAAGGAATTCGGCTCGTTCGAGCACATTCTCGAGAACGCCTACGCGATCAACGGCATCGAGCCCGAGCCCAAAAGCTGGCGCGATTTCGCCCAGCACGTGGTGGTCGGCTTTCGCGCGCCATATCTGTCGGCAAACAAGGCGCTTTACGAGGCGTTGCCCGCGGCCGGCTATCAATTCGACGCCAGCGGCGTCTCGCGAGGCCCTGTCCAGCCCACGGCCGGCGACGGCATCATGCATTTTTCCCTGCCGCTGATCCCGGAGGGACCGAAATCGCGGCCGGTGATCGCCATGGATTACAATCTCTATGTCAGGCATTCCGGCGGCTTCGAGCGGCCGCGCAAGGCGGACGAGTTCACCAACCGGACCTATGACGCCTTCCGTGCCGCCTTCGAGGCGCAATACAGGGGTAAGCGCATTCCGCTGGAACTCGGCTTCCACTTCACCCTGATGAACGACGGCGCCTACTGGAACGCGCTCGAGCGCTTCGCGGGCGAGGTCTGCGTCAAGGCCGATGTCGAATGCATCAGTTTCCGTGACTATGTTTCCCGGCGTGATGCCGGCCCGAAGCAGACGGTAGGCGGCTGAACCGCCACCGGCCTCGATCCGGAGCCGATCAAACCGGGTCTTCGGCCCCGTGGCGCTCAAGATACCGCTGATCAATGGCTGGAAGCGGCTCACCCTCCAGCGTCGCTTCGAAGGCGCGCAAACGCTTGTGGACCGACTGAAGTTCGACAATGGTCGACCAGGAGGTGAGCAGAAACTGCAGCGATCCCGTCACTTTCCCGAATGCATTCGAGATTTGGTTCAATGCGCCGAACGTAATCTTGTGCGCAACAAGGGACGGTCCCAGGATCAACAGCGCGAAAATGTTGTCAGCCTGGAGGTAGGTGTAACGGACGACGTTGAAATAGATGTAGTGGAAATACAGCCTGAAATAATTGTGGCGAACATTCGCGAAGAGCTCGGCGGTCGTGGCTGGCTGAGCCCTGTCGGCATGATCCTCACCGTAGACCAGTTCCTTGCGGTAAGCGGCTTCGACGCGCTGATTGCGGAACTGTAGTCCTGGAAGTTTCAGGCCGGCAATCATCACCGAGATTGTTCCGAACAGACACCAGGCCAGCGCCGCGACAACCAATGGCTGTGGGATCGCTCCGATAATCGGCAACTCGGTGATATGGGCCTGCAACTGGATCATCACCGGAAGGAAGGCAATCAAGGTCATGATCGACTGCACGAAGCTGGAACCGAGATCCTCCATGATCTGGGAGAACCGCATCGTGTCTTCCTGAATACGCTGAGATGCGCCCTCGATATGGCGGAGCCTGCTCCAGTTCGCGACGAAATAATTGTTCATCGCGGTACGCCAGCGGAAGATCCAATGGCTGACAATGAAGGCATTGACCACCTGCACATTCATGCCGACCAGCGCCAGCCAGGAAAAGTCGGCTAGACCGGTGTAGAACTCGCCGTTGGTCGACTTGCCGGTCCCCGACATCAATCCCTGCACATAATCAAAGAAGGGGCCGTACCAAGCGTTGACGGCGACACTGACCTGCACATTGAAATAGATAAAGAACAGGATGACCGCCGTCATCAGGATCGACCAGCGCTGCCACGGATGAGGTGAGTACCAACTCCAGAACGCGTAGAAAATGGCCACGCACAAGGCGAAGTAGATATAGAACCAGAGGAACGGCTTCGACACGAGAATGGCGATACCGATAATTGGCGGCGCGTCCGCCGCGGCCGGTGGCAGGCCGAGGACCGCGCCCAATTGCTCACCGCCGAAAAACCAGAACAGGATTGCCGCAAGGCTCCAAATAGCGGCCGAAGTAAAGAACAGCTTCGGCCGCGGAAAAAAGGATACGAACACTGTGGCGAGTTCCTTGCTTGGTGCCCAAATCAGCGGGGTTTTGCGGGCATAAAGTCATAAGTCAGATGGAAAGAAAATGGCTGCCCGATGCCCGGCATCGAGCAAGACCCGCAAATCATGGCGATTTTGGCGCGACCGACCATGTGACGAGACCGGAGACGACCAGCAGGGCCGCGGCGACGATCGAGGCGACGAAGAAATCGCCTGACGCCTGAGCCAGCAGCCCCGCGGCGATCGGCCCGATGATCTGGCCCAGGCCGAAGGACGCCGTCATCACGGCGAAGATGCGGCGGGGCGCCGCTGGCGCCTGCTGCCGCGCGACCTGCAGGCCAAATGCCGTGATGGCAATGAAGGTAGCGCCGAGCAGGAAGGCCCCAAGCAGCGGCCCGGTCCGTCCACCCAGAGCCACGCTGGCGGTAACGCCGGCGACCTCGATGAAGCATGCCAGCGCGTAGGCGGCGTGCAGGCCTATGCGGGCGGCAATCTTCTGCCACAACCATGTCGAGGGGAAGCCGGCGAGGCCGGCGACCATCCACACAACGGCCTCGAAGACGCGACTGCCGCCGCCTTGCCGGACAATGGCGACCAGGAACGTTGCCGTCACCACATAGCCGAAGCCGAACAGGCCGTAGGCAAGGATGATCTTCGTCAGCGCCCGGTCATTCGGCAGGGGCGGTTCACGGGCGGCCTCGCCGCTGGCGAGCGGGCCCTCGTTCGCCAACAGCGCGACGGCCACGAAGCCGCAGGCCGAAATCGCCGCCGACCACAGCCAGCCCGCCTGCCAGCCGGCATGCTCCGTGACCAGTGCCGCCATCATCGCCGCCGAGACCGCGATGCCCAGGCCCACGCCGCCAAAGTGCCAGGCCTGCAGGTCGCCACGACCGGCGGCGTGGATATGGCTGAAGACCATGCCGGCCATGAAGACCATGACCAGGGCGCTGGCCAGGCCGGCCAGGAAGCGGATGGCGAGAAAGGCGGCCATTGTGCCGGACAGTCCCATCAGCGCCGCGAGGACCACGCTCGCTCCGAGCCCGGCCAGCATGAGCCCACGCTCCCGCCCATGCGCCCAGCCGCCCGCCGCCGCCAACGCGCCGACGAGGTAGCCGAGATAATTGGCCGACGCGATCCATCCGGCTTGGGCCGGCGACAGATGCAGTTCTTCCATCATGCCGGGCAGGATCGGCGTGTAGACGAAACGGCCGATGCCCATGGCGACAGCCATGGCAATCATGCCGGCGACGGTGAACCGCAGGGCTTTCGAGGTGGCCGATCTCATTGCAGCGCAGCATAAAGGCGGCAAACGCTGACACAATCCGCATCCTGTTGGGCCAGCGCGGCCGGGACGTCACGGCGACGACGGCACAATCCGGATCGGCGCTCACGCGCCTTGCGGCACGATCAAGGTGGAAAGCACCGGGGCGCCGGTCTATGTTCAGCCGGTCATCAAATCACGGCAGGCAGAATCATGACCACACATTCGCGCGGCGTTTCCGCATCGATCGACTCGGTGAAGCTCGACAGGCTGGCGGAAGTCGCCATCAAGGTGGGATTGCAGTTGCAGCCCGGGCAGGATCTGGTGCTGACCTCGTCGATCGCGGCCCTGCCGCTGACGCGGCGCATCGTCGAGCACGCCTACAAGGCCGGCGCCGGGCTGGTGACGCCGATCTTCAACGACGACGAGATGACGCTGGCGCGCTATCGCTTCGGCGCCGATGCGGGCTTCGACCACGCCGCCGGCTGGCTCTATGAAGGCATGGCGAAGGCCTTCGCCAACAATGCGGCGCGGCTTGCCGTGCGCGGCGAGGATCCCTCGCTGCTGTCGGGGCAGGACCCGGCGAAAGTGGCACGCGCCAACAAGGCGAATTCGATGGCGTACCAGCCGGCGCTGGAAAAGATTACCGGCTTCGACATCAACTGGAACATCGTCGCCTATCCGGACCTCGCCTGGGCCAGGCAGGTTTTCCCCGATGACGCCGACGATGTCGCCGTGGCCAAGCTCGCCGACGCCATCTTTGCAGCGTCCCGAGTCGATGTGGAAGACCCGATCGGCAACTGGAAAGCGCACAACGCAGCCCTCCGCGGCCGCACGGAATGGCTGAACGGCCATAATTTCCATGCGCTGCATTTCACCGGACCAGGCACCGACCTGACCGTCGGGCTGGCGGATGGCCATGAATGGATGGGCGGCGCCTCGACCGCCAAGAACGGCATCACCTGCAACCCAAACATCCCGACCGAGGAGGTGTTCACGACGCCGCATGCAAGGCGCGTCGAGGGCCATGTCTCCTCAACCAAGCCGCTGTCCTATCAGGGCACACTGATCGACGAGATTTCTGTACGCTTCGAGGAAGGCAGGATCGTCGAAGCCAAGGCGTCGAAGGGCGAGGACGTCCTGAAGAAAGTTCTCGACACCGATGAGGGATCGCGCCGGCTGGGCGAAGTGGCGCTGGTTCCGCATTCGTCGCCGATTTCGGCAAGCGGCCTGTTATTCTTCAACACGCTGTTCGACGAGAACGCCGCCTGCCACATCGCGCTCGGCCAGTGCTATTCGAAGTGCTTCGTCGACGGCGCCTCGCTCAGCCAGGACGAGATCGCCGCGCGCGGCGGCAACAAGAGCTTCATCCACATCGACTGGATGATCGGCTCGGACAAGATCGACATAGACGGCGTGCACAAGGACGGCGCCCGCGTGCCGGTGATGCGCAAGGGCGAATGGGCCTGAGAGGTATCCATGCCGTGACGTCAGCCGAGCGATGCGGCGGAACAGAATCCGCACCGTTGCAACGCTTATAGGTCACGGCATAGATTCTATGGTCTGCGCCGCGTCGCTTCGCTCCTTGCTCCGCCATAGAATGACGAAGTGAGGGGCATTCAGCGCCCTACCTACCCACCGCCGCCTCATAGACATCCGGCTTGAACCCGACCAGAATAGTATCACCGACCTCCAGCACCGGCCGCTTGATCATCGTCGGCTTGGCCAGCATCAGCGCCTTGGCCTTTGTCTCATCGAGGCCCTGCTTGTCCTTGTCCGGCAACTCGCGGAATGTGGTGCTGCCCTTGTTGAGCAGCCTTTCCCAGCCGACCTTGCCAACCCAGCCGTCCAGCCTGGCTGCGTCGACCCCCTCGGCCCGATAGTCATGGAACCGGTATGGCACGCCGCGCCCCTCGAGCCAGGCGCGCGCCTTCCTGACCGTGTCGCAGGTGGTGATGCCGTACATTGTGATCGTCAAGACAATGGTCCTTCGAACTCCGAATCTGGTCGCAGATTAGGGGCGCGCCGCGCCCTTTGCCAGCGGCCTGGCCGTTGGCTCGACATTGCGCGGCACACGCGGCTGGCCGCGATGTCGATCGCGCAAACACGCTGCAAAGCGCAGGCTCCCGAAAGCGGGGGGTTTGCCGGCCTCAGTAGTAGAAGCGCTCTTCGGTGATCTTGCCGTTCTTGACCGTGTAAAGGCCGACCTCATCCAAGGTCACACGCTCGCCGGTGGCCTTGGGCGTCACGTCGAACGTGAAGCGCACGGCGAACTGGTCGCCATTGACATAGGGGCCCTCGACCGAGCCGCCATGCACCTCGTGGTTGTCTTGCCACCACTGGCTCTTCTGCCTCAGGGCCTCCTTGCCATGGCTGACGGCCATCGGTCCCTCCATGGCTTCGTAGCTGGAAATATCGTCGGCATTGTATTTGTCGGCGGCAGCCTGGTGGTCTCCCTGCTTGAGGAGCTCGGTGAAATCCTTGGCAATTTCAGAGACGGTCATGTGTGGTCCTCCTGTTCAGCCTGGCTTCGATGTAGGGAAGCGCTGGCTGGTGCGCCACCGACGAGCCGCACGACAGCTGACAAGGTCCTGTCAGGACTTCAGTTTGGCGGCCGCGCGACGACAACCCGAGGCGCTTGCTGCGCGCGATGTCCATTGCGGCGCCGGTCCGGTGCTGGCTCACGCGCATTCGGTTGCGGACACGGGCCAATTCCGCGATGCTGGATGCATGTGCAATCTCTACAACATCACCACGACGCAGGAGGCGGTCCGTCAATGGACGCGCACGTTGCGCGACATCAGCGGCAACCTCGAGCCTTCGATCGACATCTATCCCAATCAGCCCGGCCTGGTGGTACGCAACACCGTCGACGGTGAACGGGAGCTGGCGAAACTGCTCTGGGGTTTGCCGACGCCGCCGGAGCGCATGAAAGGCAAGGCCGACTACGGCACCACCAACATTCGCAATCCGCAATATTCGCACTGGCAGCAGTTTATCGGCGTCGAGAACAGATGCGTCGTGCCGGTGACCAGCTTCGCCGAACCCAGCCCCGCACCGAACGACAAGGATCCGGAAACGGGAATCCAGCGCAACTATTGGTTTGCCCGTAACGAAGACCGGCCGCTGTTTTTCTTCGCTGGTTTCTGGACCCGCTGGCAGGGCGTTCGAAAGGTCAAGGATGGTCCCGGCGACTTCGAGGTCTACGCTTTCATGACAACCAGGCCGAACGCCCTCATCGCGCCGATCCATGAGAAGGCGATGCCCGTGATCCTGACCACACCCGAGGAGACGGAGGCCTGGCTGACGGCGCCGTGGGCGCAAGCACGGCATTTGCAGAAGACGGCGCCCGACGACGCGTTGGTGATCGTCGAGAAGCCGGCGACACAGATCAAGTTTCCGCGAGAGGCGCCGGCCCAGGGGTCCCTGTTCTAGGCTGCATTACCGACTTGCCGGACTGCCTCAATCGTCGTCCCGCCAGATCACCCGGCGAACCATGCGGATCTCGACAAGGCGCCTGACACGGATTTTGAGGCGCTCGGCGGCGCTTGGCAGGATGACGCTGGCGTCAAGCTCGCGGCGTTTGCAGCGTTCGCACCGCATAAGCCGCTCCACGTCCCAAAAGGGAATGTCGCCGACCAGTTTTGCGAGGTCGCCGGGGAGATAGTGCCGCGTGATGTTGCAGTTCAGACAGCGGACACGAATGACCTGCCCGACTTCATGCGCCAGGCCCAGGGTTTGCACGTTTCGGCGCGGCCGGCTGCTGAGTTCGGGCATCAGCCAATTAGGAATTAATTCCTTGTCACGTCAATCCATACCTGGTCCGTGTCCTGTTTTGTTCACAGCCGACGGAAGGTCCAAAAACACGCCCTGCCCGCCCAGGCCTGCGCCTATCGGGATTTGGGCAACCAGCCTATGCGGGGAGCATGGGGCAGTTGGCGCC
Source organism: Mesorhizobium sp. (assembly GCF_041661565.1). Classification (GTDB taxonomy): domain Bacteria; phylum Pseudomonadota; class Alphaproteobacteria; order Rhizobiales; family Rhizobiaceae; genus Mesorhizobium. Next base: position 57,071 of record NZ_JBAZUD010000005.1, read on the forward strand.
ACGGCGCAGGCTGATATGCGCCACGTCGCCGACGCCAAATTGGAAACCCTCGGCCTGCCGCGGCGCATCGATCACCACCGGCAACCCTTGCCCAAGCTCGGCGTGGAGGCGCAAGGTTCGGCCATGAAAGACGATGCTGTTGACGCGCGCCGGCGCCGTGCCGGGCGCGGCCTCGGTGGCTGCCAGCAAGTCCTCGGGACGCACGCCTATGGTCCGCACCTCGCCTTCGCCGGGCGACTGGCCGGGTTCAGAGACAGCCTCCAACGGCAAAGCGCCGGCAGCGAACCGCAAGCGATCGCCATCGCGACCGATAAAGCGCGACGGGAGAAGATTCATGGTGCCGATGAAGCTGGCGACAAACTTGGTCGCCGGCCGGTCGTAAAGCGTGGCCGGCGGCGCGATCTGCTCGATGCGGCCCTTGTTCATGACAACTATGCGGTCGGAGATCGACAACGCCTCTGTCTGGTCGTGGGTGACCATGACGAAGGTGGTGCCGAGCCGCGACTGCAACCGCTTGAGCTCGACCTGCATCTGTTCGCGCAGATGCGCGTCGAGCGCCGACAAGGGCTCGTCGAGAAGCAGCACGCGCGGTTCGCAGACGATGGCGCGGGCGAGCGCGACGCGCTGGCGCTGGCCACCGGACAATTGCGATACGCGGGCGCGGATCTTGTCGGCGAGGCCGACCATGTCGAGGGCTTCACCGACGCGCCTGGCCTGCTCGGCCCCCGATAGTTTTCGCAAGGACAGACCGAAGCCGACATTCTGGGCGACGTCCATGTGCGGAAACAACGCATAGTCCTGGAACACGGTGTTGACCGGCCGGTCGAATGGCCGAAGCGCGGTAATATCGCGGCCGTCGAGCAGCACCTTGCCGCTCGACGGGCTTTCGAAGCCGGCGATGACGCGCAGGCTGGTGGTCTTGCCGCAACCTGACGGCCCGAGCAGCGTGATGAACTCGCCGCTGATGATGTCGAGGTCGACGGCATCGAGCCCGACGACGCCACCGGGAAAAATCTTCGAGACCGCCTGCAGCCGGACGAGGGGATCAGGCGCCATTGCGAACCTCGGACGGCTTCGTGGTGTTGACCCAGAGGATCTGGCAACGCTCGGTGCCCGGATTGCGGAAGGCATGAAGAAGCGTGCTCTTGAAGGCAAAACTGTCGCCGGTCTTCAGCACGTATTTGGTCGAATCCACCACAAGTTCGACCTCGCCCGCCAGCACATAGCCGAACTCGTGGCCGGCATGGGCATAGGCCTCGGCTGTGCCGCCGCCGGCTTCCACGCTGACCAGCATGCCGGTCAGCGTCGCACCCGGCGGCGACAGCAGCGCCTTGGCGATGCCTTCCGACTTGACCGGAATGGCACGGCGGCTGCCCGCGCGCACGCAATAGAGATCGTTGACGGCATCATTTCCGTCGGCGATCAGAGCCGATGGCTCGATGTCGAGCGCGGCGGCGAGCGGCCAGATCACCTTGACGCGCAGCGAGGACATGCCGCGCTCGATCTGGCTCAGTGCACCGATCGATACGCCGGCTCTTGCCGCCAGATCGGCCAGCGACAGATTGCGCTCCAGCCGCAGCGCCCGCACGCGGCGGCCGACCCGCACGTCGGCATCGTCCTTCGGCTTCTCGGCGGCTTCGTCCAGCATGTCCATGGGTCGTTCCTTATCAGTCTCTATGCCCGAGCGCGGCGCAGCGTCGAGAAACTCCCCCTTCTCCCCTTGCGGGAGAAGGTGTCGCCGAAGGCGACGGATGAGGGGTGTTCCAGGGAACGCCAACGTCTCACTCCGCTGGAACACCCCTCAACCGTCTCGGCGCTATCGCGCCGATCCACCTTCTCCCACAAGGGGAGAAGGGGGCGCCTCAGCTCATCCCCCCGCCTTCACCTTTTCGAACATCTTCGCCAGATCGTCATTCTGCTTCATCGGGCCGGTGAAGATCGTGGTTTTCAGCATCACTTCCGGGTCGGACGGCAACTGCAGCTTCTCCAGTTCGTCCTTCGGAACGCCGGCGAAGGCGGTGCTCAGCGATGAGCCATAGCCGTAGGATTCGATGAGGTACTTGCCCGAATCCGCGTCCAGCCGGCTGTTCATGAAATCATAGGCGAGATCGACATTCTTGGCGTCCTTGAGCAGGACGAAGCCGCAGGCCCAGGTCAGCATGCCTTCCTTCGGCTTCATGAACTCCACCGGCACGCCCTGCTTCTTCAACGAGGTGGCCGATGCGTTCCAGGTCATGGCCGCGACCAGCTGGCCGCTGGCGAGCGCCTGTTCGACCGAGGTCATGTCGGTGGTGTAGTTGGAGAGCAGCGGGCGCTGCTCGCGCAGCTTCGCGGCCACCTTGTCCATCTGCTCGGGCGTCATATCGAACGGATTGACGCCGGCGAGCAGGGCCGCGACGATCGGCGTGTCGTGCACGGCGTCGATGGTCGCCATGCGACCGGCATATTGCTTGTCCCAGAGCAGGTTCCAGCTCGCTTCCGGGTTCTTCACCAGATCGGTGCGGTAGAGGATCGAGGTGTTGCCCCAGTCCCACGGGACCATCCATACCTTGCCGTCGCCGGCCTGCAGGTCGGGCAGGTTCTTGAACACCGGGAAGATCGAATCCCAGTTCTTGATGCGCTTGGTGTCGATCGGCTGCAGCAGTCCTTCCTTGTTCCAGCGCGCCACCTTGTCGTAGCAGGGATGGGCGATGTCAGGGCGGAAGCCGGCCTTGACCTTGGTGAAGGCGTCATCGTCGTCACCGAAGATCGAAGCCTCGACGCCATCGGGGTGTGCCGCCAGGAAGCTCTTGTTGAAATCGGGCAGTTCATAGCCCGACCAGGTGAAATATTGCAGCTTGTCGCCGGCGAAAGCGACAGTCGACGACAGGATGATTGCAAGCGCGGCAAGCCCGCTGCAGGCCTTCTTTGCGGTGATCGATTTCAGGTCGAATGCCATTTCGGTTCTCCTCTTGTGGTTGTTGTCATCAGGATGGATTGGAAGACGGGCGCGTCGCGCCAAGCCCGCGACGGCGCACCAATTCGGCGGTGCCGGCTATGACGAAGGATACAGCCAGGATCGACGTTCCCAGCGCCATGACCGTCGGCAGCGATTTGGGAAACCGCAACTGGCTCCAGATGTAGAGCGGCAGGGTCGGCTCGGTGCCGGCGAGGAAGAAGACGACGATGAATTCGTCGAATGAGATCAGGAACGCCAGCATGAAGGCCGAGATGATGGCCGGCAGGCTGAGCGGCAGCATGACCCTTCGGAACGTCGTCCAGTCCGAGGCACCGAGGTCGAGCGCCGCCTCGCGAATGGTCTTGGGGATGGCGGCGAAGCGGCTGCGCATGATCACCACCGTCGTCGGCAGCGCCACCAGAATATGGCCAAGGACGATGGCGATGCGCGACGGCCCGAGACCAATGAGATTGACGAGGATCAGCAGCGAGATGCCGACGATGACGCCCGGGATCAGGATCGGCAGCCGCGCGATGGCGCTGATGGTGGCGGACAGCGGCGAGCGGCCATAGAGGTCCATGTAGGAGACGGTGATGCCGCAGAGCGTCGCCCCGGTGGCGGCAATGGCACCGATGACGAGGCTGTTCAAGAGCGCGCCGGACAGCGCGGAATTGCCCAACAGCGTCGCGTACCATTGCAAGGTGAAGCCTTGCAGCGGAAACGCCGCCTGGATCGAGTTGTTGACAGAGAACAACGGGATTAGCAGCACCGGCAGATAGAGAAAGGCCAGATAGGCGATCACATAGAGCCCAAGCCAGCGGCCGCCCTCTCCCATGCGCGCGGTGCTCATGCGCGGCTGCCAAATCTGCGATCGGTGGCGCGCGCCACCAGCACCACGCAAAGGATGACCAACATGACGGCGACGGAGAGAGCCGCGCCAAACGGCCAGTCATTGGCCTTGCCGAATTGCGCCTGGATCAGCGTGCCGATCATCGTGCTCGCCGGCCCGCCGACAAGCGCCGGCGTGACATAGTCGCCAACTGTCGGCACGAAGACGACGAGGGCGGCGGCGAGAACGCCCGGCATGGAATTCGGCAGCACGACGCGTCGGAAAGAGGTGAAGGGCCTGGCGCCGAGGTCGGAAGCGGCCTCGATCAACGATTTCGGAATCGTGTCGAGCGCAACATAGATCGGCAGGATGGCGAACGGCGCATAGGCGTGGGCGAGCGTGACGACGACGGCCGCCGGCGTGTTGAGGAAGGCCAGCGTCGGCTCGGACCAGACGCCGCTTTCGATCAGCGCCGAATTGAGCACGCCATTATAGGCCAGAACGATCTTCCAGGCGAAGACCCGCAGGAGATAGCTGGTCCAGAACGGCAGCGTCACCAGGAACAGCAGCAGGCCGCGTCGCCGCCCGGCATGGAAGGCGAGATAATAGGCGACCGGATACGCCGTGACGACGGTCGCCAGCGTCACCAGGCCGGCAATGACCAGCGAGCGCAGCGTCACCGTCCAGTATAGTGGATCGGACACCACGGTAGCGAAATTCGCCGTGGTGAAGCCGGCACCGAGCAGCGACCCGTCATTGTCGCGGAAGGCGAGGAAAACGACGAGGGCCGGCGCAAACAGGATCAGCAGGAAGGTGACCAGCGCACCCGGCAGCAGCATTCCAATGCGGAAGCCCGATGATGATCGGACCTCCGGCGCCTGCGCTGCAACAATGCTCGACATCGATCTGCCTGCCGAAATTTGAAATTGGCTAAGAGTTTTTCATATTCATGAAACTGTCAAGCAGAATCCAATCAGCCATAAGCCGCGTTCAATGCTCCAGCGCATCGAGCAGGCGATACCAGGCGATGGTCGCGGCGACACCGACCTGCCTGAAGGCGTGGAACGGGATCGGCCGGATCGGCGAGAGCGGGAATGGCAATTGCCTGGCATCGCCATTGGAGAGATAGGTCGCGATGCGCCCGCCAAGCGCCGTCATCAGGCCGACGCCACGCCCCTGGCAGCCGGCCACCGCGACCAGCCCCGGCTCGGGTTCATGGATATGGGGCAAATGATCGGGCGTCATCGCCACCCGTCCGAACCAGCGCTTTTCAATGGTGATACCGGACAGTGCCGGATAGAGCCGCAGCAGCGCCCGCTCCAGATGCGCCCAGTCGCCGGCACCCGTCGGCAAGGCCATGCGGCCGCGTCCGCCAAGCACCAGCCTGCCATCGGGGGACTTGCGGTAGTAGACGAGGATACGCCTGGAGTCCGACACCGCCTGCCCTTCCGGCAGGATTGTGGCTGCCAGGTCAGGCGGCAATGGCGCGGTGGCGATCTGGAAGGAATGCAGCGGCACGATCGACCGGGCCAGACCTGGGACCAGACCGTCCGTATAGGCATTGGTTGCCAGCACGACCGCTTTCGCCTGCAGTTCCGCGCCATTTTCGGTCGAAACACGCCATGTGCCGGCAGTCTTGCCGAGCCGCGTGACCTTATGATGCTCAGCTATCCGCACACCGGCCGCGGTCGCGACCCGGGCGAGTTCCGAAGTATAGGCCAGCGGATCGATCACACCGGCGCGAAGGTCGAGCCAGCCGCCGAGATAACCCCGCGCGCCGGTCATCGAGCCAATCTCGGCCGCGCTCAGAAGACTGACATCGGCGCCCCGCGCCCGCCATTGCCGGTCACGGTTTGCCGCGGCCTTCAGCGCCATTTCGGTATGAGCCGCCTGGATCCAGCCATTGCGGACGAACGGCACCGCCAACCGTTCATCGCGGATCAGTTCGAACACCGCGTCGGCGGTCGAGGCGGCAAAGTTGACAAGCGTCTCGCCGCGTTCCTGGCCAAAATGCTCCAGCAGCCATTCAGGATCATATTTCAAGCCGGGAATGACCTGCCCGCCATTGAGCCCGGACGCGCCTTGGCCGATTTCGCCAGCATCCAGCACCTGCACGGACATGCCGAGCCGGGCCGCATGAAGAGCGGTCGACAGACCCATGATGCCGCCGCCGACGACAACGATATCGGCAGGTTCGCCAGTGGAAAGGAGCGACTGGAACCTGGAGGCCGCCTGCGGTTTGCGCCAGATCGGATCGGAAAACGGTAAGGACAAGGAGACACCTGATGCGCTGCGTGAAATGAAAATGGTAGTCATGATTTCACGTTTTTGAAAGGGCGTTTCGGTCATCTCCTGTGAATCGCCGCGATGGAAACCGGATCCCGATCGCCAGCGACGGGATAGACCTTTGACCGGAATCCGGTGAAAGTGCCGCGCCGATCAGGCCAAGCCGCATTGTCGATCATCCCGGAGGACCCAACGCCATGACCAACCAGACGCACCTGCCCGCCGAAGGCATCTTTGTCGGCCGCGCCAGGAGCAGGGATGCCTCGCATCCGTTGGTGGTCACGGTGCGCGATGGCACCGTCTTCGATATCACGTCGCGCGTGGCGCCGACCGTGCGCGACCTTTGCGAACTGAACGATCCGGCAGGACATGTCCGCTCAGCCACTGGCAGGCCGATCGGCTCGATCGATGAAACCGCCGCCAACAGTTTTGAGGCCAGCCGCAATCCGGCAAAGCCCTACCTGCTGTCGCCCGTCGATCTGCAGGCGGTGAAGGCTTCAGGCGTCACCTTCGTCGTCAGCCTGCTCGAGCGTGTGATCGAGGAACAGGCGCGCGGCTCGGCGGAAAAGGCGGACGCCATACGCGCCGATATCGCCGGGCTGATCGGCCATGACCTGTCCAAGCTCAGGCCGGGTTCGCCCGAAGCCATGGAGATCAAGGCCAAGCTCATCGCGCGCGGCGCCTGGTCACAGTATCTGGAGGTTGGCATCGGCCCCGATGCCGAGATCTTCACCAAGTGCCAGCCGATGGCATCGGTCGGCTTCGGCGCCGATGTCGGCCTGCACCCGGTATCGACCTGGAACAATCCAGAGCCGGAGATCGCCATGATCGCGGCCAGCAGCGGCAGGCTCGTCGGCGCCACCATCGGCAACGATGTCAATCTCCGCGATGTCGAGGGGCGTTCGGCACTGCTGCTCGGCAAGGCCAAGGACAACAATGCGTCGGCGGCGCTCGGTCCCTTCATCCGCCTGTTCGACGAAACCTTCTCCATCGATGACGTCAAGCAGGCCGTCGTGCGCCTGAAGGTCGAGGGCGAGGACGGGTTCTCGCTTGAGGGCGCGAGTTCCATGGCCGAGATCAGCCGCTCGCCGGAAGAGCTCGTGGCGGCCGCCATGGGCCCGCATCATCAATATCCGGACGGGCTTGCGCTCTATCTCGGCACCATGTTCGTGCCGTCGAAGGATCGCGGCGAGAAGGGCAAGGGCTTCACGCACAAGGTCGGCGACATCGTCACCATTACGTCGGAGAAATTCGGCGCGCTGGTCAACCGGGTGCGGCTGTCGCCGGACTGCCCGCACTGGACCTACGGCGCCAGCCATCTGATGCGTGAACTGGCGGCGGCCGGTCTCGTCTGAAAGGGGTTGCCGGTGGTCGCGGCGAGTTGCCGAAGGCGCGTCTGTCCGTCGTAGCGGCGAGGCCGCCGGAAAATAGCGCTCAAACTGATGCGATCTGATGGGAGCCCTGATGGCGCCTCGTCAGACGCCCACTACGACTTGCAGATGGAGGCTTGCCATCGGTCGAAAAACAGGATGCTCTGATGCATCTGATGGGCGCTGGCAAAGACGCGTCCGGCGGTCGCCGGAAACGAGGGACGGATCCGAACTGATCATTTCTTAAACGGGAGGAAAACAAATGCTGACACGGATAAGACTCGTTCTGTACGGCCTGTTGGTGGCGCTGATGGTCATTCCAGCAGCGGCACAGGCCAAGACATTCTACTGGATCTCTCATGGCGGCCCGGCTGATCCGGTCTGGACCTACTTCCTTGCCGGCGCCAAGCAATGGGCCAAGGACACCGGCAACACGGTCAACACCTCGTTCCACAATGGCGACGTGGCCTCGCAGCAGGAGGCCGTTCGCGCGGCCATCGCCGCCAAGGCGGACGGCATCACCACCACAAGCCCCGATCCGGGCAGCCTTGTCGAGATCGTCAAGGAAGCGCGTGCGGCCAACATCCCGATCATCAATTTCAACACGCCCGACCCCAAGGCCAATTTCAACGCCTATGTCGGCGGCGACAATGTCACCTTCGGCAAGCACTGGGCGCAGTATCTCGTCGACAAGGGCCTGGTGAAGAAGGGCGACTTCGTCTGGATGCCGGTCGAAATCCCCGGCGCCACCTATGGCGTCCAGGAAGAGGAAGGCATCAAGAGCGTCTTCGAACCTCTCGGCATTACCTATGAGATTACCGAAGCGACGCTGGACCAGGCCGAGGTGATCAACCGCATGGTCGACTACCTCACCGCCAACAAGGCCAAGGTCAAGGCGATCATCGGTCTCGGCGATCTCGTCACCGGTTCGATCAAGCGCGTCTTCGACCAGGTCGGCATCAAGCCGGGCGAAATCCCCGTCGTCGGCTGGGGCAACTCGCTCGACACCACCCAGGAAGTGCTGAACGGCTATGTCAATGCCGGCCAGTGGCAGGACCCGCAGGCGACCAGCTATGTGGCGCTCTCGCTGGCCAACATGGCGGCCGGCGGCATCCCTCCGGGCTTCAACGTCATCACCGGCGCGCTCTATGAAAAGGACACCGCCGAGGTCTACGACAAGATCCTGTCGGGCAAATAAGATCCAGGTCTTCGGCAGTCGCGACCGGATCCCCGGTCGCGACTGCCTTGTCCGTTCCGCCGAGCCTCGCCCTTATCGGGCCCAAGGCTCAGCCCCTCCCAATCATGTCGCGGGTCATCAGTGGAAAATCATTCGCTCCTCCAACGCCTGATCGCGCGGCCTGAATTCGGGCCCCTTGTGCTTCTCATCGTCGAGATCGCCGTTTTCTGGGGCTTCAACCACGACTTCCTGTCGCCGCAGAACATCTCCAACACGCTGGCCTTCACGGTCGAGCTCGGCCTCATCGCGCTGGCGATGACGCTGCTGATGACATCGGGCGAGTTCGACCTTTCCGTCGGCTCGCTGTTCGGGTTCTCGCCGGTGCTGATGTGGACACTGTTCAACAGCGGCGTCACCTCGCTCGAGGTCGGCTTCGTCGCCGCGGTGCTGGTCGCCGCCTTCATCGGCCTGGTCAATGGCTGGTTCGTGACCCAGCTCAAGATCCCCTCGTTCCTGGTGACGCTCGGCATGCTGCTGGTGGTGCGCGGCACCGCGCTTTTCGTCACCGACGGCTTTCCGCAGCGCACCTGGAGCGCCGAGGGCAGCTGGCTCGCCAACATACTGGTCGGCGATTTCTTCATCGGACCGTTCCGCATCTACATGTCGCTGTTCTGGTTCATCGCCGCGGCCATCGCGCTGGGCTATGTGCTGACGCAAAGCCGTATCGGCAATTGGATCCAGGCGGCAGGCGGCAATCCCAACGCGGCGCGCGCCCGCGGCGTCAATGTCAGCGGCGTCAAGATCGGCCTGTTCATCCTGTCGTCGGTAATGGCGTCGCTTGCCGGCGTCATCTCCTCGCTGCGCACGTCGGCCGCCAACCCCAACAGCGGCACCGGCTATGAACTCGAGGTCATCGCCATGGTGGTGATAGGCGGCACCGCCCTGACCGGCGGCCGCGGCACAATCATCGGCACAGTGCTGGGCATCCTGATCCTGCGCGTCATGCGCAACGGCATCGTGCTGATCGGCGTGCCGGGCCTTGCCTACAACATCTTCATCGGCGCGATCATCCTTGGCATGATGGCGCTTCATTCATGGCTGGAACGCCGGCATCAGGCAGGGACTTGAACCATGGCCGAGCCACTGATCCGCATGCAGAACATCCGCAAGTCCTATGGCCGCGTGCTGGCCCTGGAAGATGCCAATTTCCACGTCAATGAAAGAGAGATCGTCGGCCTCCTCGGCGACAACGGCGCCGGCAAGTCGACCCTGATCAAGGTGCTTTCGGGTGCGGTACCTCTGACCAGCGGCGACATCTTCATCCGCGGCAAGAAGGTCACCCTGCGCAGCACCAGCGACGCCATCGCCCACGGCATCGAGACCATCTACCAGGACTCGGCGCTGGTGACGCAATTGTCGATCGCCCGCAATTTGTTCCTGGGGCGCGAGCCGATCAAGCCGCCGCGTTTCCTGAACCGCATGGATCAGGAAGCCATGAACACGGTGGCCCGCGACCTGCTCAAACAGGTCGGCATCTCGAAGAACATTCCGCCAACGACGCCGATCGGCTCGCTCTCGGGCGGCGAGCGCCAGGCGGTGGCGATCGCGCGCGCCATGCATTTCGACAGCGACCTCATCATTCTGGACGAGCCGACAAACAATCTCGGCGTCGCCGAGACGCAGGGCGTGCTGAGCTTCGTGCGTGGCGCGCGTGACTCGGGCCATTCCTGCGTCTTCATCGCGCACAACATCCATCACGTATTCCAGGTCGTCGACCGTATCGTCGTCATGCGCAGGGGCAAGGTGGTGGCCGACGATATAGACCCCAAGAAGGCCAGCGTGGCGGAAGTCGAGCAGATCATCACCGGCATGTCGGACAAGGAAATCCGCGACGCCGTGGCTGATGGCAGGCAAGCGCACTGAGGACGGTCGGACCCCATCTTGTCGAAGCAGTCGGACCGCACGTTGGTGATCGGCTTCAATCAGCCGCCACCTCAAATCGCATCGCTTGTCTGGCGCGGCACCGCATCGGTGCATAGGGCTGCGGGATGAAAGCCACCGTCTCGGACATCGCACGCAATTGCGGGCTCTCGACCGCCACGGTCGACAGGGTGCTCAACAACCGGCCCGGCGCCAGCGCGGCCAACCGGCAGCGCGTCATGGAGGCCGCCAAGCAGCTCGGTTATCTGCCGGTGGCCGATCAGGTAACGCTTCCGTCGCGGCCGGCCCATCTCGAATTCCTGCTGCCGATCGGCAGCAACGCCTTCATGCGCGACCTCGCCGGATATATCGAGGACTACGCCGCGCGCCTGCCGCTCGTTGCCTCGTGCCGGATCCACAACCTCGCCGGAATCTCGCCCAATGCACTGCAGGCGGCCGTCGAAAACCTCTCGCTGAAGGCCAATGGAGTGGGTGTCATCGCCATCGACCATCCGCGCACACGCAACATCCTGCGCGATGTCGTCGACGCCGGCATGCGCCTGGTGACGCTGGTGTCCGATATTCCGGCGGCGCCACGCTCGGCCTATGTCGGGATCGACAACCGCGTGGCGGGACGGACCGCGGCTCTCCTGATGGGGCGCTACCTTGGCGGTCGAGAGGGTCATCTGGCGATGGTGGTCGGGTCGCGGTCCTATCGCGGCCATGAGGAACGTGAGATGGGCTTTCGCACGGTGCTCGGCGAGGAGTTTCCGAACCTGACCGTCAGCAGCGCCGTCGAGATCAACGATGAGCCCGAAGCCAGCTATACCGAGACCATGAAGGCGCTGCGAAACGAACCGGAACTGCTCGGCATCTATTGCGTCGGCGCCGGCCGTTCCGGCGTCGCGAAGGCGATCCGGGAAACCAGGCCCAACCGCAAGCCGGTGTTCATCTGCCATGACCTGACGCGGGAGACGCGCGGCTATCTGGTCGATGACCTCGCCGACGTTGTCATCGACCAGAACGCAAGGCTTATCGCGGAACAATCCGTCATTCGCCTGCTCGGCTCGATCGCGTCGTCGGCGCCCTATCTGACGCGAAAGTTCATCGAGCCTCGGTTGATCTTCCGCGAGAACATTCCGGTTCAATAAAGACGGTCAAGGCGGAGCGGCCGTCAGTGCAACAGAAGCGCTTTGGGATGGCGACACGGCAAATCTGCACAGCTGCTATGCACTATCCGTTGTTGCCGAATCGTTGGGCACATCGTAGGTATTGGTCGTCGGCCATCTACTCCTCCCAGATGCGATGCCGACGCTGAGTGGGGTGCACCTCCTCCCGCGCCACACTCGAAATCGAGCCCGCTGCCACCTCCTCCCGGCAGCGGGCTTTTTTCATTTGCAGCCCGCGAAAAACGACGCTCCACGCCAGAGGCGTAAAGCATGACGGGAGTCCGGCGCGTCCAGACCTGAATGACCAGACTGCCGGCAGCAGCCTTGACTTAAACGGCCGCGGCACCCCTGAAGGATACGATCAGGCCTTCCGCCATGCGCACGAATTGCGTGCTTGGACCCTCATTGCCGACGGTCTGCACGCTGACGCGGGCGCCTTCGAACAACAGCGACAACGTATCGGCGAGAAGCTCCGCCTGGCCAATGCCAGCGTCCCGGCACAGCGTGACGAGACGAGCACGCTGGGCTTCCTTAAGTTCCTTGATCACCAGCCTCGCCGGATGCTCGGGCTCGGTCAACTCAGCGGCGGCATTGGCCATGTCGCAGCCGCGGCCATCGGCGTTGAGCATGACGGCGGCCTTGCGAACCCAGGCATGCAGCTGGGCGAGCTTGTCGCCCGGAAACTCGGCCTCGAAGGCCTCCCACATCGCGCCGGCCTTGGCCGCATTGGCGCGCAGGCATTCCACGATCAGCTCGTCCTTGGATTCGAAATGACGGTAGAGCGTCATCTTGTTCGTGCCGGCGGCCTCGGTGATGGCGTCAACGCCAACGCCCTTGATGCCATGCTTGTGGAACATGTCACGCGCCGTCTCGAGGATCCGATCCCGGGGACGTGAGCGTTCCACGACGCCGTCTGCCATCATGATCTCCTATCGTTTCCAAAAAACTACGGCCACCTCTTGACTAGGGTGTTACCGGTCTGTAACTATGCAGAATGTTACTTACTGGTAACACCTATGTCGTCGTCCGTCAATAACAAGGCCGTGAACGCGTTTGCGGGGTCGGGAAGGCGAAAAATTACGAATCATGCGGTTTCGGCCGGTGAAGAGATGAAAAACGGTTCGCGAGCATGGGCTGCGAATCGACAGACAAGGAGCCGGCCAATGCCACAGCGCCGCGATCTTACCATAGATGAGGCCGTCCGGGATCCGATGATCCGGCTGGTGATGAAGGCAGATGGGGTCGACCCCCGCGCCTTCGAGACAATGCTGCGCTCACTTGCCGATGGGCAGCGCCGCGATATGCCGCTCCTGCGTTCGGGGGAAGAGTCCCGTGACGGACGCGGCCAGTGGTCGCGGGTCGCCAGCGCCTTCGGACGGGCGAGAGCAGCCGGCGAGGCGTGCGTGTCGTGGTAAACTTCTTCATCCACCGTCCGATCTTCGCCTCGTCGATCGCCATCATCATGGTGCTCGCCGGGACGATTTGCTATTTCCTGCTGCCGGTCTCGCAGTTCCCCGACATCACGCCACCGCAGGTGGTCGTCAGCGCCCATTATCCCGGCGCCAGCGCGCAAGTCGTGGCCGACACGGTGACGACTCCCCTGGAGCAGCAGATCAACGGCGTGCAGGGCATGACCTACATGTCGTCGACCAGCTCCAATGACGGCTCGTCGACCATCACCATCACTTTCGATGTCGGCTATTCCTTGAGCACCGCCGCCGTCGACGTCCAGAACCGCGTCTCGCAGGCGGCCTCGTCGCTGCCGGCGATCGTCAACCAGAGCGGCGTGACGATCAAGAAGCAGAATCCGAACTTCGTCCTGATCGTAAACCTGACCTCGCCGGACAGTTCCATCGACCCGGTGGCGTTGAGCAACCTTGCCTATCTGCAAGTGGTCGATCCCCTGAAACGCCTGCCCGGCGTCGGCGACGTGCAGATCTTCGGCGAACGGCGCTACTCGATGCGTGTCTGGCTCGATCCCGACAAGCTCGCCAATCTCGGCATCACCGCCGTCGATGTTCAAAACGCCATTTCCGAACAGAACGTCCAGGTGGCGGCCGGCAAGATCGGCCAGTCGCCGGCGCCGGCCGGCACGGCCTTCGAGATGCAGGTCAACGCCGTCGGCCGCCTGAGCGACCCGAAGGAGTTCGGCGACATCGTGGTGCGCGCCAACACCGACACCGGCTCGCTGGTGCGGCTGCGCGACGTTGCGCGCATCGAACTCGGCGCCCTGCAATATTCGTCCTCGGCCTTCTTCGGCAAGGACCCGACAGTGGTGCTCGCCGTCTACCAGATGCCGGGCTCCAACGCGCTCGATCTGCAGCAGCGCGTCAAGGACAAGATGCAGGAACTGTCCGGGCGTTTCCCCAAGGGCGTGTCCTACGCCATGCACTACGACACGACGCGCTTCGTCTCGGCATCGATGCATGACGTGCTGATCACGCTCGGCGAAGCCCTGGTGCTCGTCGTCGCGGTGGTGTTCGTCTTCCTGCAAAGCTGGCGCACGACCATCATCCCGACCATCGCCATTCCGGTATCGCTGGTGGCGACGCTCGTCGTGATGGAGATGCTGGGCTTCTCGCTCAACATGCTCTCCCTGCTCGGCATGGTGTTGGCGATCGGCCTGGTCGTCGACGATGCCATCGTGGTGGTGGAAAACGTCGAACGACAGCTCGAGGCCGGGCTCAAGCCGCTGGCGGCCACCAAGGCCGCGATGGCGGAAGTCACCGGGCCGATCATCGCCACCACCGCGGTGCTGATGGCCGTCTTCGTGCCGGTTGCCTTCATTCCAGGCGTTTCAGGCCGGCTCTACAACCAGTTCGCGCTGACGGTGGCGATCTCGGTCGGTATCTCGGCCTTCAACTCGCTGACGCTCAGCCCGGCGCTCAGCGCCGCCTTCCTGCGCCATCGCCAGCCGACCCAGTTCGTGCTGTTCCGCTGGTTCAACACCGGCTTCGACGAGCTCTCGCATGCCTACGCTCACGGCGTGCGCTTCCTCATCCGCCTGCGCTGGATCATGCTTGGCCTGTTCGCAGCCGGACTTGTCGCGACATTCTTCGTCTGGCAGCGCCTGCCGTCGACCTTCCTGCCGGTCGAGGATCAGGGCTATTTCTTCGTCGTCATCCAGTTGCCGGACGGCGCCTCGCTGGAGCGCACCGATGCGGTGGCCCAGAAGGCGCGGGACATCCTGCAGGCAACGCCCGGCGTCGACATCGTCGGCTCGATCAGCGGCCTCAACTTCCTGACCAGCGCCGCGCAGTCGAACTCGGCGGTCGAGTTCGCCATCCTCAAGCCCTGGGAGGAGCGTGGACCCGACCAGAGCGCATCCAAACTGGTTGCCGATGTGCGCAGCAAGCTGCTGCAGATGCCGGAAGCCTTCGCGCTCAGCTTCGATCCGCCATCGATCCCCGGCATCGGCACGACGGGCGGGTTCGAATTCGTCGTCGAGGACCTCACCGGACGCGGCAGCGCCGCGCTCAACGATGCGACGCAGGCCGTGATCGCCGAGGCGCGCAAACAGCCGGAAATCAATCCGCAGCAGCTGTTCTCGCCGTTCTCGACCTCGACGCCGCAGTTCAACTACGACCTCGACCGGGCCAAGGCCAAGCTGCTCGGCCTCAATCTGCCCGACGTCTTCAACACGCTGCAGATCTATCTCGGCTCGCTCTATGTGAACGACTTCAACCTGTTTGGCCGCACCTTCCGGGTGACCATCCAGGCCGACAAGGATTCACGTGCCGGCGCCGCCGACATCTCGCGGCTCTATGTGCGCAACGCGTCGGGCGGCATGGTGCCGCTCAGCACGCTGGGCAAACTTGTGCCGTTCGTCGGCCCGGAAACCGTGCCGCATTACAACAACAACGCCTCGGCCACGATCAATGGCGGCGCCGCGCCCGGCTTTTCATCGGGCCAGGCGGTCGCCGCGATGGAGCGGGCCGCCGCCACCGCGCTGCCCAGGGATTTCGGTTTCGAATGGACCGGCATCACCTTCCAGGAGCTCAAGGCAGGGTCGATCGCGTCAGTCGTCTTCGGCCTCGCCATCGTCTTCGTCTTCCTGATCCTGGCGGCGCAGTATGAGAGCTGGGCGATGCCGTTCATGGTGCTGCTGGCGGTGCCATTGGCCTTGTTCGGCGCTTTCGCGGCGCTCTTGGTGCGGGGCATGCAGATCGACGTCTATTCGCAGATCGGCTTCGTCATGCTGATTGGCCTTGCGGCCAAGAACGCCATCCTGATCGTCGAGTTCGCAAGGCGGCGGCGTGAAGAGGGCTTGAGCATCGTCGATGCGGCGATGGAGGCAGCACGGCTGCGGCTGAGGCCGATCCTGATGACAGCCTTCGCCTTCATCCTGGGTGTGCTGCCGCTGATGTTTGCCACCGGCGCCGGTGCCGCGAGCCGTCAATCGATAGGCACAACGGTGTTCGGCGGCATGGTCGCGGCGACCATCCTGTCGCTGGTGTTCGTGCCGGTCTTCTACGCGGTCATCGAGCAGCTGCGCGAACGCCGCGCCAAGGACGAGCCCGCTTCCCACCATACTGAACCAACAGCCGACCCCGCCTTCCCTCCCCTGGCGGAAGCGGCCGAATAAGATTGGAGACTATCATGCGTAAATGGAAAATCGCCTTGGGAACGGCCGTCGCACTGGGAGCGATCTCGGTGGCCAGCGTCCACCTGCTCGACATGGGCAATCTCAGCCTCAACGCCGGTACGGCCGGCGCGGCGACACCCGCTCCAGCGGCTTTCGTCATGCCGGTGCCGGTGGTCAACGTGGTCAAGAAGACGATCCCAATCTACCTCGATTACGCTGCGCGGACGGAACCCATCCGCAGCATCACGCTGCAGGCCAGGATTCCCGGCTATCTGCAGGAGCAGGCGGCCGCCGACGGCCTCGATGTCCGTCAAGGCGACCTTCTCTACAGGATCGCGCCTGACGACTTCCAGGCCGCGCTCGACCAGGCGAAAGCGCAGGTGCAGCGCGACACGGCGACGCTCGACTATGCCCGCTCCAATCTCGGCCGAGGCACCGAGCTCGCCAAGAGCGGCTATCTCGCCAAGGACGGCTTCGACCAGCGCACCAGCACCTTGCGGGAAGCGCAGGCATCGCTCGCCCTCAACCAGGCCGCCGTCCGCACCGCCGAGCTTAACCTGAGCTACGCCGAAATTCGTGCGCCGTTTGGCGGGCGCCTGGGCCGCAACCAGGCCTCGGTGGGAACGCTGGTCAGCGTCGCCGGCACGGTGCTCAACACGCTGGTGCAGCTCGATCCGATCTACGTCACCTTCAACCCGAGCGAGACGGATTTGGCCGAGATCGAGCAGGCCCGCGCGGCCGGCCCGATCGAGGTCGAGGTGCTGCTGCCTGGCGAGACAGGCGCCAGCCAAAAGGGCGAACTCACCTTCATCGACAACTCCGTCGACCGCTCGACGGGCACGATCACCGCACGGGCGACGATCGGCAACGGCAAGTTCATGCTGCTGCCGGGTCAGTATGTCCGGGTCCGGCTGCATGTGAAGCAGCAGGCTGATGCGCTGATGGTGCCGCAGACGGCGCTGGGATCGAGCCAGCTCGGCAAATATCTCTATGTCGTCGGCAAGGGCAACACGGTCGACCAGCGCATCGTTGCGCTCGGCCCGATCAGCGGCGATCAGGTGGCCATCCTGAGCGGCGTGGCCGAGGGCGATCAAGTCATAACGGGCAATCTGCAGAAGATCGGACCGGGAATGCCGATCTCTCCGCTACCGGAAAAGCCGGCAACCTGAACACCCCCGTCAGGACCGGCTTCAGCGGCGCCTCCGGCCGGTCAGGTCGGGGGCGCCGTTTTCGTCAGCAGCTCCACCAGGCCGGCCACATCGGCACGATCGGCCTTGGCCGGCGGCATGAAGGCGCAATAGGGATGTCCGAGGCGAACCGAGATGGAGGACGGCGCGATCAGCCGCCCCGCCTTCAGATCGGCCTGCGCCAGGACGCGCTGGCCAAGGGCA
>NZ_JBAZUD010000006.1:0-69824 GCF_041661565.1 Mesorhizobium sp.
TGTCGATCCCGGGCGGGCTGATCACGCCGATCATTCGGCATGCGGATGAAAAGACGCTGTCGACCATCTCCAACGAGATGAAGGATCTGGCCAGCCGCGCGCGCAGCCGCAAGCTGAAGCCGGAAGAGTACCAGGGCGGCACCACGGCGGTGTCCAATCTCGGCATGTTCGGCATCAAGGACTTCGCCGCCGTCATCAATCCGCCGCACGCGACGATCCTGGCGGTGGGTGCGGGCGAGCAGCGGCCGGTGGTCAAGGATGGCGAGATCAAGATAGCCACGGTGATGTCGGTGACGCTGTCGACCGACCATCGCGCCGTCGACGGAGCGCTCGGCGCCGAACTGCTGGTCGCCTTCAAGCGGCTGATCGAAAACCCGATGGGCATGCTGGTTTAAAGGATTGTCGGCGTGTCTCGAGCCTTGTTGGCACGAGCTGCATACTTTATATGACTACTTTGGTCATAGGACGACAGCCGATGAAAGAAGCTCAGCTTAAAGACGTGAAAGCCACGTTTTCCCATGTGGTCGATGAGGCCGTGGCAGGGACACCGACCGTCGTGACCCGTCATGGCAAGAGGGAAGCCGTCGTCATCAGCTACTCCGACTATGAACGTCTTTCCCGGGTGCCGTCGCTCGGTTGGCTGTTGACGAATTCGCCTCTTGAAGAGGGCGATCTGTCTGTGCGAGAGCACAAACCCGCACGTGTCTTGCGTGATCCTGCGTTCTGATCGTGTATCTGCTTGACACCAATGTCGTCAGTCTGCTGGCGCCCTCCAGGCATCGGACGCCTGCCGACGATGCACTGGTAGCCTGGATCGTCAATCGGTCTTCCGACTTATGGCTGTCTGTCATTACGGCAGCCGAAATAGAAGACGGGATCGCGAACGCCACGCGGGTCGGCGCCACAAGGAAAGCCGCCGCGCTCACCGAATGGTGGGGAGAAATCCGGCATTATTATCACCGCCGTATCCTGCCGCTGGACCTTGAAGCGGCAACGCTCGCGGGCCAACTCATGACGGTCGCACGTTCGGCAGGCATTTCGCCGGGGTTCGAGGATATTGCGATTGCCGCCACGGGTCGCCAACATGATCTGGTCGTGCTCACGGCCAATGAAAAGCATTTCCGGCCATTGGGCGTGAAGTGCCAAAATCCGTTTGTCGGACTACCGGGATAGATGGGCGCCGGACATCGCCAAATGATTCGCCGGCTTATAATGAAACCGACTTGTCAGCCGCCGACCCTTGACCCATGTTCGAGGGAACTGCGATCCAAGGGAGGCCAACATGCCCGCTTTCGACCCATCCGACGTCAAGACCCTGTTCAGCAGGGTCATGGGTGCGTCGCCGTCCGATATCAAGCTGGTGGCGCAGCGCCTGCACGATCACGCTTTCGAGCCGCGCATGTCGGCGGAGGAAACCAGTCAGCTTGTCGTCAGCCTCGGCTATGACAGCCTGGACGCGTTCTGCGCCGATATCGGCCTGCCCATGCATATCGCCGAGCGGTGGAGCCGGTTCGGCGTTTCCGGCGAAATGAAACAGGTGTTCACGCTGCTGGCGGCGCAGCGCAAGCGGGTGGCCGAGGCGATCGCCGAATTCGAAGCCATGACCCATGTCGGCGTCGAGGACTATCTGCGCGAACGCGGCCTGATCTAGCCACGGCCGAAAGCCAACTCAGACACCCTTGGCGAGCAACGCCGCGGCCGTCTCGCTGTCGGTGATCAGCACATTGGTGCTGACGGCTTTCAGCGCGGCGAGGATCGCGGGAACCTTGCGCTTGCCGCCCGCGGCCAGCACCACGTTCGGCACCCGCCCGACCACGTCGAGATCGATGGCCATGATGCGTCCGTTGACCTCATGGTCGACCAGCCTGCCGGCGGCGTCGACGAAATAGCACAGCATGTTGGCGACCGCGCCTTTCGCCTTCAAGGAGGGGATCAGAGACGAGGGGACGATGCCGTGTCGGAAGATCGTGGCGTCGGGCGACATGTCGCCGACCGTGAGCAGCGCGATGTCGGCTGCGGCCGCGCGGCGGCGCACATCCTGCAACGCCGGCTGCGCCCACAGGAGGTCACGAAGCGACGGCTCGTCGACCGTCACCGGCGCGGTGATCTGGTAGCTGTCGACCTCGAAGACATCGGCGACCTTGGCGGCGACGATGGAGGGGTTGATCCATTGCGAGTGCGGCAGGCTGCCGACAAGCGCCACCACCGAGGCGCGCTTCAACCGCCGGCGTTCGAGGAAGCCGAGGCTGGAATGAAGCGTGGCGCCACCGCCGATCGCCAGCGTCATGCCGTCCCGCATCTGCTCGCCGAGATAGGCCGCGACGGCGTGGCCGATCGCCTTCTCCAGATGCTCGTGGGCCGACGGGGTCGGGATGACCACGGCGGCGCTGAGGTCCCAGCGCTTCTCCAGCGCCCGTTCGAGCGCGACCTGCTCCGCCGTCGGCGCGTTGATCATTGTGACGACGATGCCTTCGGCGGTACAGGCGGCGAGCGTTCGCATGACCTTTACCCGGCTGACGCCGAGCTTTTCGGCGATCTGCTCCTGCGTGAAGCCCTCGACATAGTAGAGCCAGGCCGTCTTCACGTTGAGGTCGGACGAAACCATCGGCAATCCCGTGCGAACCGGTCTGGGCTGTTCCGTGGGCATCGTGTTCTCGTCCTCGTGAGCCGTGGGCCGTCGCGCCCAAATCGGAGAAACGCCTGCCGGATGTCAACTGATGCCGGGTTGCCGGCGGGTGGATTGTGACACAGTCCTGTTCATTTGTAATTGACATTGTACATATGAACATATTCTGTGGGTTTCACGCGCTGTGTCATCCACCAGTCATACGCGCCGTGCAGGGAGGAAGAGACGGGGAGCCGGCCAAGGGGCCGGGCCGGTCATGCACACACAGATCAGGAGGTCTCATGAAGACGCTATTCATCAAGTTGTTCGCCAGCCAGCTCGCGCTCGCGGCGACGCTGTTCGGCGGCGTGGCAAGTGCTGAAACTCTGACGCTTTACACGTCGCAGCCGGAAGCAGACGCGGCGAAGACCGTCGATGCCTTCAAGAAGGCGCAGCCCGGTATCGATGTCACCATCTATCGCTCCGGAACGAGCGACATCCTCACCAAGATGGCGGCCGAATTCGCCGCCGGCAGCCCGCAGGCGGATGTGCTTCTGATCGCCGACGCGGTCAGCATGGAGCTGTTGAAGAAGGATGACCGGCTGCTGCCTTATCCCGAGGCAAAGCTCGATGGGATCGAGGCGGGTTCCTACGATGCCGACAAGACCTATTTTGGCAGCAAGCTGATCACCACCGGCATCGTCTACAACACAGCGGCTGCCGAAAAGCCGCAGCATTGGGCCGATCTTGCCAAGCCGGCCTATGCCGATGGTCTCGTCATGCCAAGCCCGCTCTATTCGGGCGCGGCCGCCTATCTGCTTTCGGGCTTCGTCGGCGACACCAATTACGGCTGGGATTTCTTCCAGAAGCTCAAGACAAACAACACGGTCAGCGTGCGCGGCAATGGCGCGGTGCTGAAGTCGGTCGCCTCGGGCGAGAAGCCCTATGGCATCCTCGTCGACTTCATGGCGATGAACGCCAAGAAGAAGGGCTCGCCCGTCGAATTCGTGTTCCCCAGCGAAGGCGTGCCGGCGGTGACCGAGCCGGTCGCGATCATGAAGACCGCCAAGAATGTCGACGGCGCCAAGAAGTTCGTCGACTTCATTCTTTCGGATGACGGCCAGAAGCTGGCGCTTTCGATGGGCTATCTGCCGGCGCGCTCTTCTGTCGGCCGTCCCGAATGGTTGCCGGAAGGCGTCAAGGTCAAGGTGATGCCGTTCGACACCAAGGCGATTGTCGCCAAGACCGACGCCGACAAGGCGAAGTTCTCGGAACTGTTCGGCGGCTAAGTCGGAAGTCACGCGGATGCCGGTTCGGCCGGCATGCCGGACCTCAGGAACGCAACCATGTCAACACGCATCAGGGAAAGTCGGGGCCAGGAAATGGCCCTGACGGCGGCGGTGGGCGTCGTCATCGTGCTTCTGTCGCTGCTGCCGATGCTGCGCCTGATCAAGGAGATCATCGCGCCTGGCGGCACGCTGTCGACCGTCGCGATCAAGACCGGCCTTTCCAGTCCGTCGACCTGGATCGCAACCTGGCACACCCTGGTCGTCGGCATCGGCGGCACCATCCTGGCGGTGGTGTCGGGGACGCTGGTGGCGGTGCTGATCACGTTGACCGATATCCGCGGCCGCGGCGCCCTGGTGCTATGCTACGTCATGCCATTGATGATCGCACCGCAGGTGACGGCGCTCGCCTGGCTGCAGTTGTTCGGCCCGGCAAGTCCATTTCTCAAGCTGTTCGGCGCGGCGCCTCCGCTCGGCACGAAAAACCCGCTCTATTCCACCTCCGGCATCATCCTGCTGCTCGGCGTGCAGTATGGGCCGCTGGTCTTCCTGCTGGTGCGCGCCGGCCTGCGCAAGCTGCCGCGTGAGCTGGTCGAAGCGGCGCGGGCCGGCGGCGCAGGCTGGTTCACCGTGCTGGTCACCATCGTGCTGCCGCTGATGACGCCCTCGATCATGGCGGCCGCCGCCCTTGCCTTCGTGTCCTGTGTCGGCAATTTCGGCATTCCGGCCTTTCTCGGCATTCCGGCCAATTATCTGGTGTTGCCGACCTTGATCTATCAGCGGCTGGCCGGCGGCGGTCCGGCCGTGCTGGGCGAGGCGGCGTTCCTGTCGGTTCTGATCGGCGTCATCGCCATGGCGGGTATCCTCGCCCAGGAACTCATGAGCCGGCGCCGCGACTACCGCATCAGTTCCACGTCGCTGGCGGCCGAGCCCTATGAACTCGGCCGCTGGCGGCCCGCGGTGCAGGCCGGCATGTGGCTGCTGATCATCCTGGTGCTGATCCTGCCGCTATTCGGGTTGGTGCTGACGTCGCTGGTGCCAGGCTACGGCATCGCGCTCAATGCCAAGACGGCAACGCTCGACAATTATCGCTTCGTCCTGTTCGAACATGCGGCGGCCAGCCGGGCCTTCTTCAACAGTTTCTGGCTGTCGATCGCGGCTGCCTTCTTCGCCGTCATGGTCGCCGTGCCGATCGGCTATCTGATCGCCTGGGGCAAGCAGCGCTGGGTGAGGCTGCTCAATCTGTCGGTCGAACTGCCCTACGCTTTGCCCGGGGTGGTGCTGGCGATCGCAGCGCTGCTGATGTTCCTGCGGCCGATCCCGCTGACCGGGATCCAGCTCTACAACACCGTCTGGATCATCCTGTACGCCTATCTCGCCCGGTTCCTGGTGCTGGCACTGCGGCCGACCATCGCCGGCTATCACCAGATCGACCGCGCCCTTGAAGAAGCCGCGCAAGTCGCGGGCGCGGGGCTGTTCACGCGCATGCGCACGATCATCTTTCCGCTTGTCGCTCCGGCGGCCATCGCCGGCGGCCTGCTGATCTTCATGACAGCGCTCAGCGAACTCACGGTTTCGGCGCTGCTGTGGTCATCGGGGTCGGAGACGATCGGGGTGGTGATGTTTTCCTTCGAGCAGGGCGGTGACTCCAACTACGCGGCCGCGATGTCGGTCATCACGGTGGCAGTCACCTTCGTGCTGATGCTGGTCACCAATCTGCTTGCCCCATACCTTCCCGGCGGAGTGCTGCCATGGCGCGATTGACCCTGGACAACGTTACCAAGAACTTTGCCGACTTCGAAGCGGTCAAGGATGTCTCGATCGATGTCGCGGACGGCGAATTCCTGGCCGTGCTTGGGCCCTCCGGCTGCGGCAAGACGACGTTGCTGCGGCTGGTCGCCGGTTTCGAGAAGGTGACGTCGGGCGAGATCCGCATCGGCGACGAAGTCGTGTCGGGCAAGGGCGGCAATGTCGCGCCGGAAAAGCGGCGTGTCGGCATCGTCTTCCAGAATTATGCCTTGTGGCCGCACATGACGGTCGCCGAGAACATCGGCTATTCGCTGAAGGTGGCCAGGCTCGACAAGGCTGTCGCGCGCCAGAAGGTGGAAGAAGCGTTGGCCCTGGTCAATCTGCAGGGGCTGGGTGACCGCAGGCCGGCCAATCTTTCCGGCGGCCAGCGCCAGCGTGTCGCACTGGCGCGCTGCCTGGTGGCCGCGCCCTCGCTGGTGTTGTTCGATGAGCCGCTCGCCAACCTCGACGTGCATCTGCGGGCGTCGATGGAGGACGAGTTTTCCGCCTTCCACAAGCGCACAGGCACGACCATCGTCTACATCACCCACGACCAAGCCGAGGCGATGGCGCTCGCCGATCGCATCGCGGTGATGGATCGCGGCCGGCTGGCGCAGCTGGCGACGCCGCGCGAGCTCTACCATGAGCCGGCAAATGAAATGGTGGCGTCGTTTATTTCGCAGGGCATCCTGCTGCCTGCCGACGTGCTGAGCGCGGAGCAGGCCGGCCAATGCAAGGTACGGGTGCTGGGGCAGGAGTTGCTTGTTCGCTGCCGCGCCGGAGAACGGCCGCGAACCGGCGCCAAGATCTGTTGCCGGTCGGCGGATCTCGATGTGTCCCCGGACGGTCCCGGCTTCGACGGCCTGGTCAAGAGGGTTGTCTACCAGGGCGGTTCAGCGCGCATAGAATTCGCGCCTTCGGCCGGACCCGATCTCACCTTGCATTTTGAGCAGCCTGACCCCGTGCTGCTGCAGAGCGGATCGCAGGCGCGGCTGCGGATAAGATCCGGCTGGCTGATCCCCGCGGGAGCGGCCCAGGGATGATGCTCGACCTGCTCGGTGGCTTTGGTGAAAAGGGCCGCACCAGCCTTGCCGTCAACAGCGGCAACGACCGTATCCTGCTCGATGTCGGCATCAAGGTCGGGGCAACCGGCGCCGAATACTATCCGGCGCTTGCTGGCTCGGCCGGCGATATCGATGCGCTGTTTGTCTCGCACGCGCATGAGGATCATGTCGGCGCGCTGAGCTGGCTGCTGTCGCGTGGCTATGCCGGTCCGATTTTCATGACCGCCGAGACCCGCGACGAGGCGCCGGCGACGCTTGCCGGCTATGCCGACGCCGAGGATCTCAAACGGTTTCCCTTTCCAGCCGATCGCATCGAGCTTTTCCAGCCCGGCGATACGCTGAAGAGCGGCAATCTCTCAATCAGGACGGGACGGTCGGGGCACGTCGTTGGCGGCGTCTGGTTTGCCGTGGATGATGGGGAAAGCCGTCTCGCCTATTCGGCCGACGTCGTGCCGGACAGCAATGTCTTTGTCATGGACACGATCCCGCAATGCGATCTCCTGGTTCTCGATGCGTCTTATGGTGCCGATCCGGTATCCGGGGCGGCGCGGGCTCGCGAGATCTCGGATTGGATGACGAGACATGCAAACGGATGTCTCTTGCCGACGCCGCTGTCGGGCCGGTCGCTGGAACTGATCGCGGCCTTGCCGGGTCCGTTCGCCATCCACGCCAGCATGCGCGCTTCCCTCGAAACGCAGATCGGCGCGTCAACGGCCCTGTTGCCCGGTGTATCCGGCTTGCTGCAACGCCGCTTGCGTGATGCGGCCGACTGGACCGATGCCGATCTCCTGCCGTCAATGCCGCTGCTGGCCGATGACGGCATGGGCGAGGCCGGTCCATCGTCGCGGCTGCTGCCCCGTGCCGCCGCCGCCGGATTTCCCGTGCTGCTCACCGGGCATTTGCCATCGGGCTCTCCGGGCGATCGCCTGCACAAGGCCGGGCGGGCAGACTGGGTGCGCATGCCGACCCACCCGACGCTAGGCGGGAATGTCGATATCTGGGAGAAGGCGGGACGGCCTGAAGCACTCGGGCATTCCTGCGCGGCCGATTCTCTTGCCGACCTGAAAATCCACATTCCGCCACTGCTCGCGCAGTGCCGCACCGGCCAGCGCATCAAGGTGCCGGCGAGGAGCAAATAATGCGAATCCTAATCTGCAACGACGACGGCATCGAGGCGCCAGGGCTAGCCCGCCTCGTCAATGCGGCGAGCGGGTTGAGCGACGACCTCTGGGTGGTCGCGCCGGATGGCAAGCGCACCGCCGCCGGCTCGTCGCTGACGATTGCCAGGCCGCTGACAATGCGGCGCACGAAGCCGGGCTGGTATTCCTGCTCCGGAACCCCCGCCGATTGTGTGGTCAGTGCGATGACGTGGCTTTTTGCGGATGCGAAGAAACCCGATCTGGTGCTGTCGGGCGTCAATGACGGGCGCAATGTCGCCGAGGATCTTGCCTATTCCGGCACTCTCGGCATTGCCCGGGAGGCGACCTTCTGGAACGTGCCGGCCATCGGCTTCTCGCGCGTGAAAAATCCGGATTTCACCGATGTCGACGACCAGTGGCTGGGCGCCCTGATCGCCTCGCTTTGGCAATCGCGCGCCGACTGGGCGGCGGAGGGGCACTGGTTGAGCGTAAACCTGCCAACCAAGCTGCCGGCTGAAATCAAGCAACCGCGCATCGGCCGCGACAAGATCGGCCGCAAGGCCGAGGTCGTGGAAAGCGACGGCGACCGCACGGTCATCACAGTCCCGCGCGGGCGGGCCCATGCCAGTCAGCCGGGCGACGAAAACGCGGCGATCGACGCAGGCTTCGTGGCCATCAACCGGCTGAACTGGTTTGGCGAGACGCGGCTGGACGAGCGGTTGTTGCACGGGATTTCTCAAAAGAGCCAAGCCGGCTGATCCCAAGGCCAGGGCTGAAGAGGCCGTCCTTGTCATCGACATCACCAGACTGTCAGGGGGCAAAGCGCGCCAATTCGCTGCCGAAGCTTGAAGCCGCCGCTATTTCATTCCACATCGGTCACGATGACGGACGAGGCACGAGAACGGCGCCGGAATTTGCTGTGGGGCGTGCCCGCATCATTGATCCTGCATGCGCTCATCCTGGTGCTGCTGGTGCACGGCTTGTCGAGGCCTCCCCAGCAGCCGCGCGAGGAGGAGCCCGTCAATGTCTCGCTCGTGCCTCCGCCCGAGCAGCCGAAGCCGAAACCCGCTCCCGCACCGCCCCCTGTTCCCAAAGCCGAAAAGCCGCCCGAACCCAAGGCAGAAAAACCGCCCGAGCAGCCGCCCAAGCCGGTGGATATTCCGGTCCTGAAGCGCGTTTTCCAGTATGGCGACAAGGACACCGGGCCCGAGAAATCGCCTGATGGGAGCAGCGCTCAAGGCAACACGCAATCGCCGGCCAAGGAGGCGACTGCGAAGCCGCCTGCAGAACCCACGCCCGCGCCGAGCGAGGCCCCCAAACAGGCCGATGCCGGCAAGGCTGACGAGAAGCCTGTAACCACCCCGCCGGAGACCGAGCCCGCGCAAAGCGAGGAGAAGCAGGCGACGGAGGAGGCTGAAAAACAGCAACCGGACAAACCGGAAACGACGCCGCAACCGGCCGAAAAGCAAGCGGCCGCGGCGCCAAAGCCATTGGCGGATAAGGCCGGCACCGAGCCGGCGCCTCCATCTCCACCCAAAAAGACAAAGCCCAAGCCTGCAAAGACCATGAGCTTCAAATCCGCGCAAGCTTTCAAGGCGCCGAGCCGGAATGCGAGGAAGCCGGGTTCTGCGACCACCGGGGCCGCCGGATCTCCGGTCTTTGCCGGTCTGCCAGGCGTCAGAAAACTCTACTCGCAGGGAGCGACCGGTGAAGCGCTGGCCACGAGTTCAATGGACAACGTTTCGCGCGGTCAGCGCGTTGCCAATCTTTGCGGCAATGTCCTGAGCACGAAGTTGCAGGGGGCCGATTTTGAGATCAAATGGGTGCCAACCATTGAATTGGACAAAGGCAACGTACTCAACCCCCCGCAAAGTGCCTTCAGCACCCGACATGAGTGGTACAATCTAAGTTTCCGATGCGAGGTCGACCCCGATGCAACAAGGGTTGTGTCCTTCACCTTCCGCGTCGGCGCCTTGATTCCGCCTGGCGAATGGGCCAGTCGCGGGTTCACCCCGAAGTTCCCTCTGGATTAGGCTGGCACACCGAGCCTCGACAACTGGCGGCTGACGTCATGCCAGTCGGCGCAGACGAAATCCGCGCCTGCCGCCGTCAGCCGGGCGGCGTGCTCCGGATAGGTGTGGCCGCCGCCGGTGTAGCCGATCGCCGTCATGCCGGCGGTGACCGCGCCCTGGATGCCGAAGGGCGAATCCTCGATGACGACGCAGTCGGCCGGGTTGGCGCCCATCTTGTCAGCGGCGAACAGGAAGATGTCAGGCGCAGGCTTGCCGTTCCTGACCATCGAGGAGCTGTAGATCGCTTCGCCGAAGAACCGTGCCAGGCCGGTGACGGCCAGGCTGTGGTTTATACGCTCGACCGAGGACGACGAAGCGACGCAGCGATCGCCGGCGAGCGTTTCCAGAAACGTGGTGATCCCTGGTGTCGGCTTCAGATCCTGTGAAAACAGGATCTTGGTCTCGGCCCAGATGTCGCCGTCGGCAGACGCTGGAAACTGGTGGCCGGTCAATTCCCTGATCCTGACGATGATGTCCGACTGTTTCATGCCGACGCACTGCGCGATGATGCCGCCATGGACGCCGGGCATGCCGTGCTTTTCGTAGACGCGCTCATAGGCACGCGCGGCCAGCGGCTCGCTATCGACGAGAACGCCGTCGCAATCGAAAATGATCATTCTTGAACGCGCCACGCACTTCTCCCGGGTGCCGATTTTTGGACATCGCTATCGGCAAAAAATCAAATGTTCAATAGTGCGGTGTTTTTGGGGCGAGCAACCCTGGCGGAGTCAGAGCTGGCGAATCGCGTCAGGCGTTCGGGCGGATCCGAGCGCCCGCTGCATGGCCTGACGGGACTGGGCGCGATCGGGTGTGATCCAGTTGGGCTCGGCGCCGAGGAAACGGTCGAGGAAAGCCACAGCATAGGCCGGCATCTCGGTCACGTTCTCGCGGTAGGACCACCAAGTGCGCAAATCGTCGGCGCATTTGTCGATGCTCGGCGCATTGCCGAATTCCTGTTCGTGAACCGCCGAAATCACCGAGACACAGTAGTTCGTGTAGAGAAAACCCTCAGGCCAGAAGCGGACGATCTCCAGCGTGCCGGCGTTCCGCTCCGTCTCGATCAGCTGGGTGAGGCCGGAGATTTCCCGGGCCGGCGCCTGCTTTATCAGTTCGCGCAGCACGAGGCCGGCGGCGAAGACGATGAAGTCCGCACGGTCTATGGCGGCGAAACGCTTCTGTGCTTCCATGATCTCGACCCAGTCGAGAAAGGCACGAGTGAGCTTCGCCTCGTCGATTTCAAAGCGCACGCCGAACGTGTCGGACATCACCTTGGCGCTGCCGCGGAAAGTGGCGCGGAACCAGCGCAATTGCCTCAGCCGGTGCCGCAGATCGGGCATAAGAGCCAGTTCGTCCCTGAAGGGCAAATCCATTTCATCCATCCCGTTTGCCGACAGGCTAGCACAGCCATGGCGTTGCCGAAATCGTTGGCCTGCCTGTGGATGACCGTGATCACGGCTAATATCATACATATTGACATTCCCGGAAACAAATGTTCTCACTTTGCTGTTGTCACGCATCGGTGCAAAGTGCGGATCGACATAGGCTTCGGGAGGAGAACCGAATGGCGATTTGGCAATGGGGACTGCTCCTGCTGGTTATTGTGTGGGCGCTGCAGTCGCTCGGCGTCTGGCTGCAGATGCGGCACTATTCGGACGTCTTCAAGGGCGTCACCAACCAGTACAAGGATGGCTTCGTCGGAGCCGGCAACTTTCGCGGTCGATTTGCCAAGGGCACCATCGCGCTTGTCGTGGTGACGCCCGACATGATCGTGCGCCGCCTCATGGTGATGACCGGCAGGTCCGTGTTCACCAAGTTCAACAGACACGAAGAATTCGAGGGTGTTCCTCTCGAGCGCATCCGGTCCAATCCCGCGATCATGGGAGAGGGGGAACCCGGTGTGGCCGAGGCCGTGAAGCGGGCGATCGAACAGATCGACAAAGCGCGGTCGGAGCCGGGGAAGAAGCCGGGTCTATCCGGTTTGAACGTAGCAAGGGCCTAGAACCGGGTGATTGCAGGGCTTATCGACCTGAGATCTGAATCCGGCTCTAAATCAAAGGGATAGAGCATGATGTCATCCGAAAGCCGCGTCGCGCTTTTCGGCATCATGATCTAGAGGACGCCGCGCGTCGGCTGGGATTACCGGCAGGGCGGCATAAGGAGGAGAAATGTCTGTATTTTCGTTGTTGGCGCAGCATGCCGACATGGCCGTGAACCACCTGCATGTCGCAGGGGCCATGGTCTCGGATGCTGCATTGCATGGCAAGCTCGCCGTCGAGCATGCCTCTGACCATCTCGTTGTCCTCGCGCAGGCGGACAGCGGGCCTATCACCGTCGATCAGTTCAAGGAAAAGCTGAAGGACGTCCAGCAGGAGGAGCAACTCGGCTGGCTCACCGCCATCGGCAAGTACTTCATCGGTATCTTCCAGAAGGGTGGCGAGGTTTTCGCCGGTTTCGTCACCGGCATCATTCCGACGCTGGTCGTCCTGATGACCGCCTTCTACGCCGTCACCGAACTGGTCGGTGAAGAGCGCGTGCACGGCCTTGCCCGCGGCGCCGGCAGGATCGCCCTGACGCGCTACACGCTGCTGCCGCTGCTGGCCGTGTTCTTCCTGACCAATCCGATGGCCTACACGTTCGGATCGTTCCTGGAAGAAAAGCACAAGCCTGCCTTCTACGACGCGGCCGTGTCCTACGTGCATCCGCCGCTCGGCCTTTTCCCGCACATCAATCCCGGCGAATATTTCGTCTGGGGCGGCATTCTCGTCGCGCTGCTGGAACTGGAAAAGAAGGGCGTCGTCGTTGCCGGTTACCACGTCAAGGTGGCGATCTGGTACGCGATCGTCGGCCTCGTCGTCATCCTGCTCAAGGGCATGCTGACCGAGCGCATCACCGCCATCATGGCACGCCGCCAGGGCGTCGAGCTTTAAGGGCGGGGAGGACATCATGGCAAAGACATACAAAGCCGTACGCATCACCCGGGGCAAGACCGGTTGGGGTGGTCCGCTCGTGATCGAGCCGACAGAACAGCGCAGCAAGGTTGTTTCCGTCACTGGTGGCGGCATTCATCCGGTCGCCCAGCTTATTGCCGACATGACCGGCGCCGAGGCCGTCGACGGCTTCAAGGCGCCGCCGATCGAAAGCGAGATGGCGGTTGTCGTCGTCGATTGCGGTGGCACCGCACGATGCGGCGTCTACCCGCGCAAGCGTATCCCGACCGTCAATCTGACGCCGGTCGGACAGTCCGGGCCTCTCGCCCAGTTCATCACCGAGGATATCTACGTTTCGGGCGTCAAGCCGGCCGACGTCACAATGGCGGACGGGTCCGAAGCCGTTACGACTGCAGGGGGAGCAGCATCGATGAGTTCTAGCAACGCGCCCGCGGCGCCGACACCGCTGCCGAGCGAAGGCGGCCTTATCGGCTTCATCAGCACGATAGGCCGCGTCATGGGTCGCGTCGTCGGCATATTCTTCAATGCCGGCCGCCGCACCATCGACCAGGTGATCCGCAACGTGCTGCCGTTCATGGCCTTCGTGACCATGCTCATCGGCCTGATCCTGTACACCGGCATCGGCGACGTGCTGGCCCAGCCGATGGGTCCGCTGGCCAACAACATCGTTGGACTTCTGGTCATCTCGGCCATCTGCGGCTTGCCGTTCCTGTCGCCGATCCTCGGGCCAGGCGCGGTCATCGCACAGGTCATCGGCGTCGCCATCATCGGTCCGCAGATCGCCAACGGCACGATTTCGCCGGCGATGGCACTGCCGGCGCTGTTTGCCTACAACACCCAGGTGGGCTGCGACTTCGTCCCCGTCGGCCTGGCGCTCGGCGAAGCCAAGCCGAAGACGATCGAGATCGGTGTTCCGGCGGTGCTTATCAGCCGCCAGATCATGGGCCCCATATCCGTGCTGATCGCATGGGTCGTCAGCCTGATCGTGTTCTGAGTGAAGTAAGAAAATGAGGTTCGCCACATGACTGTTCTGTTGAGAACGCGGGTCACTGCCATCGGGCCCGAAGTGGCGGACCTTGCCGAAGGGGGCGTGGTCATCCTGTTTGCGGATGGCTCGCCGCCCGAGCTAGCCGAGGTCTCCGTGCTCCACAAGACGGAGCACGGACCCAGTGACGGCGCGCCGCAAAAAGGCGCGTCGATCACCCTCGGGCCCGTTTCCGCCGTCATAACGGCCGTCGGCTCCAGCGCCTGGAGCAAGGTCGTCGAAATGGGCCATGTGGTCATTTCATTCAACGGCGCCCCTGAGGCCGAGAGGCCGGGCGAGATCTGCGCGTCGCTGGTCGACACGCAAGCGCTCGTGGCCGCCCTGAAGACAGGCACGATCATCACAATCGCCGCCTGACAGTATCCGCGCCGCCGCCTTCGTCGGGAGCGGCGCCCAAAACCAGAGTATTTGCCATGGAACGCTCGACCATCGTCAGAGTGCATGAAGGTTTGCACGCCCGTCCCGCCACGCGGTTCGTCAAGCTCGCCAAAGGTTTCGAATCGGATGTCGAACTGGTCAAGGACGGCAAGGCGGTCAGCGCCAAGAGCTCGGTCAAGCTGATGCTGCTGGCGGTCAAGGAAAACCAGGAAGTCACCGTGCGGGCGAATGGCGCCGACGCCATCGAGGCGATCGAGGCGCTGATCGGCTATCTCGAGAATCCGAGGGCCGGGCTCGACGATGAGGGCAGCCCGCCCTCCGAGGATGCCGCGTCACGCTCGGTGGCCGCGCCGCCGGCCGAATCCGCGCCAGAGGCCATCACCGGCCTGCGCGGCGTGGCGGCAAGCGAAGGTTTTGCCATAGGGCCGGCCTTCGCGCATTTCCCGCCCGATATCGCCGGACAAGGCCGCACGTTGCAGGCCGAAGAGATCACCGGTGAGATCGACAGGTTCCGCGCCGCCGTCGGCACCGTGCAGGCGCGGATGGATCGGGCGTTGACCCAGGATAGCCTTTCGGCCGGGGATCGCGGCATCGTCGCCGCGCTCAGGGACATCGCCGCCGATGACAGTCTCACGGGCGAGGCCGAGCGCCTGATCAAGGGCGGCAACGACGCGGTTTCGGCGGTCATCACCGCGGCCTCCACCATCGCCGCCGATTTCAGCGCCGTCGATGATCACTACCTCAACGCGCGCGCGGACGACGTCCACGCGGTCGGGCGGCAGATTTGCCTGGTGCTGCTCGGGCAGGACGATGTCAGCCTTGAAAACATCCCGGAAGGCGCCATTCTGATCGCCGACGATATCGGCGCCTGGGACCTGGCGCGGGCGCCGCTGAAGCGCATCGGCGGCGTGGTGTGCGGGCATGGCGGCGCCACCTCGCACATCGCCATCATCGCCCGCTCGCACGGCATCCCCGCGGTGCTGGGCCTCGGCGACCAGATCAATGCCTTGCGCACCGCGCGCGACGTGGCGCTCGATGGCAACAGCGGACGTGTCATCATCGACCCTAACGCGGCGACCCGTGCGGAATTCGCGGCCCGCGTCGAAGCCGCCGCGAAGGAGCGCGCCGGGCTGACCGTCTTCAAGACGGTAACGCCAACGCTCGCCGATGGCAGGATCATCGAGGTCGCGGCCAATATCGGCTCGCTCGAGGAGATCGATGCGGCGCAGGAGGCAGGCGCCATGGGCGTCGGCCTGTTCCGCACCGAATTGCTGTTCATGCGCCACATGCATCTTCCCTCGGAAGATATGCAGGCCGAGACATACACGGCCCTGGCAAAGGCATTCGCACCATACCCGGTCATCGTGCGCACGCTCGATATCGGCGGCGACAAGCCGATCGCCGGCATCGAATTTCCTGACGAGGAGAACCCTTTCCTCGGCTGGCGCGGCATCCGCATGTGCCTTGACCGTCCGGACATCTTCAAGCGCCAATTGCGCGCGCTGTTGCGCGCGGCCGTGCAGGGCAACATCAAGGTCATGCTGCCGATGGTGGCCGACATCGACGAGGTGCGGCGGACGCGGGTTCTCGTCGCCGAATGCGAGGCCGAACTGGACGCCGAAGGCGTGCCGCATGCGGCGTTCGATCTCGGCGTGATGATCGAGACGCCGGCCGCCGTCCTGATCGCCCCGGCGCTGGCCAGGGAGGTGGCGTTCTTCTCGATCGGCACCAATGATCTCACCCAGTACATTATGGCCGCCGATCGGCTCAATCCGACGGTGGCGAAGCTCAACGACGTCACCAATCCTGCCGTCATGGCGGCGATCGAACTGACGGCGAAAGCCGGAGTCGCCGCAGGCATCATGGTCGGCATGTGCGGGGAGGCCGCCGGCCGTCCCGACCTTATCTCGACCTTCGTGAAGATGGGACTGACGGAGTTCTCGATGAGCCCGGCGTCGATCCAGCGCGCCAAGAAGACGATCATGGATATCGCGGCCGAATCCTAGTCTAGCCGAAAGTCACGGCAAATGGGCGAGCAAGGTGACGAAGACGGGTGTCAGTTCATCGATCGGCCTTGCCTTGGCGCAGGCCTGGACGATGCGATCATGACGAATATCGGCGGCCAGGATGGCGATCTCAAGCATATCCGGCTCCGGCGACCCGTCCCTGCCGGTGGTCGCCAGGCCGCAGGCCAGGACCAGAGGCGCCAGGCAGCTGATATCGAGGGTCCGGTCAGCCGCAGCCGTCGGCGTTTCCAGTGCGGATTCGGTAAAGCGCACGGGACGCTGGTTGAGACACTCGACCAGCAGCGCGGAACAAGTCGCCGCGATCGCCCGCAATCCGGCGTCGGACGTGTTCAACGTCGCCAGCAGATCGCCATGCCGCTTTCGCATCGTGGCATGGACGGCCGCGAAATCGGCTTCGTGGATGCGGGCATTGTCGATCTTCAGCCCGGCAAGCACCGCCTTGGTCAGATAGTACATGTCGCGGCGAAACAGTCGCTCCGCGCTCAATTGCCGGTCCTCGTTTCCAACCGGAAAATAGGTGCCGAGACCTTTCACGGTGGTGCCATCCACCTTTATCGGCCGCTCGTGCGGAACGAAGGACTCGGCTATCGACAGCGCCTCGTCGACGGCACTCGCGGCGTGGCTGAGCAGGCCTTCGATGCCCTTGCCCGGAAACGGCGGCAGAAGGCTGGTCGCCTCGCGCAGGGCACTGGCTTCGCCGGTGCCATCATGGCGGCTTTGCCGGATGATTTCACGCACTTCCCGCAAGCGGTCCTTCAGGTTGACACGGACATCTTCGGAGATTTGTCGGAGCATCGCGGATCGCCTCGAAATTTACATGGCACGCCCGCAAGCGGGGGGCAGCCACCATTCTACATTGTTCCTATCGATTGGTAGATCAATAGGCGATACTAGACCAGCGTGCATAATCGGCGATGGCGCGCTCGTCCGTCGCCGCGGGGGAGAGACAGGCGTGGGCAGGCGGCGAGTGGGCGAAGGCGAAAATGATCAAGGCGAGGTGACCGAACAGCTTGCCAATGAGAGTCGGACGGATCGACTGCGGGTCCGCGCCGCCTGGATGTATTTCGTCGAGCAGATGACGCAGAACGAGATTGCCGATGTGCTCGGTGTCGGCCGCGTCACCATCGTGCGCATGCTGGCGGAGGCCCGCTCCCGCAACGAGGTCAAGATCACCATCGAAAGCGAGCTGTCGGAAATCGTGCGGCTCGAACGCGCGCTGGAAAAGACGTTCGGCTTGCGGCAGGCGCTGGTGGCGCCGCTTTCGACGCCCGGCGCGGACCCGATACCGGCGATCAGCGCGAGGACCGGCAGCTTCCTGTCGGACACGATGAAATCCGGGATGCGCGTCGGCGTCGGCTGGGGCCGGACGCTGTTCTCGAGCCTGCCCTTCATCAGCGCCAAGTCCCTCACCGACTTCAAAGTCATCTCCCTGCTGGGCGGCGTCGGCGTGGCGCGCAAGTTCAATCCGGCGGAATTCGCCTGGCGCTTCGCCCAGGCCTTCCAGGGCGACGGCTATCTCATCCCGACGCCCGCCGTTGTCGACAGCGTCCAGACCAAGATCGCGCTTGTCGAACGCTGCGGCCTGCAGGAGATATTCGAGATGGCCGATACGCTCGACGCCGTGCTGCTCAGCATCGGCGGCATCGCTTCGGCGACCACTTTCTATCGGGGCGGCTTCCTCAAGGAGGCAGAACGTGAAGCGCTTGTAGCGCGTGGCGCGGTGGGCGACCTCCTGTTTCATTTCTTCGATCGCAAGGGCGACCTGGTCGACCATCCGATCAACAGCCTGGTGATGTCGGTGGACGTCGACCGGTTGCGAAAGGCGCCGATCCGCATCCTCACCTCCGGGGGCGAGGAAAAGGTCGAAGCCCTGCTCGGCGCCATGACCCTGATCGCGCCGACGATCCTGATCACCGACGAGGAAAGCGCCAGGCGCATGCTGCAGATGCATGCGGCGCAAGCCTCGCAATAACGCGCCGGTTGCCGGGGCCGGGGGCATCGGATACTGACGCCCAGGCATGTGACGCCTGAATTACCGGTCATCAAACGGAGCCCCTGACATGACAGACAAGACGATCCTCAAATTCGGCCCGGTCGAAAACGCGGAAGCCGGCGACCTGGCCGGCTGGGTCGTGGTCGAGGGCAAGCCGACCATGAAAACAGCCGTCCAGCACACGACCGCAGACGGCAAGGTGTTGTCGGGCACGTGGCAGGCGACGCCCGGCACTTATCACGCGACCTATACGGACTACGAGTTCGTGCACATGATCGCCGGCCGCATCATCATTACGCCCGATGGCGGTACGGCGGTCGAGGTCGGTCCCGGCGATGCCTTCGTGGTGGAAGCCGACTTCAAGGGAACCTGGAAGATCATCGAGCCGGTAACCAAGCATTTCGTCGTTCGCGTCGGCTGAAGCCTGAGCATCGCATCAGCGTGAAACCCGCCACGATTCGTCCTGGCGGGTTTTTCATTTCCACGCCGCTTCCGGTCCTGTCGCGCAGGCGCGACGCACGGACGGGTGCGCCACTATGGGGCAGTTTTGCTGGCACGGCATTTGCTGCGGTGAGGAGGGGCCTGCACAGGCCGGCTTGATCCCACCGGTTCGTCACAAATGGATGCAGCGGTGGCCTTTCACAGGTGGCTGCGATGGATCTCCCCCGATTCCTTCTTGGCATGGCCGTGGTGTCGGCCAGCGTTGCGGCATGGGCCTATGTGGCGACCGGCTCGGTGTGGATCGCGCTCGCGTGGACCGCGCTGAGCGCAACGGTGATCCAACTCGGTTATTTCGCGCTGTTGGTGAGGATGGTCTATCCGTCAGTCACATCCAGTGGGACCGAAGGAACTGGCCGCGCGAGCCATCCCGTGGCCCGTCTGCACATCCGCCTGTCAACGATCGTTGCGATCGCACTGGTCGCCACGGTGGTAATGACTGCAATGGCACGCGCGGATGACAACGATGCCTATTTCGACTGCGTCATCGGCAAGGCGGGGGCAATCATGAAGACGCAAGCGCACAAAGACGCCGAAGCCGCGCTTTCAAAGGCCTACGCGCTGTGCCAGGCCGTGGGGGCGACCAGGCTGGCGCGGATTAACGGCGTGTCGCCGTTGCCGCATCGGGCCGCGCCCCTATATTCGCTCGAGAATTCGTGACCGGTCGAACCAGGGCTGCCAAAACGGGCGTCCCGACCGGTCGCGCATCTCCGCAGCAGAGGATGTCCAGCATGACCAGGATCAAATTCGCGGCAATGATGGCAATGACGGCGCTCATCGTCGGCCATCAGGGCCCGGCAATGGCGCAGATGCCGGCCCAGCAGCCGGACGCCAAATCGTTCAAGCTCGGCAAGCTCGATATTGTCGTCCTGCACGACGCCCAATTCGTCAAACCCAATGACGGCAAGACGTTCGGCCTCGATCACAGTCCCGCGGAAGTTGCGGACCTGCTGAAGGCGGCGGGGGCGGCCACCGACACGATCACGCTGAGCGTCGACGCCCTGCTGGTGAAATCGGACAAGCGCGTGATCCTGATCGACACCGGCGTCGGCGGCGCGTTGCAGGACAGCTTGGCCAAGGCCGGCGTCAAGCCCGGCGACGTCACCGAAATCCTCATCACCCATTCGCATCCCGATCATATCGGCGGATTGGTCAAGGAGGGCAAGCTGGCGTTCCCCAACGCCGCGATCCGGATGTCGAAGACGGAATGGGATTTCGCCAAGGCCAACAAGGACATTGCCGACATCGTCAAGGTGATCGCCGATCAGGTGAAGCCGTTCGAGACCGGGTCCGAAGTCGAGCCAGGCATCATGTCGGTGGGGCTGAGTGGCCACACGCCCGGCCATGTCGGCTACCAGATCAAATCCGGCAACGAGAAGCTGTTCGACATCGGCGACACGGCGCACAGTTCGATCATTTCGCTGGCCAGGCCGGATTGGGCGGTGGCCTTCGATGGCGACAAGCCGGAAGCGGAGCAGAACAGAGCCAAGACGCTCGGAGTGTTGGCCAAGAACCACGAGATGATCTTCGCGCCCCACTTCCCGTTCCCGGGCGTCGGGCACATCGAGGCCGATGCCGACCATTTCAAATGGGTGCCGAGCGACGAACCACGGTAGGTTTTTCCTCCTTCGCGCTTGTGCTCTCTGGCTGACTTGCTGAAACCCGCTGGCGCAATCCGGCTGGTTTTTTGGCTCGTTGTGAAGTCAGTCAAGCCGTGCCCCGGCGTTTTCTTACGCCGAGAACCGAGTGGCGAAATTTTCGCGTGACAATTGCCAGACGCGACAAAGCGTTCGTCCGTGCCGGTTTCTTTTCACGGCCGAGCCGCATTTCAGAATTTCGTTTCTGTCTAAGTCTATAAATTCAGTGGACTTTAATCCGACGCTCCTGGCCAGGGCGGGCAATCGAGGGGTTTGCCCTCCGTTCAGAAGGATTGAATTCCATGCGAAAACTGATTTCCGCCACTCTTGCCGGGCTGGCCCTGGCAGCCATATCCGCCGCGGCGCATGCCGCGGACAAGAAAGTCATCATCGCTTACCAGACCGGTGCCAACCCCTACAATCTGGGCATCGCCAATGGCGATCTTGCCAAGAAGACGGGCTGGGACATCGAGTTCCGCCGCTTCAATTCCGGCGCCGACATTTTCGCTGCCATCGCATCTGGCGACGTCCAGATCGGCGATGTCGGATCGAGCCCATTTGCGGCTGCCGTCAGCAGGGGCATCGACGTGAAGGCGTTCTACATCTCGTCGGTCTCTCGTGACGGCGAAGCCCTGGTGGTGCGGCCCGAGATCAAGAGCCCGGCTGACCTGCGGGGCAAGAAGCTCGCCGCGGCACCCGTCTCGACCGATCACTACCAGCTTCTCGCCGTGCTGAAGCAGGAAGGCATTTCCGAGAAGGAAACCCAGGTCATCGCCATTCCCCAGCCCGAGATCGTCGCCGCCTGGAAGCGCGGCGACATCGACGGGGCGTTCGTCTGGGATCCCGCACTCTCCGAACTCAAGAAGAACGGCAAGGTCCTGCTCACCGCCGGCCAGGTTGCGGATCGCGGCGCGCCGACCTTCAGCGCACTGGTGGTGACCGGCGATTTCGCCAAGGCCAATCCCGACTTCCTCGGCCAGTATGTCCGTCTGATCGACGGCTATACCACGTCTTACCTGACCAACCCCGCCGCCTGGGGGCCGGATTCCGAGAGCGCCAAGGCGATCGCCAAATTGCAGGGTGGTACGGCGGCGGAGAATTCGGAACAGTTGAAGACAACGGTTGTCCCACCGCTCGACGAGCAGGTTTCCGACAAATGGCTGGGCGGAGGCGACAAGAGCGCCGTCGCCAAGATACTCAAGGACACTGCGGGCTTCCTGAAGGACCAGAAGAAAATCACCGCCATCAAGGACAGCTACGCCGCAGCCGCCGATCCGCAATATGCGGCGGCCGCCAAGGCCTCGAACTAAGATCCCTGAAGAACATTCGCCTGGCTGGCGGACACCCCGCCAGCCAAGTTTTCCGGAGCCCATCATGCTCAGAATCCGCGATGCCAACGTCATTTTTCCAGCTTCCGACGGCCAGGACGTGCATGCGCTCGATCACGTCTCTCTCGATATCGCTCCGGACTCCATCGTCGTCGCTGTTGGTGCGTCCGGATGCGGCAAGTCGACCTTGCTCAACGCGATCGCCGGCTTCCTGCCGCTCAGCGAAGGCTCGATCACGCTTGACGGGAAGGAGATCATCGCGCCGGGCGGCGATCGTGGCGTCGTCTTCCAGAAGGATACGTTGCTGCCCTGGGCCAACGTGCTGGACAATGTCGCTCTCGGCCTGAAATACCGGGGCGTGCCACGCGGCGAGCGCCATGAGCGGTCACGCCGCCTGCTGGAACTGGTAGGCCTCGCCGATTTTGCCGAAAAGCCACCCTATGAATTGTCCGGCGGCATGCGCCAACGCGTCGGCATCGCTCGGGCGCTGGCGACCGATCCCAAGATCCTGCTGATGGACGAGCCGTTCGGCGCTCTCGACAGCCTGACGCGCGAGACGATGCAGCAGCTCCTGGCCTCGATCTGGGCCAAGACCAAAAAGCAGATCCTGTTCATCACCCATTCGATCGAGGAAGCCCTTACGCTGGGCACGACCATCGTCGTGATGTCGCCCCGGCCGGGCCGCATCGTCGCCCGGTTCGACGCCGGCTTCGTCCGCGAGTTCGCCGAAAGCGGCGACATCGGGCCGATCCAGTCCGATCCGCGCTTCATCGAACTGCGGCAGGAAATCCGCTCGCTCATCCACCAGCCGGACGGCGCCCGCACGGGAACCCCGCCCCGCACAGGAACTCTGCAATGACCCTTGCCGCCAATTCCGGAACGTCATTTTCGTCTTCGACGGCTCCGCGCGCGCCGTCTCGCAAGCCACGCCGGTCCGCTGCGACAAGCACGCTCGGCATCAGCCTGGCGACGCTGGCTTCGTTGATTGCGTTGTGGTTCCTGGCTGCGCATTTCGAATGGGCTTCGCCGCTGTTCCTGCCGTCGCCGGCCGAGGTGCTGACCCAGTTCGGCGCCGTCTGGGCCGATGGCTATGCCAATGGCACGCTCCTCGACCACACGCTGGCAAGCCTTGGCCGGATTGCGGCCGCGCTTGGCGTCGGCATCGTGCTGGGCGTTCCGCTCGGTTTGCTGATGGGGCTCAATCGCTGGGTCAAGGGCATCTTCAGCGTCCCGATCGATCTCTATTGGGGCCTGCCGCCGCTGGCCTACCTGCCGCTGCTGATTATCTGGCTGGGCATCGGCGAGACCTCCAAGGTCGTGCTGCTGTCGCTGTCGACCTTCGCGCCGATCTGCTTTGCCGCGCAGGCCGGCGTCCGTTCCGTGCCCGATGAGCGCATAAATGCCGCACTGTCGCTCGGTGCTAGCCGCCTGCAACTGTTCACCAGCATCATCCTGCCATCCGCTTTGCCGGAAATCATGACCGGCCTGAAGATCGCTATCGGCGCCGGCCTGTCGACGCTGGTGGCGGCCGAGCTGATCGCGGCCCAGTCCGGCCTTGGCTACATGATCATGTCGGCCGCCAATTTCCTCGCCACCGACGTCGTCTTCGTCGGCCTCATCGTCATCGCCATCCTCGCTTTCGCCTTCACCAGCGGCATGCGCTGGCTCGAGCACCGCCTCATCCCCTGGAAAGGCAAGCTGTGATGCTTGCCCACCACAATCCGCATCGCTGAAGGAGCAATCCAATGTCCACCAATGCCCGACCGCTCGATCTCTATTGGTACCTGCCGACCCATGGCGACGGACCGTATCTCGGCACGGACGAGAGGCACCGTCCGGCGACCTTCGGCTATCTCAAGGAGATCGCCCAGGCCGCCGACCGGCTTGGCTTCAAGGGCGTGCTGCTGCCCACCGGAACGCGGTGCGAGGATGCCTGGATCGTAGCGGCCGGCCTCATTCCACTCACGGAAAAGCTCAAGTTCCTCGTGGCGCTTCGGCCGGGCAGCGGAACGCCGGCGCTGTTTGCGCGCCATGCCGCGACGCTGGACCGCATTTCCGGCGGCCGCGTCCTGCTCAATGTCGTCACCGGCGCGGATCCGGCCGACCTTGCCGGCGACGGCAACAAGCTCGGCCATGACGAGCGCTATGCGCAGACCGACGAGTTCCTGACGATCTGGCGGCGCATCCTCTCGGGCGAGCCGGCCGATTTCGAAGGCAAGTACCTGTCCGCCCACGGCACCGACATCTCCTTCCCGCCTGTACAGCAGCCGCATCCGCCGCTCTGGTTCGGCGGTTCGTCCGACGCCGGCATTGAAATCGCCGCCAAGCATGTGGACGCCTATCTGAGCTGGGGCGAGCCGGTGGACCAGCTTGCCGAAAAGCTCGATCGCGTCAGAAAGGCTGCCGCGGCGCAGGGCCGGACGATGCGCTTTGGCCTTCGCATTCATCTGATCGTGCGCGAAACGGAGGCCGAGGCCTGGGCTGCGGCCGA
Organism: Mesorhizobium sp.; assembly: GCF_041661565.1. Classification (GTDB taxonomy): domain Bacteria; phylum Pseudomonadota; class Alphaproteobacteria; order Rhizobiales; family Rhizobiaceae; genus Mesorhizobium. The sequence continues at coordinate 24,300 of NZ_JBAZUD010000006.1, forward strand.
CCGGCTGATCAGCCATGTCACCGACGACCTGATCGCGGAAGCGCAGAAGGGATTTGTCCACATCTCGGAGTCTGTCGGCCAAAAGCGCATGTCGGCACTGCATCAGGGCCGGCGCGACAAACTGGTTGTCGGCCCGAACCTGTGGGCGGGGCCCGGGCTGGTGCGCGGCGGCGCGGGAACGGCCCTCGTCGGCAATCCCGACAATGTGGCAGCGCGTATTCGCGAATATCAGGAGATCGGCATCGAGACGATCATCGCCTCCGCCTACCCGCATCTGGAAGAGGCGTTCAATGTCGCTGAACTGCTTTTCCCCAAACTCGGGCTGAGCGGCGAAGTCGCGCCCGCCGAACGCAGCTGGGATGTCGAGTTCGGCCGCGGATCACCGCCCCGGGCCGCCGCGTCCGCTTCCTGACCTATTGCCGGTGAAAACGAAGAGGGCGTGGCGCTATGCCGACGGGCTGCGCGGTGTCCTCAACCGAGCGCGGCCAGGCGATCGCTCCCTCGAACCGGCGCTATCGCCTACGTGTTTTCGCGGCCTCGGAGCCAGACGCCCTTCAGCTCAAGATCCCTGCCGAGGACGACGAAGCTGGCGCTGTTTCCGGGTATCAGCCGGCCAAGATCGTTCAGGCACAGATATTCGGCCTGGCGCGTGGCGCACAAATCCGATGCCTCGGCGACCGACAATCCCAGGGACACGAGGTTGCGGAACGCGTCGAGCATCGTGATGGCGCTGCCGGCGAGCGATGAACCGTCGGCAAGCATGATGGTGAGCCCTTTCTTGACGATCGGATGATCGCCGCCGAAATCATAGGCGCCGTCCGGGCAGCCTGCAGCGGTCGTCGCGTCGGTGATGGCATAGAGGCGCGGTATGGCCCGGTAAGCGGCCAGCACCAGGGCCGGGTGCACATGGTTGAGGTCGCAGATCAGTTCGGCATAGCGGCCCTTGGCCAGGGCATAGGCGGCGACGCCCGGCTTGCGATGATCGAGACCCGACATGCCGTTGAACAGGTGGGTGAAGCCGCTCAGGCCGCGGGCGAAGCCGGCGGCGGTCTCCTCGAACGTGGCCAGGCTGTGGCCGACCTGCACGCGGCACCCGCGCGCGGTGAGCGCCTCGATCACCTCGATTCCGCCTTCTATTTCCGGCGCCACGGTGGCGACCACAAGCCGGCACATGTCGGCCCATCTCAGGGCAAGGCCGGCATCGCCCCGGCGCGTGATGTCGCGCTGGGCGCCGAGCTTGCCCGGGTTGATGAACGGCCCTTCCAGGTGGGCCCCCAGGATGATCGGCTCGCCGGGCCGTGGCGACAGCCGCACCTTTTCGATGTCGGCCAGGGCTTTTTCAATGACCTCCACAGTCGATGTCGAGGTGGTCGGCGCCATCGCAACCGTGCCGCTCGCGGCATGGAAACGGGTAAACTGGCGGATGGCGTCCTCACCGCTGGAGAAGTCGACGCCCTGCGCGCCGTGGACATGCAAGTCGATGAAGCCGGGCACTATGTAGGGCAGTTCGGCATTGTCGGTCAGCGTTACCGGTTGCCCCTCGATCCTGGCGATGCGGCCCTCCTCGCAGACGAGGTGGCCATGAACCCAGCCCGATGGGGTCAGCACATAGCCGGTGGGCGAGGTTTGCTGGGATGGGGACATCTTTTGAACCTTTCGACTTGAATGATAGCTTCGGCGGCAAGGACACCTATGTCCGCAGGTCAGCCGGCCCCGGTCGGCTGCCCGCGCGCGGCAAGCATGGCCGCGCCGCGAACGCCGCTGCTGTCGCCATACCGGGCGACCATGATCGCCGGATGGCGCATGCCGCCGATGAAATGGTCCTGGGTGCGGCCGAGCAGCAATCCGGCGACGCCTTCTATGCGCGACAGGCCGCCGCCCAGCACGATGCAGTCCGGGTCGACCGTGCCCTGGATCGTGCGCAGCAATTCACCGACGATATCGGCCCAGACGGCGAGGACTTCCGTGAGGTCGCGATCGCCGGCGGCGGCGCCATCCGCGATCTGCGCCGGCGACAGGTCCCGCCCGGCCAGGCTCTTGGCCAGCGCCGTGAGGCCGGGCCCAGAGACCAGCGTTTCATAGCAGCCGTAGCGGCCGCAATTGCAGTGCCGCAGCGGCAGGGTAACCTGCGGCGCCGCGTTCATGGCGATACCGAAATGACCGACTTCGCCGGGCAGGCCGTTGTGGCCCTGGACCAATTCGCCGTTGCGGCACACGCCGCCGCCGCAACCCGTGCCCAGGATGAGGCCGAAGACGGTGTCGTACCCTGCGCCTGCTCCGCCATTGGCCTCCGACAGCGCGAAGCATTTGCAATCATTGTCGACCGGAACGACGAAGCCCAGCCGGCGCGACAGTTCGTCGTGAAGCGGCCGGTTGGTCGCCGGCAGGTTGGACGTCAGCGACAGTCCGGTGGCGCGCTCGATCAGGCCGGGAATGCCCACGCCGACCGGCAGCATGCTCGTTCCCGCCTCGGCGCGCAGCCATTCGTACTGGTCGACGAGTGCGTCGAGCAGATCGTCGAACGACTGCCGGGGCGTCGGCACCCGGCGCCGCGTCAGCGCCGCAAGGTCCGTGTCGAACAGGCACGCCTCGATCTTCGTGCCGCCAAGGTCGATGCCGCCGAACATGCTACCTGGCCGCTGCGTAAGGATAAAGCGTCACCCCTTCGACGACGCGCGACAGGTTGCCTTCCGTGAACGGATTGTCGACATTGATCCCTAGCGCGCCCGACCAGGCGATCGCCAGCATCTGCGCCGCCAGCACATAGAGTACGCTGGTCCACGCATCGTTGCCGATCGCCGGCACGTGCAGGTCGACACCGGTCCCGGCCGCGCCGAGGACGACGACGTTTTCGGCGCCGAACTGGCGGCGGATCTCGTTTGCGGCATCGATATCGTATTTGCGTGTGTGCGGATCGGCGGAGACGAAGACATGCACGCGCGTCTCGGCGTCGACGATGGCTTTTGGGCCGTGGCGGAAGCCGAGCGTCGAATCCCACGCGGTCGGGATTCTGCCGCGCGCCAGTTCAAGCACCTTGAGCGCGGCTTCGCGCGCCGATCCGGTGAGCGCTCCACAGCCGAGGAACACGGCGCGCGCAGGCGGCTTCGGGCTCGACCGGGCCAGCGCCAGCGCCGCTCCGAGAACGGCTTCGCCGGCCTCCGCCAGGCGGTCGAGTGTTTCGCTGAGCGCGAGCGGCGGATGATCGTCCAGGCAGGCGAGGGCGCTGAGCAACATCGTGCTGTAGCTCGACGTCATAGCGAAGCCGCTGTCATTGGTTCCCGGCGGCAACACGACCACCCGCTGCTCACCGGGGCCCGGCATTTGCCGCGTGGCCAGCGCGCCGTCGGCATTGCAGGTGAAATGCAGCCGGTCGGCTTCGGGCATCTGGGCATCGAGCAGGTCGAGCGCGCCGATCGTTTCGGAGCTGTTGCCGCTGCGCCCGAAGGAAACGACAAGGATGCGCCTGTCGCGCCGGACGAAATTGCCTGGACAGCTGACGAGATCGGTCGTCGGCACGGGGCGGAAGCGCGCCTGGCGCGGCGGCGCGTTCAGATAGGGACAAAGCGCGTCGCCGATAAAGGCTGAGGTGCCGGCGCCGCAGAACCAGATTTCCTCGTGGTCGCGCGCCCGCAGCCACGACGATATCGCTTTGGCGTGCTGTGCGAGGGGATCCGCCCAGGCGCGCCAGATCGCCGGCTGCGCCATGGCTTCGTTGAATGTCGTCCATTGCTCGAGGGGATCGCGGGCGGACTGCTGCGTTGCGTTCATTTTATGCTGTCTTCACCAGTATGGTCGGCGATCAGAAGCTTGACCCCGCGCTCGCGCAGGCTGCTTTCGATCTCGGTCGGAATGTTGCGATCGGTCACGATCGTATCGATGCGTTCGATGCCGCAGAATCGATGCAGGCTCGGCGCACGGAATTTCGTCGAATCGACCAGGACCACGACGCGGCGGCTGACATTTGCCATGGCGGCGTTCTGATGCGCCTCGTCTTCGTTGAAGGTGCTCAGCCCCTGTTCGGGATCGATGCTGTCGGCGCCGAAGTAGACCGTGTCGAAACGCATGTTCTCCAGCGACTGTTCGACCATCCGGCCGGTCAAGGCACGGGCGTCGAACCGCACGGTACCGCCGGGCAGGATGACCGTGTGCTGCCGGCACCCCCACAAGGTCTCGACGATGTTGAGCCCGGTGGTGAGGATGGTGCGGCCGGATGCCGAGCGCAGGTGCTGGGCGAAGAACTGGATCGTCGACCCCGAATCGAGGATCAGCGAGCGGTCGCTTTCGACCAGCTGAACTGCTTCCCTGGCAACCGCCATCTTCATCGCCCGGTTGACGAACGCCTTGTCGGCGATCGTCGGCTCGAGGAAAGGATGGTTCGGGTTGGCGTTCCCGGCCACCATCGACATCGCCAGTGCGATGCGAAAATCGGGCACGCCGTCGAAATCATAGTGCCGGCAGAAACGGACAACCGAGGGTTCGCTGACGCCGGCCGAGGCGGCGATCTCCTGGATCGAACGGCCCATGAAGTCCGCGGGCGCGTCGATCAGCACGTCGGCGATGCGGCCGAATACCTTGCTCAAGGCAGGCCGATCGCCGGCGATCCTCTCGATCAGCGAACTTCTGGAGTGGAGGCGATCAGCGGTGCTCATCGTCCACCATGCCAGCAACGCTGTTCGAATGCGTGTCCTGGATCGGTCGATCCACAAGAGCCGTCATGTCACGCCGCCGCCTTCATCCGAATATTCCTGCCGTTCCGATCGAACACCATGATGCTGGCGACAGTAACGTCGAGAAGCAGTTCTTGCCCACCCGTAAATCGCGCCTGGCCGGCCAGGCGGATCGTCATCGGCTGAGCGTCCATGAGATGGCCATAAAGTATCGTCTCGTTGCCCAGATGCTCGACCACGTCGACCGTGAACCGTAGCCCGTCACCGGCAACCGTGACGTCCTCCGGCCGGATGCCGAGTTCGAGACCTTCCAGATCGCCGGCCAGTGCGGGATCGACCGGTACCTTCAACTCCGCGCCGCCGGGCAGCGCAACGACGACGTTGGAGCCGTCCAGCCGCCCCGAGGACACCTTGACGAAGTTTATCGACGGCTGGCCGAGGAAGCCGGCGACGAACTTGTTTTCGGGATGGTTGAACAGGTCGAGCGGCGCACCGACCTGCTCGACGATACCACCGTTCATCACGACGATACGGTCGGCCAGCGTCATGCCCTCGACCTGGTCATGGGTGACATAGATCATCGTGTTGCCCAAGGTCGCGTGGAGCTTGGCGAGTTCGACCCGCATCTCGGCGCGCAGCGAGGCATCGAGGTTGGAAAGCGGCTCGTCGAACAGGAAGAGCTTGGGGCTGCGCGCCAGCGCGCGGCCGATCGCGACACGCTGGCGCTGGCCTCCGGACAGCGCCTTCGGCTTGCGCGACAGCAGCGTCTCGAGTTTCAGCAGCCGGGCGATTTCCACCACGCGCGCCTCTATGGCCGGCTTCTTCTCGCCAGCGATCTTCAGGCCGAAGCCGATGTTTTCAGCAACCGTCATATGCGGATAAAGCGCGTAGGACTGGAAGACCATGGCGACCCCGCGCTTCACGGGGTCGGCGTCGGTGATGTCGATGCCATCCTGGACAAGCCGGCCCGACGACACGGGCTCCAGTCCGGCAATGCAGCGCAGCAATGTCGACTTGCCGCAGCCCGACGGGCCGACGAGGACGACGAATTCGCCCTCGTTTATCGAAAGGCTGACGTCGCGGATGACATCGACCGCGCCAAACGACTTGCTGATGTGTTCGAGTTCGAGTCCTGCCACCGCACTCTCTCTTCGGTTCAACCCGCTTGCCGCAGCGGGTGGCGATTTTTGTAATTCATTTTTGTAATATTACAACAGAAAATTGCGATGGATGCGCCTGATGAGGGCAAGGATGTGACCCTCTCCACCCAAACTCTGGTGATTACGGCATATGAAGAGGCAGCCATAAATCGGACCGTGTAATTTTATGTTGCAATACTACAAAAATAAATTACGATTTCGGCCTGTCACACAGATAGCGCAGGGACCGGCCCGGGGGCCGCGGCATGCGCCATCGCCAAAAACAAGGGAACAAACATGAAGTCGTCCGCGTCGCGTTTCGCTCTATCGGTACTGACAATAGCGTCGGGCCTGGCGGCCTTTTCGGGCGCCAGCCAGGCTTCGGAACTCACCTTCTGGTCGATGTGGAATGAACCCGAGCCGCAAGCCGAAGCGCTGCGGGCCATCATGGATGCCTATACCAAGGCGCATCCGGAAACGACATTCAAGGTGGTGTGGAACGGCCGCCAGAACCAGACCAAGCTGCGCGGCGCGTTGCAGGCCGGCACCAAGGTCGATTTTATGGACCAGGACGGCGACCAGCTGGCCGGCGGACTGCAGAAGCAGGGCCAGGCCTATCAGCTGGACGAGGCGCTCGGCGAGGGCTTCAAGGACACGCTGCTGCCCGGCGCCTATGACCTCTATGCCGAAGGCGGCAAGCATTTCCAGATCCCTTACGTCTACAACACCGTCAACTTCTGGTACGACAAGGAAATCATGAAGGAGGCCGGCGGCACGCCGCCCAAGACATGGACCGAGCTGCTTTCCCTGTGCGAGGCGGTCGGCAAAACCGGCAAGCACGCGCTCGTCGTCGAGGGCAACGACACCGCTTACACGCTCTTGTATTTCTCGAACCTGCTCGAACGCGAGCTTGGACCGAACGCGGTCATCAAGACCTTCGAGGACAAGTCGGGCAAGGCCTGGCTCGATCCTGCGGTCCTCGACTCCGCCAAGAAGGCCTACAGCCTGTGGGACAGCTGCATTGCCGCCGACGCGCGCGGCTTTCAGTACCCGGCCGGGCAGCAGACCATCGCACTTGGTGACTCGATGGCCGAACTGGTCGGCTCCTGGCTGCCGACCGAATTGAGTTCATCGACCGGCAGCGACTTCGCCTGGGGCGCCTTCAACTTCCCGGAGGTCGAGGGTGGCAAGGGCAAGCAGACCGACCTGCAGGTCGCGTTGCTGTCGATGATGGTGCTGAAGGATGCGCCGCATCCGCAGGAAGCCATCGACTTCCTGAAATATCTGACGGGCGCTGAAGCGCAGCAGGTGTTGGTCGAGAAGGGCGGCGTTGGTGTCACTGCCAAGGGCGTTGCCTGGCCGGAGGTGCTCACCGATGCCTATGAAGCGGCGCAGAATGCCACGACGCTGACCAACATCTACGGCGGCATGAGCATCAACTATGCCGATTTCTACACGACGAAATTCGCCCCCGAGCACAACAAGATGTTTCTCGGCCAGATCACGCCGGAGGATTTCGTGAAGATGATGTCCGAGGAAACCAAGGCGTACTGGGCCGGCAAGTAGCCCGGTCTTCTGCCCGCGGGGCGTTTGGCGCCCCGCGGCATCTCCATCGACGAACCAAGGTCAGCCGACGGACCCCGTCAAAGGTATAATCGAATGCGCCGACGCATGGTGACGCTCTTCCTGGCTCCGGCGGTGATCCTGTACCTGGGGTTCGTGGTGCTCCCGGCACTGCAGGCCTTCTATCTCAGCTTCTTCCAGACGTCGGGGTTCAAGGACCAGGAAAAGTGGGTGGGTCTCGGGAACTACGTGCAGTTGGCGAGTGACCCGATCTTCTGGCTCGCCGTGACCCACATGCTGCTGATCCTGCTTGTGGGCGGGGTGGCGGTGTTCGGCTTCGCCTTCCTGTTCACCATGCTCGTCAATTCGGGGCTGTGGGGGAAGAAGCTGTTCCGCGCCCTGATCTTCATGCCCAACATCATCGCCATGGTCGGGCTCTCGACCTTCTGGTCCTTCGTCTTCATGCCACGCTATGGGTTGTTGACCAATTTCTTCAAGTCGATCGGATTGGACACGCTGGCCGGCGTGGCGTGGACGGCGCCCGAGCATGTCTTCTGGGCGATGCTGGTCGGCATCGTCTGGATTTTCGCGGGCTTCTTCACCATCCTCGTGCTGGCCGGCGCGGACAAGATCCCGACCGACATGTTCGACGCTGCGCGCATCGAGGGCGCCAGCAATCGGCAGATGTTTCGGTGGATCACCGTGCCGATGATCTGGGACGTCATCGTCATCACCATGGTGCTGTGGGTGATCGAGGCCATCAAGATGATGGAATATCCCTACGCCTTCGGCGGGCCAAACATCGACCAGAACCTCTACACGCCGGCGATCTACCTGTTCATCATGGGCTTCGGGCAGCGCGATCCGGTCTACCAGCTCGGCTACGCCACCGCGATCGGCGTTGCCATGTTCGTCTTCACCATCGTCGCCGTGCTGCTTGTGGGCGCCGTTTCGCGCCGCGAACGGGTGGAGTTCTAGATGCGCCGTTCAGCGATGAAGATCTCGCCCAAAAAGCTCCTTGCCTATCTGATCCTGGGAGCCTGGAGCGCGCTGTCGGTCTTCCTGGTCGTCTGGGTGATCATGGCTTCGCTCAAGACGACGCGCGGCCTGTTTGGCAAGCCCTGGAGCCTGCCCACCAGCCCGGTCTTCGAAAACTACGTGAAGGCCTGGGTGTCGAACCGTTTCGAGCACTATTTCCTCAACAGCTTCCTGGTGGTTTCGTGCTCGGTGGTGGCGCTGCTGCTGGTGGCTGTCCCGGCGGCCTACGTGCTCAGCCGAGGGCAGTTCAAGGGCCGCAGGACGCTGCTCAACTTCTTCATCTTCGGCATGGGCATTCCCATTCCGCTGCTGTTCATCCCCCTGGTGGTGCTGACGACGGAACTCGGCATCGTCGATACGCTTGTCGGCCTGAGCGTCGTCTACGTCTCGATCGCCTTGCCGTTCACGATCTATGTGCTGCAGGGGTTCTTCTCGTCGCTGCCCTCGGAGCTTGAATCCGCCGCGATCATCGACGGCTGCAGCGACTGGCAGGTGTTCTGGCACGTCATGCTGCCGCTGGCGGCTCCCGGCGCGGCGACGGTCGCGATCCTCAACTTCGTGGCGCTGTGGAACGAGTACCAGATTTCGCTGGTGCTGATTAACAGCCCGGAAAACCGCACCCTGTCGCTCGGCATCTACTCGCTGATCACCTCGATGCAATATTCGGGTGGCAACTGGCCGGGCCTGTTCGCCGGCGTCACCATCGTCATGGTGCCGACGGTCGCCCTCTACATATTCCTGTCGGAGCGCATGATCAGCGGCATAACGATGGGCGGCGTCAAATAGGCACGTCCGCGACGGTCGGCCTTGCGGAGGCAAATGCCTAGCTCTGATGGGGCCGAGGCGCCGGCTGAGGCCGTCGTCGCCGCCAGCTGACCCACCTCGGCGGCATCCAATGAGGCCGCCCCCCTGTCGATACTCCGGGTTCATGATTGCCGCCTGCAGCTTTCGTATTGACAGCCGCCTAAAAATTCCATTGAATGGAATTAATTAAACCACCACACCTTCCGGATGCCTGCCTTGAGCTATGTGAGCGTCGCCAACCTGCACAAGAAATTCGGCACTGCCGAAATTCTGAAGGGCATTTCCTTCGGCGTCGAACGCGGCAGCTTCGTCAGCTTGGTCGGGCCGTCCGGGTGCGGGAAGTCGACCCTTCTCAGGCTGATCGCCGGTCTCGACCCGTTGACGTCGGGAACGATCGAAATCGATGGGCGGCAGATGAACGGCGTATCCGCCAGGCATCGCGACATCGCCTTCGTGTTCCAGAGCTATGCGCTCTATCCGCATATGACGGTGCGTGAAAACCTCGGCTTCTCGCTGCTGATGCGCCAGACGCCCGCAGCCGAGGCGCAGGATCGAATCCGTGCCGCCGCGGCGTCGCTGGGGATCGAGGAATTGCTCGACCGCTATCCGCGCCAGCTTTCGGGCGGGCAGAGGCAGCGCGTGGCCATGGGCCGGGCGATCGTGCGCGACCCGAAGGTGTTCCTGTTCGACGAACCGCTGTCGAATCTCGACGCCGAGCTCCGGGTACGGATGCGCGCCGAAATCCGCGAACTGCATAACCGCCTGGGCGCCACCACGATCTACGTCACGCACGACCAGGTCGAGGCAATGACCATGTCGGACAGGATCGTCGTGCTGCGCAGCGGCGATATCGAGCAGATCGGGGCTCCTCTGGATCTCTACGACAGCCCTGCGAACGCCTTCGTTGCGGGCTTCATCGGCTCGCCGGCGATGAATATCTTCCCGGTGAAGGTCGCGGCTGGCGGAAACGTCCGTCTCGAGGATGGAACCATCCTCGGCATCGCCACCGCCCTGGCCGCCGGGACCGAAATCATCTGCGGCATCAGGCCCGAACATATCCGGCTGGATGAAACCGGCGTGCCGGCCGTCGTGCGCTTCGTCGAGGTGCAGGGGTCGGAAACGCTGGTTGCGGCACAGCTCGGGCCGATCGAACTGACCATCGTCGTCCAGCAGCGCCTCCCGCTCGCCCGGGGCGAGCAGATCCGCATCGCCTTCGATGAGGCCAAAGTCCATTTCTTCGATCCGCACGACAGGAAGCGGATGAGCATCCAATGACCACGCAAGCACGCAATTCTTCCAAACCAACAACCGGCGCTTCCGCCGGGCCCCTGCTGGGCATCGATATCGGCGGCACCAAGATCCTCGGCGGCCTCGTTTCCCGGGAAGGCGAAATCCTGTTCGAACACAGGGTCTCGACCAATCGGCTCAGCCTGCTCGAGGACATCTTGTCTGTCGCCAAGGTCATCCTCGCGCAGGCCGGCGCGACGGCTGCCAGCATCGGCGTCGGCACCACCGGTTTCGTCGACCGGTCCAGCGGCATGCTGGTTCGCTCTTTGAACATGGGGATCAACAACATCCCGATCGGCAGGGAACTGGCGGCGGCGACCGGATTGCCGGTTTTCGTCGACAATGATGTGCATGCCGCCGCGGTCGGCGAGATCTATTTCGGTGTCGGCCGCCTGCACCGGGACTTCCTGCTCTACAATGCCGGAACCGGTCTCGCCACGGGCATGGTGTTCAACGGCCGGCTGCATCGCGGCGCCAGCAATGCCGCCGGCGAAAACGGCCATATCAGTTCCGACCAGAGCGGCTCGACGATCTGTTATTGCGGGCAGAGTGGCTGCACGGAGAAACTGCTGCTCGAGGCGCGCGCCGGAGGCGACACGGTACCAGCCTACCTGCCGCGCATCGAGCCGCCGGCAAAGAGGGAATATGGCTACCTCGCGCTCGGCCTGACCCAGCTTGTCAACCTTATGAACCCGGCCGCGATCGTGCTTGCCGGCGGCATGTTCACCGGCGATCCGGCGGCGACCGATTGGGTCCGGCGCGCCGTCCATGCGCATGCGCTGCCGACGGCGATCAGCGGCCTGAAGGACATGGGATTGTCGCGCACCGCTCCATTCACAGGCCTGGTGGGCGCCGCGGCGCTCACCATCGAAGCCGAACTGTCCAGCAATACCGAGGTTTGAGATGTCCACATTGATGATGCAGTCCATTCTCGAGCAGCCGGCCGCCATCCGCCGCCTGCTCGACAATGGTCTGAAGGCTGATGGCTTCGTTGCCGCCTTCCGGCAGCGGGGAATCCGCAAGGTCTGGATCGTCGGCTCGGGTACCTCGCTCTACGCGGCGATGATCGCCGCCCGCTCGTGGGAACAGGAACTGGCGATCGACTGCGAGGCGGCAAGTTCGCTGGAATTCCTCGACGAGACGGAAGCTGGGGGGCTCGGCCCTGAAGTCCTGGTGATCGCCATCTCGCAGAGCGGCGCATCGCTCATCCTGCTTGAAGGGATCAGGCGCGCCAATGCGAGCGGCGCGCTGACCGCCGTCGTCAGCGCCTATCCGGATGCCCCGATCTCTGTTGAGGCCGGCTTCGTCATCGAGACCCATACGGGGCCCGAAACCAACATGGGCAAGACCAAGGGTTTCACCACAACCGCTTTTGCCGCCGTGCTGCTCGGCCGCACTGTCGCGCTGGCCGGACATACTGACGCCGCCGCGGTGCTGCGCGGACGCTATGCCGGACTGCCGAAGGCGTTCGACGATGCGATTGCCGGCAGCCAGGCCGTCGCCGCCGGCTGGGTTGAAAAGTTTCGCGACGCCGATGCGCTGTTCGTCGTTGGCGCCGGCAGCCAGGTGCCGACCGCGCTGGAAGGCGCCTTGAAGGTGCTGGAAGTGGCGAAGATGCCGGTTGTTCCCAAGGAACTCGAGGAAATGATGCACGGTCCCTTCAACGGAGTGGGCCCGGCCACCGGCATCGTGCTGATCGCCGACCAGATCCGGCAAGGCCAGCGGCTGACCGCTTTCCTCGACGGCGTGAAACTGATCGGCACGGCATCGGCGACGATCGCGGCCAGCGGCGCCGTGGCGACAACCCACGGCCCCTTCGATCTCGTTCTGCCCGAATGCGAAGACGCGGCGGTGCGGGCCATCCTCGGCGTGGTGCCTTTCCAAGTCCTCGCCCACGATCTCGCCGCGGCACGGGCCGTGCCGATCGACACGGCGCGCTATCCCCAGCTCTACCCGGTTTTCATTTCCAAGAGCATCCACAAGTGAGCTTCAGAGGAACGCTCATCAACATCAGCAAGGAGGGTAACATGAAAAGAAAAAGCAGACTTTCGCTTCTCGGCATTTCCGCATTGGCCATGAGCATCGCGGCCATGCCGGCTTTCGCCAAGACCCAGCTCCATGTCATCGTGGCGCATTTCAGCGACCACACGCTCACCACATTCCAGAATGCGGCCAAGCGTTTCGAGGCGGCCCATCCGGATGTCGAGATCAACATCGAGGATGTCAGCTGGGACAATCTGCAGCAGCGGCTGGCGACCGACATTGCCGGCGGCACCGCGCCCGACATATCGGTCATCGCCACGCGCTGGGTGCTGGACTATGTGCAGAACGATATTGCCGAGCCTCTCGACGGCTATATCAAGCCGGAGTTTCGCAGCCGCTTCTACGAGAATTTGTTGAAGCCGGGCACGGTTGACGGCAAGACCTACCTGCTGCCGATCCTGGCCTCGACACGCGCCCTGTATTACAACAAGGACCTGTACGAAAAGGCGGGCGTCAGCGAAGCTCCGAAGACCTGGGACGAATTGAAGGCCGCCTCCGAGAAGGTCAAGGCCAAGGGCGACGGCGCCTATGGCTTCGGCATCCAGGGCAAGGAAATCGAAACCGACACATACTGGTATTACCCTTTCTGGTCCTACGGCGGCGACATCGTCAAGGACGGCAAGTCGGGCATTGGCAGCGACGCGGGCGTCCAGGCGGCAAATCTCTACAAGTCGTTCATCGACGCGGGGCTGAGCCAGCCGAGCCCGACCGGCTCCAACCGCCAGGACATTGAAACCCTGTTCAAGCAGGGCCGTCTCGGCGCCCTCGTCTCCGGTCCCTGGCTGCGCGGCCAGATCGCCTCCGAGGCGCCGAAGCTGAACTACGGCATCGCCCAGATGCCCGGCGCCACCAAGCAGCTGACCTGGGGCGGGTCCGACAGCATGATGCTGTTCAAGTCTAGCCCCAACAAGGAGGTCGCCTGGCAGTTCATGCAGGAAGGAATTTTCTCCACGGAGACGCGTCTCGAATTCACCTTGAGCGAAGGATTCCTGCCCGTACTGAAGGAAGAAATGAACGATTCGCGGCTGGCCAATGACGCATCCCTGAAGGCATTCGCCGACATGCTGCCCATTGCGCAGTTCGCACCGCTCATGCCGCAGTGGGAACAGGTCGTCGCGGCGACCACGGCCGCACTGCAGCAGATCTATCTTGGCCAGCAGGATGCGAAAACGGCGCTCGGCGCCGCTGCGACCCAGATCGATGGGCTGATCGCACCTCAATGAGACGGATCTGATGTCGCGTCCCCACCTGCTCTTGCCGTTTGCCATGCTGTTGCCGAGCTTCGCGCTCGTCATCTGGATCATGGGCTATCCGGTGGCCGACCTGATGCGCATGTCCGTGCATGCCGTCAACCGGTTCGGGCAGGCGGGGAACTTCGTCGGCGCACTGAATTTCAGCAAGCTTTTTGCCGACCCTCTGTTCTGGGCAAGTTTCAGGCGCACCGTCATCTGGACGGTATGCGTCACCAGCGGCACCATCATGATCTCCATTCCCGTTGCCCTGATCCTGAGCCAGGATTTCGCCGGGCGCAGCCTCGCCCGGTTGATCGTCCTGCTTCCCTGGGCGGTATCGGCCACCATGACGGGCATCGTCTGGCGCTGGACGCTGAACGGCCAGTTCGGCATGCTCAACGCGCTGCTGCTCAAGTTCGGCCTGACAGATCAGCCGATCGAATTCCTGGCGACCGGACAGGTTGCGTTTCCCGTCGCCATCCTCATCGGCATACTTGCGGCCGTCCCGCTCACCGTCATCATCTTCCTCGGCGCGTTTTCGTCATTGCCGGGCGATGTCTTCGACGCCGCGCGGATCGACGGCGCGGGACCGCTAAACACATTCCGCTACATGACGCTGCCGCTGATACGGCCGTTCGTCAACATCGCCATCGTGCTGAACGTGATCTATGCCTTCAACAGCTTCGCCATCATCTGGATCCTGACCCAGGGCGGCCCCGCCAACAGCACGGATATCCTCGTCACCTATCTGTACAAGGTGGCGTTTCAATACGGCAAGATGGCCGAGGCATCGGCCATGTCGCTGATGATGTTCGCGTTCCTGCTCGTGTTCTGCATCCTGTATGCGCGTTTCGCGATGCGCGAACGGGCTTTGTGAGGAGGCGGCCATGAGCTACGCGCGCAAGAGCATACTGTTCTGGCTGCTGCTGTCCCCGCTCCTGATCATGGTACTGCTTCCTTACGCGGTGATGCTGTCCACCGCGTTGAAGCCGCCAACGGAGGTCTTCACCTTCCCGCCGCGCTGGCTGCCCGAGACGATCGACCTGTCGAACTTTACCGTCATCTGGGGCAAGATCGATTTCGGACGCGCACTGCTCAACAGCCTCTATGTCAGTGTCGGCGCGACGATCCTCACTCTGCTGCTGGCGATCCCTGCCGCCTATGCGATGGCGCGCTACACATTGCCGGCGAGGGGGGCGCTGCGCCTCTTCCTGCTGCTGACGCAGATGATCTCGCCTGTCGTGCTGATCATCGGCATCTTCCGCATGATGTCGGCACAGGGGCTGATCAACGATCATCGCTCGCTGATACTCGCCTATTCCGGATTCAGCGTCGCCTTTGCCGTCTGGATGCTGCAATCCTATTTCGAGACCATTCCGCGCGAGATCGAGGAGGCCGCCCATATCGACGGAGCAAGCTGGTTCGCCAGCCTGAGGCACATCTTCCTGCCGCTGGCGATGCCGGCGATCGGCGTCACCGCCATCTTCACCTTCATCGCCGCATGGACGGACTTCATCCTGGCCTTCACCCTGCTGCGGACGCCCGACAAGCTGACCGCGACGATGAAACTGTTCTATCTGGTCAGCGGCACATATCATGTCGACTGGAACGAGGTGATGGCTGCAACGCTCGTCACAACGGTGCCCATTGCCGTCATATTCATCCTGCTGCAGAAGCAGATCGTCGGCGGTCTGGCCCTCGGCGCGGTCAAATAGCTCATTGGACCCTTTGCATGAACACTTCATCTCCCGCCCGTCCCGCGCTCGAACGCCTCATTGGCGGATCGGACGGCAAGAACCGTCTCGCCATCACGGCGGTATGCACCGCCCATCCCGAGGTGCTGCGCATCGCGCTCGAGGATGCCGCGGCGCATGACGAGCCGATCCTGATCGAGGCGACCTGCAACCAGGTCAACCAGGAGGGCGGCTATACCGGCCTGACGCCACAGGCCTTTTTTGACCAGGTCACGGTGATGGCGGAGGCAGCCGGGCTCAAGCCCGGTCGCCTCATCCTCGGCGGCGATCATCTCGGTCCAAATCCCTGGAAGAACCTGCCCGGGGACGAAGCGATGGCCAAGGCGGAAACCATGATCGCCGCCTATGTCCGCGCCGGTTTCAGGAAGCTGCACCTGGACACCAGCATGGGATGCGCCGGCGAGCCTGTGGCGCTGGACGACGAGGTCGTTGCCGATCGCGCGGCGCGGCTGGCCAAGGTCGCCGAGGCCATTTCGGCCACTCAAGGAGGAGTGGCTCCGGTCTATATCGTCGGAACGGAGGTGCCGCCACCGGGCGGCGCGTTCGACAGTCTGGACCATCTTGCGGTGACCGAGCCCGCCGCCGCGAAGCGGACGATCGAGGTCCACCGGGCGGCCTTCGCCCGGCATGGGCTGGGACAGGCGTTCGATCGGGTGATCGGGCTTGTCGTTCAGCCCGGCGTCGAGTTCGGCGATGACGGGATCGCGATCTATCGGCCGGAGAAGGCGATACACCTGAAGGAGGCGCTGCGTGAGCTGCCAGGCATCGCGTTCGAGGCGCACTCGACCGACTATCAGCCGGCAAAGCGGCTGCGGGCCCTTGCCGGCGACGGGTTTGCCATCCTGAAGGTGGGTCCGGCGCTGACATTCGCCTGGCGCGAGGCGCTGTACGGATTGGACCACATCCACGCGGTGCTCACCGGCGAACCCGTGTCGCTGGCGCCGGCCATGGAAGCGCTGATGCTGGAGGAGCCCAAATACTGGGCTCCCTATTACCGGGGCTCAGCCGACCACATGCGTGTGCAGCGCCATTTCAGCTACAGCGACCGCATCCGCTATTACTGGCCCCTGCCGCCGGCGCGCAAGGTCGTCGACGCGCTCCTCGACAGGCTGGGCGACAGGTCCATACCGCAGACGTTGATCAGCCAGCACCTTGCCGCGCGCTATCACGACGCAGTCGCGGCGGACCTGCCGCAGACCGCGCGCTCGCTGCTTGCCGCCTCGGTCCAATCGGTTCTGAGGACCTATCGGGAGGCGAGTTCAAGTCCGGGCTAGTCTAAGCCGCGGCCGGCTTGGCCGCCGAGACGGCGTTCTTCTTGAAGAGCAGCGAGAAATCGGCACTGGTCGCATCGAAGAGGGCCAGCGAGGCGGCGCCCATGGCGGGGATCGCAGGGCCGAGGCTGGACTTCACGATGCGTCTGGAGTCCCCCGTGCGCCGGCTCGATACGGTTCGGGGCAGGGGCACGATCCGCTCGACGATCGCATCGAGAACCGGTTCAGGAATGATCCCGCCGAGCAGGACGGTCTGCGGATCGAAGATATTCTCGAGGTTGACGATTGCCGTGCGCAGATGCACGGCTGCTGCCTCAACCCAGCGCAGCAGCCCGGGGTCAAGATCCGCCAGCGCCCGCACGAGCTGGTCCTGGGCCCTGAGGTCGGCGGATTTGCGTTCTATCGCCGCCAGCGCCGAGCCCACCGAAGCATATTGCTCCAGGCATCCCCTGTTGCCGCATGGGCATGGCCGCCCGCCGGCCTCGACGATCATATGGCCAAACTCGCCCGCCCGACCCTGGCTGCCGCGAAAGGGTTGACCGGCATTGATGATGCTGCCGCCGACGCCGACGCCGAAATAGATGTAGACGAAGTCCCTGTATTTGCGTCCTTCGCCGTAAAATGCTTCGCCGACGGCGGCGGCGCGCGCGTCGTTGTCGGTGAAGATCGGCATGCCGAGCGTCGATTCGAGTTGGCTCTCCAGGGGAAAGCCGTGCCATCCGGATGTGATCTCGTCGGGTGCCAGGCCGATGAAGCTGCCATGGGTCGTGAGGCCGCTCATCGCTATCCCTGTGCCGAGCACACGCTTGTCCGGTATCGGTGTGCGCCGCCGCATCGCGGCGATCGCGGCCGCCATTTTCGGCAACACATAGGCCGGCGAGGTCTCCTCCAGCCGGTCTTCGATCTCATCCAACCTGTTGCCGGCAATATCCACCAGCACCGCGAAGAGCCGGTGATTGTCGATGGAAATGCCGAAGGCATAGCCACCGGTGGGGTTGAGGCGCAGATCCGTCGGAGGCTGGCCTCGGCCGTTGACATTCCGCCGCTCGGCGACGAGCAGTCCGGCTTCGGTCAGCGTCGCGGATATGTTCGAGATCGTCTGCGGGGCCAGCCCGGTCAGCCGGGTCAGGTCAGCGCGCGAAAGCGCGCCATGGACCCTGATGGCTTCCAGCAGCAGCCGGCGGTTATAGGCTTGGCCCTGGTCGAGATTTGTGCCGGCAAATATCATTTTCGTAGCAGCGACGGTTCTTGCATTTGCTGGGATACAGCCTTCGACCGGCATTGTCCAAGCCATGTTTTGCGATGTGGCCTTCGCCCAAGCAGTGACGCACCAGGCAATCGTTTCCCACCATGGTTGCTGTGGGACTGTCCGCACGAACGCCTGCAGGAAGCTCAACTCGAAGCGGTTCGCCTGGCGAAACCGTCGGCTGGGGCAGGTGCGCCGCCCGGGTTCGGGAAGCCGACCGACAGGCGTCGTCAACCGAAAACAGGCGCTTGACAAACTTTCAGATTGTATCCAATATCCTTTATAGGGTAGGTCAATATAAGAGGGAACAAAATGAAATCCGTACGAAATGCAGTGCGTCTTCTGGTTGTGCCGGTGGCATTTTCATCCATGGTGGCTTTGACATCTGCGCCTCTTCATGCGGAGGACATCGCGGCTTCGAAGGCGGAAGGAACCATCTATTTCCTGACGCCCAATTCGCAGATCACCCGGTTCGAAGCCTACGACAAGCCGGGGATGGAAGAGGCACTGAAGAAATACGCTCCCAATCTGAAGCTCGTTGTTCTGAGCGCCGACAACGATCCGTCGAGGCAACTCGAACAGGCCCAGGCGGCCGTGACACAGGGCGCCAAGGCCATCATTCTGGCACCGGCCGTGCCAAATCAGAGCCAGGGGATCGTGCAGGTAGCGCACGACGCCAGCATTCCGGTCGTCGGATATGCCTACAATTCGGATAACAGCGACATCGACTACTATGTCACCGTGCCGTTTGAGCCAATCGGCGAAGCGGCGGCCAATTTCGCGGTCAAGGAACTGGCGGATGCCGAGAAGCCCGTCAGGATCGGCCTGATCACCGGCGACCCATCCTTCTTCTTTGACCGCGAGATCGTCGCTGGCACCGAGAAGGTACTCAATCCGCTCGTGCAGCAAGGCAAGGTGGAGATCGTCTGCAAGAGCGATAACCTGCAGCTCTCGGAAGAAAATGCCCGTGTAGCGACTGACGGCTGCCTGCAGCAAGCCGGTGGCGATATCGATGCAATTCTTGTTCACAACGACAGTTCCGCGAACGGCACCATAGCCGCCCTGGCAGCACAGAACCTGCTTGGAAAAGTCAAGGTATTCGGCGGCTACGACAGTCAGGCCGGAACGATCCAGCATCTTCTGGCGGGCAACATCGAGAACGACATGGTGCCGCCATACCAAGCGATGGCCGACAGCGCCGTCAAGTTGGTGGTCGCGCTTCTCGAAAAGAGCGGCGACGAAAAGAAGATGGTGAACGGGACCTACAACAATGGCATGAAGGAAGTGCCCGCGATCTTCAACGAAAACGTCTTCATCACCCGCGACAATGTGCAGGCGGAACTGATCGATAAGGGAATCCTGACGCGCGAAGAAGTCTGCGCGGGTCCCGCCGTCAAGAGCGCCTTGTGCACCAAGTGACACGGACAGCGCCATGAGTTCCGCAGATACAGAAAGCCCGCCCGTTCTTGAACTCATGAACATCAGCAAGCACTTCGGGGGCGTCCACGCTCTCGAAGGCGTGTCCCTGGCGGTTCGTCCCGGGGAAGTCGTCGCGCTGGTGGGCGACAACGGCGCCGGAAAGTCGACCTTGGTCAAGACCATTGCCGGCATCAACATACCCGATACCGGGGAAATACGTGTTGATGGCGCTAAAGTCAGGATCAGTGCGCCGCATGATGCAATGCGGCTTGGCATCCAGACCGTCTATCAGGACCTCGCTCTGTGCGACAATCTCGATACGGTCCAGAACCTGTTTCTGGGGCGCGAACTGCAGGGCGGGGTCCTGGCTGCCGGCCGCCTGCGGCGTGCCGACATGGAGAGCCGGGCGCGCAAGGTGCTGCGCGAGCTGGGTGTGACGACCCTGCGCGATCTCACAGTGCCGGTGGGCAGTCTCTCCGGAGGGCAACGCCAGTCGGTCGCCATCTGCCGCTCGGTGCTATGGGAGCCGAAAGTCGTCTTGCTCGACGAGCCGACGGCGGCGCTGGGGGTTGCCCAACGCAAGGAAGTCATGGCGTTGATCATTCGGCTTCGTCAGACCAATCATGGTGTTATCGTCATTTCGCATGACCTGGCCGATGTGCAGGAGATGGCCGACACGGTCGTCGTGCTGCGGCTTGGTCGCAAAGTGGCTGAATTCAGCCGTGGAACCTTCTCGCGCGACGATCTGGTCTCGGCCATCACCGGTCTGTCCGCGTCCGCCGCCTAGGAAAACCCCGATGAACAATCCAAGAGGGATGAACAATCCAAGAGGCCTGCGGATGACCAAGGGGGCCAACGTGCCGAACGATCGTGCAAGCTCCCAGGACTTGCAGAGGCGGATCCTGAACGGGATAAGCGGCAAGTATCGGTTTATCCCAGTCCTTGTCGCAATCGCGCTCATCTGGGTTTTCTTCTATGCAATGAACGACCGCTTCCTCTCGCCGCGAAACCTGACGAACCTCGCTGTTCAGATCGTGGTGACGGCCATATTGGCGTTGGGGCTCGTGCTCGTCCTCATCGTAAAGGAAATCGATCTTTCGGTTGCCGCCCTCAGTGCGGTGACATCCGCCGTCATGGGTTATCTGCTGGTCACGCTCGGGCTTCCGTCGTGGCTGTGCCTGTTGGCCGCAATTGTCACTGGAGCGGTCGTCGGGCTGGTCCAGGGCCTGATCATCTCGAGGTTCCGGGCGCCCGCTTTCATTGTCACGCTTGGCACCTCGCTGGCCATGCAAGGCGTGTTGCTGATGCTCTTGCCGAGGAGCGGATCGATTCCCCTGTCGGGAACCGACATCCAGTGGATCGCCAACAGCTTCCTGCCTCCGATGGCGGGCTACCTACTGCTGGCCGTTGGTATCGGGGTGGTTGCCGCCCTCCTTGTGCAATCGTCAAACCACAAGAGGCGGCTTGGCATCGCCCAGTCGATCGCAAGCAATGTCTTGCTTCCGATCGCGACCTTGAGCCTCGCAGGCGGTGTCTTCGTCGCCATTCTCAGCCTTGATCGGGGCGTTCCAACGCCCGTGGCCATCCTGATCGTTCTCCTCTCCATCATGGCCTATGTCACGACCCAAACGAAGTTCGGCACCTATCTCTACGCCATTGGCGGCAACGTGGAGGCAAGCCGGCGCGCCGCGATCAATGTTGGCCTGATCCGCATCTACACGTTCATGATTGCCGGCGCGCTGGCCGGCATTGCCGGCATCATCTCCGCGTCACGCACACTGGGTGTTTCCGCGCAGTCCGGCAGCGGCACGCTCTTGCTCGAGGCGGTGGCCGCCGCTGTGATCGGCGGCGCCAGCCTGTTCGGCGGCCGTGGTTCGGTCTGGGCGGCTCTTCTGGGAGCCTTGCTCATCGGCAGCATCACCAACGGGCTTTCACTGCTCAGCGCTCCCACCGAGATCAAGTACCTGGTTCAGGGTTTGATCCTGGTGCTTGCCGTCACCGCGGATGGGCTGCTCTCGCGGGATGCAAAATCCTGAGCGGTTCGCCGGTGCAACGCGGTTCGGCCGCGGCGTCAGCCAAGTTTTCGGCAGTTTATTTCGAGGACACACAGTGAAGATTCTCGGTTATGCAAGTGATGTGAGCATCCGCCCGGGCGATACGATCGATTTCAAGATCAGCGCGGCGCAGGCGCCATACCATGTCGAGTTCGTCCGGCTGCATGGCGTCGAAATCGATGGCGATGAGCAGGCCGTTAGAGAGGAAAGCATCGTCAACGCCGCCGCCGGTCGCTACGACGGTCGAGTGCAGGACCTTTGCCCGGGTTCCTATGCGATCGTGGCTCCCAGGATATCCCCGGAGATCTCGACTTTTGGCTTTGACGTTTGGGTTCAGCCAACCCTCGGGGATCGCGACTGCCAGACAATTCTGGCTGTCGCCGCCGATCGGGCCGCGGCTTGCTGGTCGCTCGTCATTGCCAGGGACCAGTTGGAACTGCGCATCGGCTCCGGAGACGACACCAAGGTTCTTTCCATGGGCCTCCATGACCATGAGGGGAAGTGGATCCATATCACGGGCGGGCGGACCGATCGTGGCATCGCGCTTGAGTTTGCCGTCGATGGACTGTGGCCGTCCCAGCGTTTCGAGGAAGCGGCGTTTCTCGCACTGCCTGATGCGCCTGGCTCCGCTCGGGTCGAACGCATTCTCATCGGTTCCAATCTTGACGGGAACGGCCATCCGGTCGACCGCTTCAACGGCCGGATCGACAACCCTTCCGTGCTGTCGGCTCCCGGAGACAGGCAAAGGCCGATCGCCTCATGGGATTTTGCGACAGGGATCGACACGCTCATCATCACCGATGTTTCCGGCAACGACCTGCATGGGACGCTCGTCAACCGGCCGGCCCGTGGGGTGCGGGGTCATCTGTGGAAGGGGACGAAAGTCCGCTATCAAGAAAATCCATCGGAGTGGTCCGCCATCCATTTCCATGAGGACGATCTGAACGATGCCGGATGGGAGACGGATTTCAGCGCCATTTTTCCGGAGACGACGCCGAGCGGAATCTATGCCGCCAAGCTCACGCAAGGCGATCAGGTTGAACATCTGCCGTTCTATGTCCAGCCGACCGAGCATTCCAAACACAAGGTCCTGTTTCTGGCTCCCACCAACACTTATCTCGCCTATGCCAACGAGCACCTGGGGTATGGTGAACGTGGTGAGGCGCACCAGAAGCGGATGCGCGACAAGATCCAACTGAACGAGACGGACATTTTCGTTCATACGCATCCCGAGCTCGGTCTTTCGATCTACGACCGGCATGCGGATGGCAGCGGCGTCATGCATTCCTCATGGAAGCGGCCTGTCGTCAATTATTCGCCGAACTACATCACCTGGCTCAATGCCGCCCGACGCCATTTCGCGGCCGACTTCTACATCACCGGCTGGCTGGAGAGATCTGGCGTCGGTTTCGATGTGGCGACTGACGAAGACCTGCATCGCATGGGCAGCGAGCTTCTTGCCCGCTACGACGTCGTCGTCTCCGGCACTCACCCGGAATATCCAACCTCGTCGGAGATGGACGCGCTGAAGGCCTATGCCGGGCAAGGCGGGAGCATCATGTATCTCGGGGGCAATGGCTGGTATTGGGTGACGAGCTATGATGGCGACGACACCAGGACGCTGGAGTGCCGGCGCGGCTATTCGGGCGAGCGCAACTGGACGTCTCATCCCGCTGAACTGATGCATGCCACGACGGGAGAAATCGGAGGCCTCTATTCGCACCGAGGTCAAAGCAGCCGCCTGTTTTTCGGCGTCGCATCGGCCGGCGTCGGCTGGGGCAACGCCTCGGGCTATTCTCGCACCCGGGACTCCTACAGCCCCGACCTTGCCTTCATCTTCGAGGCCATCGGCGATGAAATGATCGGCGACTTTGGCTATGTCCTTGGCGGCGCCGCGGGCGATGAACTGGACAGCGCGGACTTCGGGGCGGGCACGCCCAGCAATGCCCGCGTGATCCTGAGTTCGCGGCACAATGACACCTATTACCCCTTCCTGGAATCCGTCACCCAGGTCGAGCCGGATGTCAGCGGACCGAACAATCCCAATGTCAGGTCCGACGTCGTCTTCATCGACACCGGTGCGGGTGGCGGCATCTTCTCCGTCGGGTCGATCTGCTGGGCAGGATCGCTGGCCTATAACAACTACGACAACAACGTCGCGACGCTGACAGGCAACATACTTCGGCACTTTCTGCGGCAAGTTTAGCCAGCCACGGTCGTGGGCGGGAGCCAAGTTTGTTTGTCCTGAGGTGTCAGATTGGCGGGGCCGGGGCTGGACTTGGGAAATTGGATATTGTAGATTGGATATAATGATGAATGTAGAGTGCATCATCGAACGCAAGAGGAAGACATGACTAACTGGACTGGGGTGTTTCCCGCCGTTACCACCAAACTCAATCAGGATGGCTCGATCAATGTGCAGGCCAATCAGTCCGCCATCGACAGGCTGATCACCAATGGGGTTTCGGGCGTGATCGTCCTGCCGATGCTCGGCGAGAATGCCTGCCTCACTCCTTCCGAGAAAGAACTGGTTATCCGCAGTGCCCAGGAAGCGGCCGCGGGCCGGGTGCCAGTGCTGTCCGGGCTTGCCGAGATCACCCAGTCCGACGCCAATTCGCGCGCTCGTGAATTCGAGAAGCTTGGCGTGGAAGGCCTGATGGCGTTTCCCACTCTGGGCTACAAGTCCGATGCCCGAGAGACCACCGAATGGTACAGGAGTCTCGCCAAGGCCAGCGGGCTACCGATCATGATCTACAACAACCCGATCGCCTATGGCGTCGACGTCACGCCCCGGATACTGCAGGAACTGGCCGACTCCCCGACTATCGTTGCCGTCAAGGAAGAAACCGGTGATGTCCGTCGCGTGACCGACATGTATGTCGCGCTCGGCAATCGGTATCAGATCTTCTGCGGTGTTGACGATCAGATCGTCGAGAGCGTCGCACTCGGCGCGGTCGGCTGGGTGTCGGGCATGACGAATGTCTGGCCCAAGGAATGCATCACGCTGTTCAACCTGTGCGTCCAGGGGCGCAAGGAAGAGGCGCTGCAGCTCTACAGATTGCTCACGCCTGCTTTCCATCTCGACACGCATGTGAAGCTCGTCCAGTACATCAAGCTTTCCGAAAGCCTGGTCTATGGCGCGCCCGAATGGGTGCGTGGTCCGCGCCTGCCGCTCGTTGGCGAAGAGCGGGAATTCGTGACGCGTATCATCAAGGATGCGATCCAGAAGCTTGAAAACTACGCGTTGCCGAAAGCCGCATGAGATCGCCATAGTGATGAGGATAGCGGACAGTTTGCACCAAAAATGTCCGCCGTCTTCGCCGCCGAAGTTTGAACCGGGAGTGGGCAGGGTGCGTTCCAAGAAATACGATTACATCGTCGTGGGATCCGGGGCGGCAGGCTCCATTGTTGCCGCCCGGCTCGGCGAGGACCGCAATGTCAGCGTTCTGGTCCTCGAGGCGGGGCCGCACGACAGTTCGATCTATGTTCGCATGCCGGCCGCGATGTCCTATCCGCTGACCGACAAGAAGCGGACATGGGAATTTGAAACCGGGCCCGAGGCGGCCCTCGATGGCCGCATGGTCACCCATCTTCGCGGCAAGATGCTTGGCGGCTCGGGATCCCTGAATGGCATGGTCTATGTGCGGGGAAATCCGCGCGACTTCGACCGCTGGGCGGAAGATGGTCTTACCAACTGGTCCTATGCCCATTGCCTTCCATACTTCAAGAAACTGGAATCGTATGACAGGGGAAGCAATGAATATCGGGGCGGTCAGGGGCCGATCCGGATCACGACGCTAAAGGCCGAACTCGAACCCTTCCGTGCGTTCCTGGAAGCCGGGCAGCAGGCAGGACACCCGCTCAACGAAGACTACAACGCCTACCGTCAGGAAGGCGTCCACGCCTATCAGGCCAACATCGATAACGGTATCCGGGCCAGCGGTG
Source organism: Mesorhizobium sp. (assembly GCF_041661565.1). Taxonomy (GTDB): domain Bacteria; phylum Pseudomonadota; class Alphaproteobacteria; order Rhizobiales; family Rhizobiaceae; genus Mesorhizobium. The sequence continues at coordinate 49,762 of NZ_JBAZUD010000006.1, forward strand.
GCAGGGCCTATCTCCGCCCCGCCATCAAGCGGGGCAATGTCGAGCTCGTTTTGAATGCCCTGGTTCACAAGGTGGATTTCAGCGGAAAGAAAGCCGTCGGCGTCACCTTCGAGAAGAACGGCGCCGTCCAGTCGGTTGAAGCCGAGCGCGAGGTCATCCTGTGCGGTGGCGCCTTCAACTCGCCGCAAGTGCTTCTGCTGTCGGGTATCGGTCCAGCGGCCGAACTCGCCGCCAATGGCATCAAGAGCGTGGCGGATGTTCCCGGCGTGGGGAAGGGGCTGCAGGACCACGTCGCCGTCTCCATCAAATATCGTGCCTCGCATAAAGGCGTGTCGCCCGCGGTCGACATGAACCTCATCAAGATGGCGTTCATCGGTGCGCAATGGCTGTTCTTCAGGAAGGGCCTGGGCATAACCAATCTCTGGGAAGTCGGTTCGTTCTTCAAAAGCAGCGATGCCGTCGACTATGCCAACATCCAGCACGAGTTCCTGCCGATGCTCGGCGAACTGATGCACGGAAAGGTCAATATCGAAGAAGGGTTCCAGTATCAGGTTTGCCTGGGCCGGCCGGAGAGCCGGGGGGCGGTGACGCTCAAGTCGGCGGACCCCAGACTGCACCCATCAATCGTGTTGAACTATCTCCAGCAGCAGCAAGACAGGCGAAATCTGATCGACGGCGTTCGCCATACCGACGAGATCATCCAACAAAAGGGTTGGGACAGCATCCGTGGCGAAGCCATCGTTCCCGGCTTGCGCAAGCAATCCGACGACGAGGTTTTCTCCTGGCTCAAGGAGAATATGGGAACCCAATACCATCCATGCTCGAGCTGCCGGATGGGCAATGACGACATGGCTGTCGTTGACGACGAAGGTCGGGTTCATGGCGTCGAGCGGCTTCGGGTGATCGATGCTTCGGTCATGCCGCGCATCCCGAATGGCAACCTCCACTGCCCTACGATGATGATCGCCGAAAAAATGGTCGATCGCGTGCGCGGTCGCCAGGCCCTGCCGCCGCAAATCGCTCACTACGCCGACGAAGGACGTCCGGGCTGAAATCAAAAGGGCCGACCGCCCGCAATCTGACCGACACCACGCGAACCGCGGGGATGACCTGACCACAAACACTTCGACAGTCGATTTATTATATCCAATATCCATTATGAAGCGTGAGTAAAGCAACAAAAAGGGGAAATCACATGGCGAAAGAACCGAAGACGTCTATGCTTGAAGCAATACAGCTCACCCGACGTGCCGCGCTGCTCAGCCTGGCGGGCGCCGGCATTGGAGTGTCGACAGGACGACTGTTCGTGACACCGGCCCGCGCGGCTTCAGGCGGCTCATTGCAGATCATGGCGTGGGAAGGCTACGACATGACGAATGAACTGCAGGACTGGCGGGCGGCGAATGGTGTCACTGTGGAAACCTCCTCGATCGCTTCCCAGGACGATGTCCAGGCAAAGTTTATTGCCGGCAATCCTCCCCCCATCGATCTTGCCGAGTACAACCAGGCCTACAGCAAGCTTTACATCAAGGACATGAAGATCGTCTCGCCGCTCGATATGTCCAAGATTCCGAACTACAACGCAGACAATCTGTTCGATGTCTTTTTCGACAAGCCGACATGGTTCTCTGACGGCAAGCATTGGGGATCGCCTTACATCTGGGGCTTCAACACCCTTCTCTACAACTCCGACATGATGAAGAAGCCGACATCCTACAAGGACCTTCTGGATCCGAGCCTGAAAGGCAAGATCGCGATCATGGACGACGCAACGGGCAATTGGCCTTTGATTGCGCGTCTGGTAGGCCTGGGTGACAAATATCCCCTGCTGACGCGCGACGAACTGGCCAAGGCGTTCGAGAACTACGTGTTGTACCGCAACCAGGCCCGTCTGATTTCGATCAACCAGGGGGACGTCGCCAATTTCGTCGCGTCGAAGGAAGTCGCGGCGGTCCTGGTGGCCGATCCGTCGATCATCACGCAGGTCCGAACGCAAGGCGTGCCGCTCGAAATGGCTATTCCCGAAGAAGGCCCTGTCCTGTGGGTCGACGCCTGGTTCATTCCCATATCCGCAGACAATATCGAGACCGCGCACGCATTCATCAACCAGTCCCTCGATCCCCAGGTCCAGGCCAAGGTCGCGACGGCGGTGGTGCAGGCGCCGGTTTCCAAGAAGGCCGTCGAACTGCTCGACGAGGATGCGCGCAAGCGGATCGACTACGCGAAGATCAACGAGATTTTCGCCTCCGGCCTGCCGGGCATTCCCCCGGTCGATGAGGATGGCGAGCACGCGACCTATGCGGACTGGGTCCAGGCCTGGCAGGAATTCAAGGCAGGCCTTTAATCTGCGGGGACAGCGGGAAGGGGCGGCCGGCAAGGCCTTCTCTTCCTGCGGCCGTTCGGCAAAGGAAATGGGATGACATCATCACAGAGGACCGGAGGCATTCTGGCAGCGCCGACGGCAGCCTACATGCTGCTTTTCTTCGTGATGCCCGCCATATTGCTGTTTTCCTACAGTTTCTGGACATCGACGGGGTTCCGCATCGTCCCCGATTTCGTGCTGACGAATTATCTCTCGGCGATCAGATCGCCACTGTTCCTGCGGGTGACCACCAATGCGATAGTGATCGGCCTGATCACAGCTGCCGTTACGCTCTGCCTGGCCATCCCCGTCGGGTACTACCTCACCTATGTTGCCCGATCCAAAATCATCTTCTATCTCATTCTCATCACCTGGTTCTCCAGTTATCTCGTGCGCATCTACGCGTGGCGCACCTTGCTCGGCACAAACGGACTGCTCAACGCGGTCCTGCTCCAGCTCCGCATCGTCGACACACCCGTGCAGGCGTTTCTGTTCAGTCCTTTCGCGGTCGCCATAACGCTGACCCATATCTATTTGCCATTCGCGATATTGATGGTCGTTTCAGCGATGAGCGAGATCAAGGCCGAGCTTATCGAGGCGTCGCGGGATCTCGGCACTTCCGCTCTGGGGGCCTTCTTCCGGGTTGTCGCACCCAACGCCGCGCAGGGACTTGTCGGCGCCTTCATGCTGACCTTCATCCTGGTCGCGGGGGACTATGTCACGCCGCAGATGGTCGGCGGATCCTCAGGTCAAACGACGGGCCTCCTGATCGCCGACCAATTCCGCAAGACCGGCAATTGGCCGCTTGGTGCCGCCCAGGCCTTCCTCATGTTTCTCGTGTCGCTGCTCATCTATGCGCTGGTGCTCGCCCTGGGCCGCCTCACGGGGCTCATTCCGGCACGGCGCAAAGCCAAGCCCGTCGGCGAGGTGGCATGATGCTGCTCAAAGCTGTCGTCTATGCCGTGCTGGCTTATCTGCTGATTCCGCTCGTCGTCATCGTCTTGTTCAGCTTCAACGCCGAGCAGTCGTTTTCTTTTCCAATCAACGGCTACAGCTTCCGCTGGTATGCGCTGATCTTCCAGGATCCGCAGCTCGGCCAGGCTCTCGTCAAAAGCCTGATGATCGCCACTGCGACGGCGATCGTCACTCTTGTCCTTGGCACGGCTGCATCGCTCGCCTGGCTGCGGCTTGGGAGATTTGGCAGGAGCGTTCTCGAAATCCTGTGCATCACGCCGATCGCCCTGCCGGGCCTGTTCCTCGGCGTTTCATTGCTGGTCCTGGCCGCGCAACTCGGCGTCCGGCTGTCGATGGTTACGATCGTCGTTTCCCACGTCGTCTTGTCGGTTCCGATGCTCATGATTGCGATGCGGGCACGGCTTGCGCTTTTCGATCGAACGCTGGAGGAGGCATCCCGCGATCTTGGAGCCTCACAGATCGGGACATTCAGGAGGATAACGCTACCGTTGATCGCGCCGACATTGATCTCCTGCGCGATCCTGAGTTTTGCCCTGTCGTTCGACGAATTCGTCGTCACGTCATTCGTCGCCGGCACCGAGACCACCTTGCCCATGTATATCTGGTCGATGATGCGCCGCACCGTGACGCCGCTGATCAATTCGATCTCGACGCTCGCCCTTTTGTTCTCGGTGATGATCATGGCGATCGGTTTTGTCGTCGGACGGTTCAAACGCGCATCCGCCCTCTCAGACCGTGCATCCTCGTGAGGCTCAAATGAACCGTGGAATTTCCTCCGAGACGCCGTTGATCGAAATGTCCAACGGCCAGAAAAAGTTCGGTCTCTTTCAAGCGCTCACGAATATCGACCTCACCATCAACGAGGGGGAGATCGTGACCCTGCTCGGCCCGAGCGGCTGCGGCAAGACCACGTTGATGCGGATCATCGCCGGCTTCGAAGCGCTGTCGTCGGGGAGCCTGAAGATCGACGGCAAGGATGTTGCTGCATTGCCTCCCGAAAAGCGGCCCGTGAACATGGTTTTCCAGCGCTACGCCTTGTTCCCGCACCTCGACGTCTTCGACAATGTCGCCTACGGCCTCAAGGTCAAGGGCGTCGCCAGGGAAGAGCGCCGCAGCCGCGTCCAGGCAATGCTGAAGACGGTGCAGATGGAAAGCCTTGCGCACCGGTTCATCGGCGAATTGAGCGGCGGCCAATGCCAACGCGTCGCCTTGGCAAGGGCCTTGGTGAATGGCCCGCGGGTGCTCTTGCTCGACGAGCCCCTGGCTGCGCTCGACCTCAAGATCCGCCAGCACATGCTTGCCGAGATGAAACGGATCCAAATGGAAACCGGAGCGACATTCGTCTATGTCACGCACGATCAGGATGAAGCCATGATCCTGTCCGACCGGGTCGTTCTCATCGATCGCGGCCGGATCGTGCAGGTCGACAAACCTCAAGACATGTATTTTCGTCCAAGGACACTTTTTGCGGCGAAGTTTCTCGGCGAAACCAACCTCTTCGAGGGCAAAGCCGGTGCATCCAGCGATGGACAGATCTTGTTGCAGACCCCGGATGGACCGTTCGACATCACTGCCGGGGCGGTGCCCATGGGCGGCGCCCACACGGCTGTAATGTCCGTTCGCCCCGAGGCAATGTCATTCCGGCGGTGCGCGTCGCAAGACGACCATGAGCTGGAGGCCGAGATCGACGACGTGATCTTCTCCGGCAGCCGCTCTTTTTTCCATCTTGTCAGCCGTGGCGGCCAGAAATTCCGCGTTCAGGTTCAAAACCTGCCAGGCGCTGAACTTCCTGGAACCGGCGACATGGTCCATGTCTGCTGGCGCAAGGACAGCGCGATCATTCTGCAGCCTTGACGGCTGGTCCGCACGACGGTCTCGACAATGCACTGCACTAGCGCGGCGATTTCATATCCTATATTCAAAATGCCAAGAATGCTCCCTGATAGGTCGTAAATGGATCCCTCTGTCGCCATCAAGCGCCGAACCGTCACATCGTCTGTCGTTGACCTCATCCGCGACCGGATCATATCGGGCTTCTACAAGGGCGGTCAGCAGATCAAGCAGGAAGCGATCGCCGAGGAAGCCGGTGTCAGCCGCATCCCGATCCGCGAGGCGCTGCTTCAACTGGAAGCAGAAGGCCTCGTCGTCATCCACACCCACAAGGGAGCGCTCGTCGCCACGCTGACGGTGGATGACGCCATCGATATATTCGAGGCGCGTCTGGCGCTTGAACCATTCATCTTGAAGAAAGCGATCGAACAGGCAACCGAGACCGATGTCGAGCATGTGCTGCGTGCCCTGGGCGACTATACGAGGGGGGTCGAGGCTAAGGAATCCCCGGCCAAGCTCAGCGAATTGAACTGGTCTTTTCACAAGGCTTTGTCGCGTCCCGCCAGGCGTCCGCGCTCGCTGGCCTTGCTGTCGTCGCTTTACAATTCAGCCGACAGATATCTCCGCTTGCAGATCGATGCCCGCTCGGCGCAGGCCAAAGCCCTGGACGACCACAAGGCGCTGGCGGCAGCGTTCGCCGACGGCAACCAGACCCTGGCGCAGAAGCTGCTGCGCAAGCATATCGCCGATGCGCGCGACGATGTGATGGCCGGCCTGCAGGCCAGCCCCGACTTCGAAAACACCTGATCGATTGTTTTCGGCTCCGAGCCGACAATGGCGATTGCTTGTCGTACGGAAATATTGGATATTGGATATAGAAGGCAGTTGGAGTCGTAGATGCAGCTGGATCGGGTCATTACCGTCGTGGGAGCACACGCCGAAGGCGAAGTCGGGCGCGTCATCACCGGCGGCGTCCTCCCTCCGCGAGGTGCGACGATGTTCGAGAGGATGGAGAACCTGGAACGCGACAGTCCCTGGCTCAGAAACATGCTCCTGTTCGATCCCCGAGGCAGCGTGAACGCGGCCGTCAACTTGATCACGCCACCCATCCATCCCGATGCGGATATCGGCATGATCGTCATGGAGTCGGACTACTTTGTGCCGATGTCGGGCTCGAACCTTATCTGCACGGTGACCGTCGCGCTGGAGGCGGGCATGATTCCGATGACGGAACCGCGGACGATCGTCCGAGTCGACACGCCCGCAGGATTGGTCGACGTGGTTGCCGAGTGCCGTGCAGGCAAGTGCCGGAGCATCACCTTCCGCAACATCCCCTCCTTCGTCATGCATCGTGACAGCATGATCGACGTCCCCGGGCTCGGCGCGTTGCGGGTCGATGTCGCGTATGGCGGCATGATCTACTGTATCGTGAATTCAATGGATCTCGGCCTGACGCTTGCACGCAGCGAGGCCAGGCAGCTTGTCGAAATCGGCGAGCGGATCAAGGCGGCGGCTTCCGTCCAACTGCCTTCGGTCCATCCTGAGAATCCGCTCATCCACACAATAAACCAGACCGAATTTGCCGGCCCGGTCGAAATCGTCGACGGGGTCAAGACCTCGAAAAATGCAGTCGTCGTGTCGCCGGGCCGCCTCGATCGCTGCCCGTGCGGGACTGGCACGTCGGCGCGCATGGCGCTTCTTCATGCGCGTGGCGAACTCGCGATCGGCGAGAAGTTCAGACACCTCTCCATTCTCGATACGGTTTTCGATTGCGAGATCATCGCCGAAGCAAAGGCAGGCAAGGTGCCCGCCGTCATTCCGCAGGTTTCTGGTCGTGCCTGGCTCACGGGCGTGAGCCATTACGGCGTGGATCCCGAGGATCCGTTCCCGGAAGGCTACCGTCTATCCGACACGTGGTTCAATTGATCGACAGACATCTTTAGAGCCCCAGGCACATGATTTGGTGCCTCAATGCAACGGCGCACATGAACGGAAGGTGGACATGGCGGAAGAACAGTTGAAATGGCTCAACGAGCCACCGAAATACACAAACCATGGCGGCGTGCTTCGTGTCGTGACGGGCCACGAGACGGATTTCTGGCGAGAGACATTTTACGGTTTCTGGCGCGACAATGGCCATTTTTTCCACAGGAGTGTCGCGGGGGATTTCACCGCCGAGGTGACGATCAACGGCAAGTATGAAGCCCTCTACGACCAGGCTGGCCTGATGATGCGGCTCAGCGAAACACATTGGGTGAAGGCCGGAGTAGAGTTTACCGACGGGCGGATGTACTTTTCCGTGGTCATCACGAATGACGTTTCCGACTGGTCGCTGGTTGCCATTCCGGCCGATCCGGCGGGCGTCAGGATCCGCCTCACCCGTCATCACGAAGCGGTTCGCGTTCAGTATCTGGACAGGGGCGACAACAGCTGGAAGCCGGTGAGGCTGGGCTATTTTCCTCCGTCTGCCCAGGTCGATGTCGGCATGATGTGCTGCTCTCCCCAACGGGAGGGGTTCGAGGTGGCTTTCACCGATTTCGTGATCGGCCCGCCAATTTCCAAAGAGTTGCACGACTGACCTGAAGCCGCCAGGAGCCGCCACCAGGCCCCTGCCGCCTTGCCGATCCTCATCGGGATTTTGAAATGACCAAGCGTGAATACGGCATCTGGATCGATGGTGCCGCCGAATTCCCGGCGGGAGGCACCGTTCTCGACAGAAGCTCGCCTGCCACCGGCGAAACCATCGCCAGCGTCCATCTCGCCGGGATCGCAGACCTTGACCGTGCTGTTATTCTTGCGAAGCAGACGTTCAGGAAAGGCAGCTGGAAGGGCCTTGCGGCAAGCGAACGCGGCAAGATCCTGCTGCGTTGGGCCGACCTTATCTCGGAGGAGCTCCCGATGCTCAGCCGCATCGAGGCCGATGAATCCGGCAAAACGATCGCCGCCGCCAAGGGGGAGATCGAGTGGTCCGTGGAGTTGCTGCGTTACGCGGCGTCGCTCGCCTGGAGCATCCCAGGCCGTATCGTCAATCACGAAGGTGCCGAGAAATTGGGCCTGGTGACCTACGAGCCATTGCCCGTGATCGGAATGATCCTTCCCTGGAATTTTCCGACGGTGACGCTGTTTCAAAAACTGCCTTATGCTCTCGTCGCGGGATGCAGCGTCGTGATCAAGCCGTCGGAACTCACGGCGGGCACGGCGCTCGAATATGCGCGGCTGGCCAAACAGGCCGGGATTCCCGACGGGGTCCTCGCCGTTCTGCCGGGCATGGGCGAGGTGATCGGCCAGGGCATGTGCGTGCACCCGGACATCGACATGATCTCCTTCACGGGATCCACCGCCGTGGGGCGCAAGATCGCCAGCCTCGCCGGCCAGTCGCTGAAGAAGGTGGCGCTTGAACTTGGCGGCAAGGGCGCCAACATCGTGTTCGCCGACGCGCATCTCGACGCGGCGGTCGCCGGTGCGCTTGCTGCCTTCACGATCAACCAGGGTGAGGAGTGTTGCGCCGGCGGAAGGCTGTTGGTCCAGGAGAGCATTGCCTCGGAGTTTGTCGCCAAGCTGGCCGAGAAGGCCGCGCTGCTGAAGCTTGGCACGCCTGACGATGTCGATGCCGATCTCGGGCCCATGATTCATCGGCAGCATCAGCGGAAAGTCCTCGATCATATCGAAAAGGCGCGGGAGGAGGGCGCAACGCTCGTGACGGGCGGAGGCGCACCGACGAGTGAGGGACTGCGCAAAGGCTGCTTCGTCGAGCCGACCATCTTCACCGGCATCGAGCCACACATGACGATCTTCAGGGAAGAGATATTCGGACCTGTGCTTGGGGTCACCACCTTCAAGGATGTTTCCGAGGCGATCGCGCTCGCCAACCAGACGCATTACGGCCTGGCCAACGGCGTCTGGACCTCCAATCTCGACACCGCAATGGCCGTCGCCAGCGCCCTGGAATGTGGGTTCGTCTACGTCAACACCTATCTTGAAACGGTTCCCCAGCTGCCGTTCGGCGGAAGCAAGTCCAGCGGCCTCGGCAGGGAAAACGGTCCCGACGGATTGCTCGAATTCATGCAGGCGAAGTCCACATTCGTTCGCCTGCGCCCCAACCTGTGATTCCGTCAGATGCAATGGAGAGCAAAGAGATGAAGCCGGTCCGTTTCGGGATTGTTTCGACGGCGAAGATCGCCCGCGACTGGGTGATACCGGCAATGCAGGCCGTGCCTGAGTGCGAAGTGGTGGCCATCTCTTCGCGCGATAGAGCTCGAGCGGCCGGTGTCGCCTCGGAATTCAGTATCCCGAAGCACTACACGTCTCTCTCGGACTTGCTGACCGACGAAGAGGTCGAGGCCGTCTATATCCCGACGCCGAACAACCGGCATGTCGACGACGCCATTGCCGCTGCAAGGGCCGGCAAGCACGTCCTGTGCGAGAAGCCGCTTGCCCTGGACGCGGCGGACGCCCTGCGCCTGGCTGAGGTTCAACGCCAGACGGGTGTGCAGATATCGGAAGCCTTCATGGTCCGGTACCATCCGCGATGGCTCGCCGCCCGTGACATCATCCGCAGTGGCAGGCTTGGCCGTGTCACGCAGATCCATGCAACTTACAGCGTGATGAATGACAATCCCGGGGACATCAGGTTCCAGCCGGAACTCGGCGGTGGTGCGTTGGGAGACGTTGGCGTCTATCCGATTACGGCGGCCCGCTTCCTTTTCGAGGCTGAGCCGATCGCGGCGACAGCAACATTCGAAAAGCGCGCGCCCGATGGCGTGGATATCGCCGTCGCCGGCCTGCTCGAATTTCCCGACAATCGCAATCTTCTGTTCAGCGGCGCCCTGCTGCAGGCATGGGCACACTGGATCATGGTGATTGGCACGGAGGGCTGGATGGAAATCCCGGTCGCCGTCTGGCCCTCGGCAAAACAAGAGACGATCATCAAGTTGCGCAAGCGCGACGACATCTACGACCAGGACGTCGAAATTACCCGCTTTGCGCCGGCAAACCAGTATGAAGAAGAGGTCCGCGCGTTTGCACGCTCTGTAAGAGGGGAGACCGGGCAATCCTGGCCGATCAGCGACGCGGTGGCGGGGATGCATGTCCTGGATGCCATCAGGCAGTCTGCCAGGGAAAAGCTGCGGGTGGCATTGCCGTCGATGAGCTCGTAAACGCTCTATAGGTCACTTATCGATGGTGGTCTTGGCGCCAGACGCGCATTGATCGTCAGACGCCAGCCGACTGAAGCACTGTGTGCCCCTCTGCCACGGTCATGAAGGTATCGGCGTCCTCATGTTGCGGCAGACGGACGGGAATCGGTTTCTGACCGGTCCGCCGGCGGCCGAGGCGCGGAACGGCATCCAGCAGGTTTCGCGTATAGGGATGCTGTGGATTCTCGATGACGGCTTCAACAGGCCCGCACTCGACGATCCGTCCACGGTGCATGACCGCGATACGGTCGCACAGGCGCGCGACGACGGCCATGTCATGCGAGATGAAGAGATAGGAAAGATCTCCGTGCTTTTTCAGGTCCGCGAGAAGATCTAGGATCTGCGCCTGAATGGTCACGTCGAGCGCAGAGACCGGCTCGTCGGCGACCACGATTTGCGGACTTGGCGCCAGCGCCCTGGCGATGGCAATCCGCTGCCGCTGGCCGCCGGAGAATTCGTGCGGATAGCGTCCCGCGAACTCTCGCTTCAGCCCGACTCGATCGAGCAGGTCGGCGACCGTCGCATTGATCGCCGGCCAGTCAGCTTCGCCGCGCGCGAACAGCCCTTCACCGATCTGCCGGCCGACGGTCAATCGCGGATTGAGCGACGAATATGGATCCTGAAAGATCATCTGGCATCGCCGTAGTTTTTCGCGGCGCAGCGGCGACGACAATGTGTCTATGCGTGCGCCTTCGATATGCAGTTCTCCCGCAGTGGGCGTATCGAGACCGACGGCGATGCGCCCGAGCGTCGACTTGCCGGACCCGCTTTCGCCGACGATCCCAAGTGTCTCGCCCCGTTCGAGCGCAAGGGACACGCCGTTCAATGCATGAACGGTTCGCCGGTTGGCCGTGAACGACTTTCGCAATTGTTCGACCTTGAGCACGGTATCGGACATCAAGGCCGAGCCTCTTCCAATTCGAACGCTCGTTGCTTCAGCCCCTTGTCCACCGTCAGGTGGGAGGCAAGCAGCGCCTTGGTGTAGTCGTGCTTCGGCGAACGGAGCACCTCGTCTACCGTGCCGATCTCCAGGATACGCCCACCGCGCATGACGGCGACACGATCGGCGGTTTCGGCAACCACGCCGATGTCGTGGGTAATCAGCAGGATGCCGGAGCCTGAGCGCGCCTTGAGATCGACCAGCAGGTCGAGCACCTGAGATTGCACGGTGACGTCGAGGGCGGTGGTCGGCTCGTCGGCGATCAGGATGCCCGGCCGAAGCGCAAGCGCTGCCGCAATCATGATGCGCTGGCGCATGCCGCCCGAAAGCTGATGTGGATATTGCGCGAGCACGCGGGCCGGTTCGGGAATACCTACATCCTCGAGCCAAGTGCTAGCGGTCGCCAGCGCCTCGCGCATGGAGACGCCATTGTGGCGCACCAACCCCTCCGTCATTTGCCGCGCGATGGTGAGAACCGGATTGAGCGAGGTCATCGGCTCCTGAAAGATCATCCCGATCCTGGCGCCGCGCACATCCTCCATCTGCCGGCGGCCGAACGCCGAAATGTCCTGCCCCTCGATCTCGATGCGGCCGCTCATCTGCGCCACCGCCGGAAGCAATTTCATGATCGACAGCGAGGTCATGCTCTTGCCGCTGCCGGATTCGCCGACGAGAGCAAGGATCTCGCCGCGAGCCAGATCGAAACTGATGTCGTCGATCGCACGGAAACCGCCTGATATCGCTGGGAAGCTGACGCAGAGGTTTCGGACACTGAGATAGGGTGAGTTCATGGCCGACCCTTTCGACGGGGATCGACAAGGTCCCGCAAGCTGTCACCGATCAGGTTGAAGGAAAGCACCGTCACGCAAATGGCGACGCCCGGGAAGATCAGGATCCACGGAGCCTTGTTGATATAGTTGCGCCCGGAAGCGAGGATCGCACCCCATTCCGGGGACGGAGGCTGCACGCCCAGACCCAGGAAAGACAGGCCCGCCGCCGACAGGATGGCCGAAGAGAAGCCAAGCGTTCCCATGACGATCAGGCTCTGGCCGATATTCGGCATGACATGCACCCGGACCAGCCGCCCGGTACGGATGCCCGCAAGCCTTGCCGCCTCGATATAGGGCTTGGCCCTTTCCGCTGCGGCGAGCCCGTATGTGACACGGGCGTAGAAGGGGACAAGGCTGATGGCGATGGCAAGCGTTGCATTCTCGATGCCTGGCCCAAGGAAGGCGACGAGCGCCAGGGCGATCAGCGTGTCGGGGAAGGAATAGAGCACGTCGATGAGACGCAGCAGCACCGCCTCGACGGCGCGGCCGGAAAAGGCGGCGATGAGCCCCATCAGGCCGCCGATCACGAGGCCACTGACCACGGCGAAGATGCCGATACCGAGGGACAAACGGCCGCCGACCAGCACCCGGCTGAAAAGGTCGCGGCCGAATTCGTCCGTACCGAACCAATGCGCGGAGGAAGGCGCCGCAAGCCGTGGTCCGGCCGCCATGCGGGTTGGATCGAACGGCGCCAGATAGTTGGAAAGCAGCGCTGCCGCGATGATGAAGATCGCCAGTCCGAGGCCGAGAAGCACGCCGAGGGGCAGGCCGCGACGCCGCAGCGAAATCTCTGTCGAGATGCTCATTTCTGCCTCATGCGCGGATCGAGGAAGCTGTAGAGGATGTCGATCAGCATCGAGACGATGACAACGGAGGTGGCGAAGACGACGATGAAGCCCTGGATCATCGGATAATCCCGCTCCAGCATGGCCTGGACCGCGAGCCGGCCGATGCCGTTCCAGGAGAAGACGTTCTCCACGATGACCTGGCCGCCGAGCAGATAGGCGAAGACGAGACCGACGACGGTGACGATGCTGATCAGCGCCGGCCTCAGCGCATGCACGAGCAACACCTCGTGCTCCCGGAGGCCTTTGGCACGAGCGGTGCGGATATAATCTTCCTCCAGCACGTCAACCAGCGCCGAACGCGTCATGCGGGCGACAAGCGCGCAATAGGTCAGGCCGAGGGTCAGGGCCGGGAGGAGGATATTGCGCCAATTCGAGCCTGCGACGGGCAGCCAGTGCAGCTTCAGCGCGAAGACCTGGATCATGATGAGGCCAAGCCAGAAGGCCGGGATCGACACGCCAAGCACGGCAATGAACATGACGACGGTGTCGACCATTCGGCCCCGGTTGACCGCCGCCAGAAATCCGAGCGGAATTCCGATCGCCAGCGCCAGCCCGAGGCCGGAGACCGCCAGCGCAAAAGTGTTGGGGACGCGTTGCATCAACAGCCGCAGGACAGGCTCGTTGCCGCGGATGGTCGTGCCGAGGTCACCCTGCAACACATGCGTGAGATACAGCATCACCTGCTGCCAGACCGGCAGGTCGAGACCGAGCCGGGCACGCATCTCGGCCATCACCTCCGGCGTCGCGGAGACCGACTGCGCCATCATAGCGGTTACGGGATCGCCCGGAACGACATGGATAAGAAGGCCGGAGAGGACAATCACGACTAGTACGGTGGCGAACGCGACGAGAACCCGTTTTGAGATCAGAAACAGCATCAGCACCCATCCGGTCGATGCACCGCCCCGCCTGCTGGCGACAGGGCGGTGCCAGACCTACTATTGCTTGAGGGTCACGTCGTTGAACAGGAGGGATACCATGAACCCCAACTTGAAGCCTTCGACCTTCGCGTTCGATGCCATCAGCCAGTTCCAGCCCGGCGACAACAGTGGCATCGTATAGGAATTTTCCATCAGATACTTTTCGATGTCATGGATCTTGGCGGCGCGAGCGTCGCCCGACAGCCTGCGCTGCTCGTCAAGCATGGCGTCGACCTGCTCGTTCAGGCCCATCTCGACAAAGCCGGGACGCTTCCAGAGGAAATTGAGGTAGTCCGGATCGACGCCCGACATGCCCATCGTCCAGACAAAGGGTTCTCCGTCGGTACGCTTGTTCTCGCTGCTCATGTGATCGAAGTGAGCCGCGACCTCACGCGTTTCGATCTCTGCCTGGACGTTGATGGCAGCCAGATCCTGCTGCATGATCTGATGCATCTGGTCCCAGCCCGACAGTTTGTGGGCCAACAGCCTTATCTTGAGCGGCTTGTCGGCGGTGTAACCGGCTGCCTCCATGATCGCCTTGGCGCCGTCTGGATCGTACTTCACGCCCCAAGTTGCGCATAATGCCTCATCCGTCGAAAACAGCTTTGGCGCGACCGGGCAGTTGGAGGTATGGACCAGGCCTTCGAAGGCGATGTTGGCATAGGCGTCGCGGTTCATGGCCATGCCGATCGCCTTGCGAATGTCCGGATTGTCGAGCGGCTTGATCTTCCAGGAGAAGGCCGCCAGCACCTGCTGGCCGGAAAGCTCGGCGGCATAGACCTTGAAATTGCTGTCGCTCTTCAGGTCCGCCGTTTCCTCCAGCGAAGGCTCGACGAGATCGGCCTCGCCCGAACGCAGCGCCGCCATGCGGGCGACCGCCTCCGGGATCACCTTGAACGTCAGCTGGTCGATATGCGGCTTGCCCGGGTTTTCGATAAGCGGATTGAAGTTCTTGTAGTCCGCATTCGACTGAAGCTGAAGGCTATCGTTGCGCGTCCAGCTGACGAACTTGAACGGGCCGGTTCCGATCGGCTTGAATTCGGCTGCGGCAAATGATGAGGGGCAGACAAAGCCCGCTTGGATGCCGGTCAAGAAGGACATGAACGGGCTGTAGGGTTCCGACATCGAAACCTTGAGCACTTTGCCTTCCACGCTGGTGCCTGTGATCGGTCCCCAAAGCGAACGGTCCGGATTTACGGTCGCAGGGTCGACAGCGCGATCAACCCGCGCCTTCGCGGCGGCGGCGTCGAAGGTGCTGCCATCGTGGCACTTCACCCCGTCGCGGATGGTGAAGGAGTAGGTCTTGCCATCCTCCGACATGGACCACTCGCTGGCGATGCCTGGATGCACCGTGCCATCTTCTCCCATGGTCACCAGTGTGTCGTAGATCAAGTTGGTCATCTGCAGCGACTGCGTCGTGCTGGTCTTGTCGGGATCGAGGCTGTCGGCATCAACGGCGCGGGCGACGATCAGGTCCGCGGCGGCGGCGACGGAGAGGCTCAGGCCTGTCCCAAACGCTGCCGCGGCCAGCAGGCCGCAGATATGCTTGGAGAGACGGTGCTGTTTCATGCTTTTTGTTCCCTTTATTATTTGGTTGGACTGCATGTAATTGTCAGGCGACGGATACTGGCGGACGCTTGCCTCCCCAGGGCCTTGCAGCTTCAAGCTGCGACGCCAGCCGGAAGAGCACATCTTCCGCGGCTGGTGTGGCAGCGAACTGCACGCCGATCGGCAGGCCATCGGCATTCCAGACGAGCGGTACAGACATGGCCGGCGAGCCGTTGACGTTGAAGATATGCGTGAAGGGCATCCAGGAAAGATAGAACTCGTAGTGTCCCCGCATCGAGGTCGCCTGCGGAAAGGCCTCATGGAGCAGCGGCGGCTGTGCGAGCGTCGGCGAGAGGAAGACGTCGTAGCGGCTGAACGTGGAGGTGACCGCGGAGGCGACAGCATGCAGGCGCGTCGTTGCGACATTGACCTCGACCGCCGAGATGCGGTTGCCGGCCTCGATCATTTCCCACAGCATCGGTGGGAAATCCTCGGCTGTCAGCTTGCGTCCAAGCACCTGTTCCTCGAGCCGCATATCTGTCGCATATTCGGCCAGGATAAAGGTTTCGAACGCACTCCAGCCATCGTCGGGCAATGCGATGTCGTGGTCCTCACAAATGTGGCCGAGGCTTTCGAGCAGTCTCACCGTCTCGTCAACCGCCTTGACGCAGTCGGGATGGGTCGCTGCCCCATAGGGCGCTTTGGTGGAGACGCCTATGCGCAGTCTTCCCGGGTCGCGGCCGACGTGGCTGGCAAAATCGCCGCCCGGCGGGCTGTTGAAAAACTGACCAGGCTGCATGCCCTGCGTTGCATCCAGCATGCGCGCGCTATCGCGCACCGAGCGGGACAGCACATGCTCGACCAGCATGCCCTGCCAGGTGCTGCCGGACGGAGCGACGGGATTCCTGCCGCGGGTCGGCTTGATGCCAAAGCAACCGCAGACGGAGGATGGCACGCGGATCGAACCACCACCATCATTGCCGTGCGCCATCGGCACCACGCCGGCCGCCACGGCCGCCGCCGTCCCGCCGCTCGATGTTCCCGCCGTACGGTTCGTGTCCCACGGATTGTTGGTCACGCCATGCGCGCGCGAACGCGTCGTCCAATCCATCGCAAGCTCGGGAACCGCGGTTTTGCCGAAGATAACGACGCCCGACTTTTTGAAACGACGGACAAGCTCCGTATCTTCAGCCGGCTTGACGGCGGCACGCGGCGGCCACCCGGCCCCGGTCGGCTGGCCCCCGTAATGCGCCGTCAGATCCTTCAGCAGAAAAGGCACACCTTTGAACGGACCATCCGCAAGCTCCTCGTCGATGAAGCGGCGGGCTTCTTCCTCGAATATGGCGACAACGGCGTTCAGCTTGTCATTGACGGCCCCGACGCCGGCAAGCGCCGTATCCAGCAATTCGCCGGGTGTCACCTCTTGCTGGGCGACAAGTTCGGCGAGCCCGGTGGCGTCAAAGTTCTGGTATTCGCTGAGCTGCAACTTCCTGAATCCCCGTTCGGCGTTTCGGAAAGCTACGGTGTGCCGGAATTTCCCGCATGATCCCGAGGGGTGAGACGGAAAGAAATTTCGTATCACCCGAAAGAGTGATACGCGTAAGCGCAGCAACTGAACGTACGGACGTCTCTTGTCGCAGCACGCAAGCCTGATCAATCTTCACATTTCGCCGCCCCGCGCTTCGCCCGGGATGATCAACAGACCGCGGCTGACCACGCTTTCCCGCCTGCTGACCCAGTATCGGCTTTGCCTCGTGCATGCGCCTGCCGGTTCGGGCAAGACGACGCTGCTTGCGCAGTGGCATGAATCCCTGCTGGAAAGCGACGTCAAGACGGTCTGGTATTCGACGGGCGAGGCCGACCGTGATCCCTTCGCCTTCGCCGATGGCCTCAGGTTGGCTTTCGGGGCAAGCTTCAGCCAGATCGTTGCGTCCATACCGGCCCGCGACGAGCCAGACGCGATAACTCAACTCGTGACACTGGTGGCGCGATGCGTCGAGACAGCGCCCGTTGCGCTGTTCGTCGATGACTATCACCTCGCCGAAGCCGGCGACGGCGGCGAAACGATCAATCGCATTTTCGCGGCTCGTATACCGAACATGACGATCGTCCTGGCCAGCCGCAACCGGCCCTCGATCCCGATCGGCCGCCTGCGCGTCAGCGGCGAAATTCTCGAAGTGCCTGTGGAAGACCTGTTTTTCGACGAGGCGGAGACGGAAGCGTTTTTTCAGTCGTCGTCAGGCGTGTCGCTGACTTCCGAAGAGAGCCGGCAGATGCACGGCTATACGGAGGGCTGGGCCGCGGGCCTCAGGCTCGCTTCGCTCGTGCTCGGCCGCACGCCGGGCGCGTTTGCCGAGACCCCGCCGACCGGCAGCCATCGTGCCTTCGCGGAATATTTCCTGGAAGAAGTGATCCTTGGCCTGCCCGAGAAGATCTGCCGCTTCCTGGCCATGACCTCGATACTCGATGCACTGAACTCAGACCTCTGCAATGCAGTCACCGGCTGGAGCGACGGCGGGGAGGTTCTGGAATTTCTCGAAGAAGTCCAGCTTTTCGTGGTCAGGTTGCCGGGCTCGCAGCGTTGGTACAAATACCATCATCTGTTCCAGGAGTTCCTGCTGGCGCGGCTTTATGCCGAGACACATTCCGATATTGCCGAGCTGCATTCTCGCGCCGCCCAATGGTTCATCGAGAACGGTTCGCCAATGGAGGCTGTTCGACACGCCTTTCTCGCGCGGCGACCGGACTGGGCCGCGGAGATGATCGAAAGCTATTGCCTCTACGACTATCTCAGCCACGGCCGCTTCGAGATTTTTTCGCGCTGGATGCAGCAATTGCCGCGCGACGCGCGTGAGGAGCGCCCGCTTCTGCTGTTCCTTCAGGTCTGGCGCTTCATCAATATGCGCCGGTTCCTCCAGGCGGAGCAGACGCTTCGCACAATCGAGGCTCTCGCCGCCGACAAGGCGAGCCGCGTGTCCGTCATCGCCCTTGAAACAGGGCTGGACGTCAAGGGTCGATTGCATTTGATGCGGGCGCTGATCGGTGCCTATGGCGGCGATATTGCAAGCTGCCTTGCGCATATCGAGCAGCTCGAGGGTCGCGAGCTCGATCAACTTGCCTTTGGCAGCGTCGATCTTGATTCAATTCATTCCTACCTTGCCTTCCAGGTCGGCGATCTGGCGCTTGCCGAGAAGCTGACCTGGCGCGCAAAGGGGATCTATGACGAGATCGCCGTCCATTGGGGCGGCCTTCATTCCCGCGCCATCGCTACCATGTGCTATATTGCACGCGGCCTGATCCAGGAGGCCAAGGACGTGGCGGAAGACGCGCTGCGCATTGCGCGCAGCAATTTCGCCGAACATTCCTACATGGTCGCGCTGCCTTCCGTGCTGCTGGGCGTCGTTGCCTTTGACCAGGGCGATTTTGAAGAGGCCGAGCGGCTCTGGCTACGAGCCATGCCCTCGGAAAATGCGACAGATGTCTCCGGCCTGTGCGAACGCGTCCTCATTGCCACGACGGGCCTCGTCCGCGTCTACGATGTTACCGGCCGTTCGGACAAAGGCACCAATCTGCTCGTGCGCGCCAGCCGCCGAGCCTATGAGACAGAGGACTTCCGCCTCGAGTTCCAACTGGCCATCGAGCGGGCCAATCGCGCTTTCCGGCTCGGAAATCGCTCCGAAGGACTGCGCGAATGGGAACGCTTGTCTCTCCATTTGCCGGAGGCCAGACGCCGCTATCCGCCATCGGCTTGGCAGATATGGGAGGCGTTTCATGTCGTGGATGCGCGGGCGATGATCGAAACCGGCCAGACCACCGCGGCCCTGGCAAAGCTGCGCGAGGTTGAGGCAAGGGCCGGCCAGGAAGGCCGTGTCCTGAGTGCACTGCAGGTCGGGCGCCTGATTTCGCGGCTCGAAGGCGCTGCCGGCTCGGCTGCAACGCCGCGACATCCGGAACTCTGCAATCTTCTGAACGTGTTTCTCGATATCACTCCCGCGAACCTGACGCCGCGTTTTGCAGACCGCCGTAATGTCAACGCGTTCGAGCCGCTCGCACACGGCTTGACTCAACGGGAGGAGGAGGTGCTGGAACTGATGCGCTGGGGCCTCTCCAACAGCGAGATCGCCTCCAAACTCCGCATCAACATCAACACCGTGAAATCCCACACCAAGAATCTCTTCTCCAAGCTCGGCGTCAAAAGCCGCACGCAGGCCGTGTTGAAGGGGCTGGGATAGATTCCCAAGCGCCGGGGCACAGCCGCGGTTTGTTTCGCATGGCAACGGGTGGCGATCGCGTAATTGGACGTGTGGCCTACCAGCCCAACGCGATATGTGTCCTTCAGCTACGCCCGGATCGAGCACGATCGCATGACAGGAAAGGAGAACGCCATGGCGACGACGATCAGGAACAGTGGCCTACTCGACTGCCGCCGATAATCGAGGCAGGCCCTTGGCTGGAGAGCAAACCTGCCCGTCGGCCGCTGCGCCGCTGCCTAGAGCGTTTCCTTCTTTTAGAGAATCGTAGGATTCCCATCGAGGCTTGATTGTGATTCAAGATGCTGGCTGGATTGGAGGCCAGCATCTGATGACGCGAGCGCTTTCAAATGATCTTCGTGAGC
>NZ_JBAZUD010000007.1:0-67695 GCF_041661565.1 Mesorhizobium sp.
GAATGACCGACACGGCTTGTTTACCTGAACGACAGTTTCCTCGGTTTCCGCAGCGTCACTTCGCCTGGCTGCCACTCTGAAACAGCCTTTCTAAATCTTTCTTAAGGCGGATGTGGCACTGCTTGGCCCCCAAGAGTTGGGATTCAGGCGTTGAATCTGAGAAAAAAGAACGAGATCCCGGTCGACGTCTATATTCCGTTCGTGGAAACCCTGTTTCGCGACGGGATGACGCTTTCGATCGGCATTCTCGCGCAGACTTTCCTGATTGGTCTTGTCTGGTGGAAGAATGGCGACCCGCTTTATTTGCTGGTCGCCATCTCGATGATTCTCGTCGGCATATTCCGCATGAGAAACTTTCGAAAATACAACAGCATGCCCTCGCCGACGACTTGGGAAGAGGCGCACAAGCGCGAGAATGATTACATTCTCTATGGCTCCCTGCATGGTTTGACGCTGGGCGCGTTCTGCCTGCTCGGCATCTATTTCGCGCGCGACAATTTCGCCGAGATCGCCTCCGTCTGTTTGACGCTGGCGACCGCCACGTCCATCGCCGGCCGCAACTACGGGTCGCCGCGCATGGTCACCATTCTGACCCTTGCCCTGACCTGGCCGATCTCGCTGGGGTTTCTGCTGCGCGGCGACATCTATCACGTTCTGCTTGGACTGTCGGCGGCGCCGTTCCTGTTCGCCATCCGCAAATTCGCCAACACCGTGCGCGATGTGCTCTTCGCGGCCGTGTCGGAAGAGAAGAAGGCCAATCGCATCGCCCAGCGCTTTAACAGGGCGCTCAACACCATGTCGCATGGCCTCGTCATGCTTGGCCCCGACGGGCGCGTCGCAGTGGCCAACGCCGAGGCCGCGCATCTGATGTCGCTCAAATCGGCCGATGCGCTGCTCGGCCGGTCGATCCACGGTCTTTTGATGCGCGGCGTTGCCGGCGGCATGCTGGCGCCGAAGGACTGCCGCTATATCGAGGCCCAGCTGACCCGCGCCCTGCGCGAGGGGCGCGACCGCAAGGTCCTGGTTTCCCTGGCCAACGGCCAGCACTACGAGTTCTCGGCCCGCGAGGGCAGCCAGGAACTGGGTGTCATCACCTTCGAGGACGTGACCGCCCGTGTCGAAGCGGAAGAAAAAATCCGCTTCATGGCACGCTATGACAATCTGACCGGCCTGCCCAACCGGGCCTATTTCCACGAACTGGTCGCCGAAGCCATGGCGTCCGGCGACCGCGATCGCCTCTGCGCCCTGGCGGTGCTCGATCTCGACGATTTCAAGAGCGTGAACGACACGCTTGGACATCCGATCGGCGATGGATTGATCTACGCCGTGGCCGAACGGCTCGCCGCCATTGCCAGGCAAGGCATCAATGTCAGCCGTTTTGGTGGCGACGAGTTCATGATCTTCTTCGACCGCGTCGAGGACCAAAGCGATCTGACCGGCAGGCTCGACGAGATTTTCGCCGCCTTGCAGGGGGAGGTGGACGTCGCGGGTCATGGGCTGCGCATCCAGTCCAGCGGCGGCGCGGTGCTGTCGCGGGTCGGGGACACCGATGTCGACGCCATGATCGTCAAGGCGGACCTCGCGCTCTACAAGGCCAAGGAACTTGGCAAGAACAGCTGGCGGCTGTTCGAAGCCTCGATGGATGCCGCTTTCCGCAACCGCCAGCTGATGAAGGCCGACCTGCGCGGCGCGGTGGAAAGCAAGAGCTTGCGGGTCGTCTATCAGCCCATCGTGGCGATGAGCACCATGCGCATCGCCAGCTGCGAGGCGCTATGCCGGTGGGATCACCCCGATCTCGGCCCGATCTCGCCCGGCATCTTCATACCGCTGGCCGAGGAAATGGGCATCATTTCCGAAATCAGCACCTTCGTGCTCGAGGCGGCCTGCACCGAATGCGCCAAATGGCCGGACCAGACCAGCGTCTCGGTCAACCTGTCCGCCAAGGATTTCCGCAGCCGTGACGTCATCCAGAAGGTTCGCGACGCGCTGGTCCGCTCCGGCCTTGCCGCCGGCCGGCTGGAGATCGAGGTCACCGAAACGGCGCTGCTCGACGACAAGTCTCTGACGCGGCAGTACATCGAGGAACTGAAGCAGCTTGGCGTGCGCATCGCGCTTGACGACTTCGGCACCGGCTATTCGAGCCTGAGCTACCTGCACAAGCTGCCGCTCGACAAGATCAAGATCGATCGCTCGTTCCTTATGGACGTCACGCAGAACAGGCGTTCGCTCGAACTGCTCAAAGGCATTGTCAACCTGTCGCGCCCGCTCGGTCTGTCCGTCACCGTAGAGGGCGTCGAGACCTTCGAGCAGCTCAAGATCCTGGCCCTCGAGGTCAAGCCCGACCTGGTGCAGGGGTTCCTGTTCGGTTCGGCGCTCAGCGCCTCTGGCATCGAGACGATGTCGAGCACCGTGTGGCCCTTCGCAAAGGACATCAGGACGGCCAGGAAAGCGGTACGCCGCTGATTGCGCGCCTTGCGTCTCGGGACTTCATTCCATCCAGCATTCCGCGGCGTCGGGCCGGGCTCGGCTCCTGCCCACGGCAATCTATGCGGCGGCGTCTTTCTGCCAGCATGAAAAACCAAGAAAACCATCAAATTTTAGTAATATTTTGTTGAATGTTAACCTTAACGACTGGTAAACGATCCCCTTCCCATTTTCATCTTTACATCGCATAACCCTGACGTAGTGTCGGTTTGCGGCGTCAATGTGCGGGGTATGAGTAGATGATTGTGCAGTTGAGTTCGGTTCGCTCAGCAGCGGACCTGGACGGCAAGGACGCCTCGGACAACATGTCCGGCTTCGCACGCAACGTCTCCGCGATGCTTGAGCGAACTGAATATCGTCGTTGCGACAAGGGCGAGGATCTCGAGGATATCTACCGCCTGCGCTACAAGTCATATCGCTCCAACGATATGGTGCCCGACAACGAAAATCAGACCATCTACGACGAACTCGACGAGACGCCGAATGTCTACCGCTTCGGGGTCTATATCGACCAGGTGCTGCTCAGCACGCTTCGAATTCATCACGTGACCTTGGCAACGCCGATGTCGCCGTCCACGAAGGCTTTCGGCGACATTGTCAGGCCGATGCTCGCCGACGGTTTGAGCTTCATTTGCCCCAGCCGGTTTGCCTCCGACCCCGAATGGTCGCGCATCTATCCGCAGATCCCCTATTTGACGTTGCGGCTTGCCGGCATGGCGTGTTTCCACTTCAACGCGCCCTATTGCCTGTCCACCATTCGCGAGGACCATGCCGGCTTCTACAAGCGGATCTATTATTCCGAGAAGATCAGCGAGCCGCGCGCGTATCCTGGCGTCTTCAACAAGGTCGTGCTCTACCGCGCCGACGTCAACGCCATCCGCGAGCGGTCCCTGTCGCGGTTTCCCTTCTTCCGTTCGACGCCGATGGAACAGCGCATGCTGTTCGATACGCCGCATGCGGGCGAGCTTGCGCCGCTGACGATCCTGCCGACCGCGAAATATTACCGCGAAGCCGCCTGAAATCGCGCGCGCGCGATTTCGCCGGGCGAACGTGGAGCCTTTGGGCCGCTTCAGCGTTTTCGGGGATGCCAAGGGCGGCACCGGCGCCAGCTCATGGCCTCGAAGCCTGGTAAGGAACATCTCATGCACATCTCCCAGCTCGCTCTCACCCCGCTCATTTCGCTGATCGCGGGCGTTCTGATCCTGGTGATGCCAAGGCTGCTGAACTACATCGTCGCCCTTTACCTGATCGTCGTCGGGTTGCTCGGACTGTTCCCGCATCTCGCCGGCTGAAGACGGTCCGAAGGGTGACCAGCGCCGCCTTCGAGCCGACGGCGCGCCTGCCGTCAGCTTTTTGGGGCGGCGTGACGTAGGTTGCCCGTCGGCCTTTACGACTACGATGCCATCCGAACCGCTCTGAAGACTGCATGTCGCCCCCGGAGATGAGTTCTCCCTGAGGGCCCTGTGGGCTGCGGTGCGGCAAGAGCGCCATTGCTCTCGGCCCAGCTTTTCGCTATGTGCCTGAAAGATGTCTTCGAAGGGGTACTTCCATGGCTGATCACTCGGCGAACGGGCCTGTCGAACTGGGCGCGAAGATGGACTATGCCGAGCACGACCGCACCTATGCGGGATTCCTCGCGCTGGCCAAGTACGGATCGCTTTTCTGCGCCGCCATGCTTCTGGCCATGGCCTTCGGCTTCTTCGCGGGCGGTTTCTTCTCGGCGACAATCCTGTTCGTTCTGATTCTGGCCGTCGGCGCCTTCCTCCTCCGATAAGAATTTCCGACATTTCGTCCACGGCGCCGCCGCGAGGCCGGCCGGCGTCCTGCGGGAACAGTTTCCGGCCGAAAGGATCATGCGGTGGGACAGACGGTTTTCATCCCTCGTGAACTCGATGCCAACGAGCCTCGTGTGGCGGCATCGCCGGATACGGTGAAGCGGCTGACCGCACTGGGCTTCGATGTCGTCATCGAGACCGGCGCCGGCACACGCTCGCGCATTCCCGACGAGGAGTTCGCCAAGACGGGGGCCACCATCGGCAAGGCTTCCGATGTCGCCAAGGCCGATGTCGTACTCAAGGTGCGCCGGCCAAGCGATGCCGAGCTCAAGAGCTACAAGGCCGGTGCGGCCGTCATCGCCATGATGGATCCCTACGGCAACGATGACGCCGTCGCGGCTCTGGCCAGGGCCGGTGTCACCGCGTTCTCGATGGAGTTCATGCCGCGCATCACGCGCGCCCAGTCGATGGACGTCCTGTCCTCGCAAGCCAATCTTGCCGGCTACCAGGCGGTGATCGACGGCGCTTCCGAATACGATCGGGCCTTGCCGATGATGATGACGGCGGCGGGCACCGTGCCGGCGGCTAAGGTCTTCATCATGGGCGTCGGCGTCGCAGGCCTGCAGGCGATCGCAACGGCGCGCCGGCTTGGCGCGGTCGTCACCGCCACCGATGTGCGCCCCGCCGCGAAGGAGCAGGTCGCTTCTCTCGGCGCGAAGTTCCTGGCCGTCGAGGACGAGGAATTCAAGGCCGCCGAAACGGCCGGCGGCTACGCCAAGGAAATGTCGAAGGAATACCAGGCCAAGCAGGCGGCACTCACCGCCGAGCACATCGCCAAGCAGGATATCGTCATAACCACGGCGCTGATCCCCGGCCGGCCGGCGCCGAAGCTGGTCTCGGCCGCGATGGTCGCTTCGATGAAGCCGGGCTCCGTGCTCGTCGATCTCGCTGTCGAGCGCGGCGGCAATGTCGAGGGCGCCGTGGCCGGTCAGGTTGTGACGACGCCCAACGGCGTCAAGATCGTCGGCCATCTCAATGTGCCGGGCCGCATCGCCGCATCCGCATCGCTCCTCTATGCGAGGAACCTGTTCTCTTTCCTCGAGACGCTGGTCGACAAGACGACCAAGACGCTGGCCATCAACCGCGATGACGATCTCGTCAAGGCGACGATGTTGACCGACGGCGGCAAGATCGTCCATCCGGCGTTCGTCAAGGCTGATCAGCAGCCTCATGTCGAGCCGGCCGCGATCCAAGCCACGACAATAGTTGCCGACGCCTCGGCCGAGCCGGCCGCCCGCAAGGCGGCAACCAGGAAACCGGCCGCGCCCAAATCGCCCTCGTCGAAGCCGAAAGGGATAGCGTGATGGATCAGACCCTGCAGAAGGCTCTCGACCAGCTCGATCAGGCAAGCGCCGCCGTCCGGCTGGCGGTGCACGACATGGCAGCCGCGCCCGGCGCTGCCGATGCGGCCGGTGGAGCCGCGCACGCGCTGTCGGGCGGCGCCATCGATCCCTTCGTCTTCCGCTTCGCCATCTTCATCCTGGCGATCT
The DNA here is from genome assembly GCF_041661565.1 of Mesorhizobium sp. Lineage (GTDB taxonomy): Bacteria > Pseudomonadota > Alphaproteobacteria > Rhizobiales > Rhizobiaceae > Mesorhizobium. The sequence continues at coordinate 5,810 of NZ_JBAZUD010000007.1, forward strand.
TCGTCGGCTATTATGTCGTCTGGTCGGTGACCCCCGCGCTGCACACGCCGCTGATGGCCGTCACCAACGCCATCTCCTCGGTCATCGTCGTCGGCGCGTTGCTTGCGGTCGGCATCGCCGCCTCAGGCATCGCCGCCGGCTTCGGCTTCGTCGCGCTGATGCTGGTCTCGGTCAACATCTTCGGCGGCTTCCTCGTCACCCAGCGCATGCTGGCCATGTACAAGAAGAAGGACAAGTAGAGCGCCATGAACGCCAACTTCGCGTCCTTCCTCTATCTCGTCTCCGGCGTCCTGTTCATCATGGCGCTGCGCGGCCTGTCGCATCCGACCACCAGCCGCCAGGGCAATCTGTACGGCATGGTCGGCATGGCCATCGCCATTGCCACCACGCTGGCGCTGGCCACCCCGTCGGCCGGGCGCTTCGGCCTCATCGTGCTCGGCCTCGCCATTGGCGGCGGCGTCGGCGCCATCACGGCGCGCCGCATCGCCATGACCTCGATGCCGCAGCTGGTTGCCGCCTTCCACTCGCTCGTCGGCCTTGCGGCCGTCATGGTCGCGGCCGCGGCCATCTACGCGCCGGAAAGCTTTGGCATCGGCACCGACGGCGACATCCATGCGCAGGCGCTGATCGAGATGAGCCTGGGTGTGGCCATCGGCGCCATCACCTTCACCGGCTCGGTCATCGCCTTCCTCAAGCTCGACGGCCGCATGTCGGGCAAGCCGATCATGATCGGCGGCCGCCATTTCATCAACGCCGCGCTTGGCATCGCGCTGATCGTGCTGATCGTGCTGCTTGTCACCACCGAGTCCAAGCTGGTCTTCTGGCTGATCGTCGCGGCATCGCTGGTGTTGGGCATCCTGCTGATCATCCCGATCGGCGGCGCCGACATGCCGGTCGTCGTTTCGATGCTCAATTCCTATTCCGGCTGGGCGGCGGCGGCGCTCGGCTTCACCCTGGGCAATCTGGCGCTGATCATCACCGGCGCTCTGGTCGGTTCGTCAGGCGCCATCCTGTCCTACATCATGTGCAAGGGCATGAACCGAAGCTTCATCTCCGTCATCCTTGGCGGCTTCGGCGGCGAGACGGCCGCTGCAGCCGATGACGGCATCGAGCGCACGGTCAAGCAGGGTTCGGCCGACGACGCCGCCTATCTGATGATGAACGCGCAGAAGGTGATCATCGTGCCCGGCTACGGCATGGCGGTGGCCCAGGCGCAGCATGCGCTGCGTGAGATGGCCGACAAGCTCAAGGCCAATGGCGTCGACGTCAAATACGCCATCCATCCGGTCGCCGGCCGCATGCCCGGCCACATGAACGTGCTGCTCGCCGAAGCCAACGTGCCTTATGATGAGGTGTTCGAACTGGAGGACATCAATTCCGAGTTCGCGCAGGCGGATGTCGCCTATGTCATCGGCGCCAACGACGTCACCAACCCGTCGGCTCGTGACGACAAATCCTCGCCGATCTACGGAATGCCGATCCTCGACGTCGACAAGGCTCGCACCTGCCTGTTCGTCAAGCGTTCGCTGGGCTCCGGCTATGCCGGCATCGACAACACGCTGTTCTACAAGGACGGCACCATGATGCTGCTGGGCGACGCCAAAAAGATGACCGAGGAGATCGTCAAGGCCATGGATCACTGAACCGACCAAACGGTGATCTCATACCTCAAAAAAGAAAAGAGCCCGGTTTGAAGCCGGGCTCTTTCATGTCTGGGAGATGCTGGCGGTTAACGGGTGGTGATGAAAACCGCTTCCTCGTCGTCGCGCTGCCTGCCGCCGAGCGCCGCAGCGGCACTGGCAATGAAGGCACCGATGACAAGCGACAGGGCGCCCAGCAGGGCAAACGTCGCGCTTGCCTTCCTGGCAGCGTCAGCCGCCTCCTTGGCCTTGACCTTGGCGTCCTCCACCTTGGCGACGAGCGCGTCGACACGTGCCTTGGCATCAGCCTCGGAAAGACCGGTGCGGGCAGCGACCAATTGCGCAAGGTAAGTCTTGTCGTCGGCGGAGATCTCGCCGGCGGCGGCGCTGGCCATCAGGATGCGAGAGGCCTGTCCCGTCGCAGCTGCATCGCTGTCAGCATTGGCGGCGGCGAGCCTGGCCGGATCGGCCGGTCGAAACAAAGAGTCGACCAGGTAGGACGTCGCATTGTCGGCCGAAGCGTTGTCTGCGTTGGCCGAGGCGCCGGCCGATGCACCGAGCGCAGCGCTCGAAGCAACCGTGGACACCGCCTGGACGCCGGTACCGAGTGCTGCGGACAAGGCCGAGCCCAGAATGCCGACGACAAGCAAGGTAGCCAATGCCCAGGCAAGGAAGCCGTGGGCTGTATCACGGAAATAGACCTCGTCCGTGTGGACACCGACCCATTTCGTGCGAAGACGTCCGGCCAGATAGCCACCGACACCCGAAGAGAGCCACTGGACAATGACCAGCCAGATGGCGGTCGACACCGCGAAGGTGGTGATCGATGCGCCTGAGCCGGACCATGGCGAAACCATGGTCAGTCCGAGCCCGGAGCCGAGCAGCATCAGGATGAACGTCAGCGTGGAGGCTGCGAACGCGCCTGCGATGATCGGTCCCCAGCTGACGGCGGTGGATGACGATTCCGTCGAGGCGGATACGTCGACAGCCGATAGGGTGGACTGCATTTCCGCCCCCTACCGTACGAACAGCATAAGAAGGATGATGATCGGAATCGGAATACCGAGCAACCAGAGCAAAATTCCACGTCCCATGAAGGCCTCCTGTGAGAAATTGTGATCGATGCTGTCACAATGTCTTGCAGGAAGTTCCGTTCCGGGCCGCTGCAAAATGATTTGATTGGTACAGACGGAACAAACGGGGGGCCATGGGCAGCAACGCCCCCCGAACTCGAGATCAGATATCCAGATTGGCGACCGACAGCGCGTTGTCCTGGATGAACTCCCGCCTCGGCTCTACCTCGTCGCCCATCAGGCGCGAAAAGAGCGAATCCGCGTCCGTCGCGTCAAGCACCTTGACCTGCAGCAGCGAGCGAACATTCGGGTCGAGCGTGGTTTCCCAGAGCTGTTCGGCATTCATCTCGCCGAGACCCTTGTAGCGCTGCATGGTCAGCCCCTTGCGGCCCGTCGCGAAGACCGCGTTGAGCAGTGCCAGCGGCCCCGAAATGGTTTCGGCGACATCCTTGCGGCGCAGGACCGGGGGCGCGTCATAGACCTCGCTGAGGCGCGGTGCATAGCGGTCCAGCTGGCGCGCGTCGGCCGAATTGATCAGCGCCAGGTCGAGATGCGCGTATTCTTTGACACTGCGCACCGTGCGCTCGAACACATAGCCGCCAGTGCCTTCGTTCGATGTCGACATGCGGCCGGTCCAGCCGCGTTCGGTGTCCTCGGCGATGATGTCCAGTCGTTTGGCCACCCGATCGGCCATGGCGTTGGCGCGTCCCAGATCGGTGAACACCTCGGGGTTCAGGCCGCCGGCGATCGCCGCCTGTTCCACCACGCCCCTGTTGTAGCGGGTGTGCAGGCCGTTGATGAGCTGACGCACGGCCAGCGCGTCGTCGATGGCGGCGCGTAGATCCTGTCCGGTGCGGACCTCGCCAGAGCCAAGCGACAGCGACGCCTCTTCAAGCCCCGAGCCGATCAGGAACTCTTCGAAGGCGGCCTCGTCCTTGATGTATTGCGAGCTCTTGCCGCGCGTGACTTTGTAGAGCGGCGGCTGGGCGATGTAGAGATGGCCGCGCTCGATCAGTTCCGGCATCTGCCTGAAGAAAAATGTCAGCAGCAGGGTGCGGATGTGGGCGCCGTCGACGTCGGCGTCGGTCATCAGGATGATCTTGTGGTAACGCAGCTTGTCGGCGTTGAACTCGTCCTTGCCGATCGAGGTGCCGAGCGCGGTGATCAGCGTGCCGATCATGTCGGAGCCGAGCATGCGGTCGAAACGCGCCCGCTCGACATTGAGGATCTTGCCGCGCAAAGGCAAAATGGCCTGGTTCTGCCGCGAACGCCCGCCCTTGGCCGAGCCGCCGGCGGAATCACCCTCGACGATGAAGATTTCTGATTTCGCCGGGTCGCGTTCCTGGCAGTCCGCCAGCTTTCCAGGCAGCGAGGTGACGCCGAGCGAGCTCTTGCGGGTGATGTCGCGCGCCTTGCGTGCAGCCTCGCGCGCCGCCGCCGCCTGGATCACCTTCTCGATGACCACCTTGCCCTCGGTGGGGTGTTCCTCCAGCCAGGTGCCGAGCGCCTCGTTGACCAATCCCTCGACGACTGGACGCACTTCCGACGAGACCAGCTTGTCCTTGGTCTGCGACGAGAATTTCGGATCCGGAACCTTGACCGACAGCACCGCCGTCAGGCCTTCGCGGCAATCGTCGCCGATCAGCGAAACCTTTTCCTTCTTGGTCAGGCCCGAGGATTCGCCATAGCCGGTGATCTGGCGCGTCAACGCCCCACGGAAGCCCGCCAGATGCGTGCCGCCATCGCGCTGCGGAATGTTGTTGGTGAAGGCCAGCACATTCTCGTGGTAGCTGTCGTTCCACCACATCGCCACTTCCACGGTGATGCCGTCGCGCTCCGCCTTGATGGCGACCGGCTTGTCGATCAGCGGTTTCTTGACCCGGTCGAGATATTTGACGAACTCTTCCAGCCCGCCGTCATAGTGCAGCTCATGGCGCACGATGTCGGCGTGACGCGCATCGGTCAAAACGATGCGCACGCCGGAATTGAGGAAGGCGAGTTCGCGCAGCCGGTGCTCCAGCGTGCCAAGGTCGAACTCGACCATGGTGAAGGTCTCTGCCGACGGAAAGAACGTGATCTCGCTGCCGCTGCGGCCCTCATAGGTGCCCGGCTGCTTGTCTTGCTCGTAGCTGCCCGTCGCCTTCAGCGGTGCGTCGGCGTTGCCATGCGTGAAGCTCATCTCGAAAATCTGGCCGTTGCGGCGGACCTTGAGTTTCAGCCATGCCGAAAGCGCGTTGACCACCGAAACGCCGACGCCATGCAGGCCGCCGGAAACCTTGTAGGAGTTCTGGTCGAACTTGCCGCCGGCATGCAGCTGCGTCATGATCACTTCGGCCGCCGAAATGCCTTCCCCGGTGTGGATATCGGTCGGAATCCCGCGGCCATTGTCGATAACAGTCACCGAGCCGTCGGGGTTGAGCGTCACGGTGACGAGGTCGGCATGACCGGCCAGCGCCTCGTCGATGGCGTTGTCCACCACCTCATAGACCATGTGGTGCAGGCCCGACCCGTCGTCGGTGTCGCCGATATACATGCCAGGGCGTTTGCGGACAGCGTCCAACCCCTTCAAAACCTTGATGGAATCGGCGCCGTATTCGGCGTCGGCGCCATTGGCGTTCTCGTTCTGGTCGCTCATGAAAACCTGTTGTCTGGATGCCGCTTGCTCAGCGCGAAAAACCGGCCCCGAATCGCGCCTCTGATATTGCCTAGATATAGGCGCGAAAGGCGGTTTTTCCAAGGTTTGCGGGCATTTCCAGGCCGAATCCGGAGCTGGCAGCCGGCTATTTTTTTCGAGCGTCGAATTTGGCGAGAAGGTCGCGCAGATATCGGATCGTCGATTTGTCCCTGGGCGCCAGCCGGCCGGTGCGGTCGAGTTCCACCGTCAGGTCCAGAGCCTTGGTCAGCACGGCCTTCGGATCCTTGGCCACATACGCGTAATTGATATAGGCCTGCACCAGGTCAAATTGCCAGATCGCATTGTTCGGATCGGATTTCGCCAGGTGCTGGCGGATCTTGAGGCTGGCCTCGAAGGCTTTCCGGGAGCCCTCGAAGTGGCGCTGTTTTGTCTCCATCATGCCGATTTCGGCCAGAGTGATCGAGAGGTCGCGCTGCCAGTCCGAATTGGCCGGGTCGAGCTTGGCCAGCCGGTCGGCAATGGCAAGGCTGTCCTGGTAGTGTCGCAGCGCGCCGCTGACATCGCCTTGCTGATCGAGCACACCGGCCACCTTCTCCAGGCAGACCGACAGGTCGCGCTGCCATTCGCTGTTGGCGGGGTCGCCGGCGGCAAGGTCCCGCGTTACAGCCAGTGCTTGCTGATACGAATTCAGCGCCGCGGGCCAGTTCTTCTGGTCGCTCAGCGCGTTGCCGATCTTGACATGACTGATCGACAGGTCTCGCTTGAGATCGGTATGGTCAGGGTCCCGGCGCGCCAGTTCTTCGGCGATCGCCTGGCTGTTGGAGTAGGCCGCGAGCGCACCGGCCACGTCGCCGCGCTCGCGCATCACGTCACCGATCCTTTCCTGGCTGACAGCGACAGCGCGCTGGCGCTCAGGGTCATCGGGCTTGTTCTCGGCCAGCGCCAGCCGAATTCTCAGGCTCTCTTCAAAGGCCGTCTGGGCGCCGTCCAACTGGCCGGCGGTCCGCGCAAGGTCGCCGATTTCATCATAGGTAATCGTCAGGTCGCGCAGCAGACCGGCGCTGTTCGGCTCCGCATCGACCAATTGCTGCTTGATCGACAGGCTCTGTTGATAGGCCTTGGCGGCGGCCCCCACGACGCCTTGCGTCGCCAGCACGTTGCCGATCTTGTCGTTGGCCGTGGCCAGATCGCTAAGCCAGACCTTCTTGTCCGGCATGCCTGCGGTCAGGTTTTGCAGTATGTCCCTGGCCGCCTCGTAGTTTTCCAGCGAGGTTGGCAGGTCGCCCTGAGCCATCCTTATGTTGGCGAGCTTGATATGGCTGACGGCGAGATCGCGCTTGACGCTGGGGGCGGTTTCCTGACGCGACCGCTGCTCGAGATTGGCCAACAGTGCGGCAAAGGCGCGGCCGGCCGCCTCGACGTTGCCGACAGTCGTATAGAGAACGCCCAGTTCCTCCAGCGTGCGGCTCTGGCGGTCGGCCTGTTCCAGGCTGAGCGGGGTCTGGCCGGCTTCGCCATAGAGCGCCAGCACGGATTCGTAGTCGCCGATGGCGGTGGCATAGTCGAGCTCGGCGCGCGCCGCGCCGCCGGACAGAAAACGCGTCGCGGCTTCGGACAGCGTCCGGCTGACGAAATTGACCTTCAGCGCGTTGCGCGAGACGTTGTCGATGTCGGCCGCCTTGGCGAGGATGGCGCGGGCGCCGTCGAACGCGCCGAGCGAAAGCTGTTCCTCGGCCTGAAGGCGCAGTTCGGTCACCTTCGGGTCGTCGGAGGCGAGCATCTTCATCTCGCCGCGCACCTTGACGAAGGCGTCGGCCGCCTCGCGCAACCGGGCATTCAGGCTGTCCGCCGAAAGATGGCTCGCATCGGCGCTGATCAGCGCGCCGTAGAGCGGCGCCAGCGGCACGTCCGCATCGCTGGCGATCTGTTCCACCTCGACGCGCATTTCCGGCGTAACGTCGGCCATGGCCAGCAAAAGCCGTTCGCGTTCCGGCAATCGTTCCTTGGCCTCGGCGGCAAAGAACAGTTTCGGCAGGCCGCTCTCGACATAGGGCAACTGCTTTCCCCGCGACAGATCATAGACCTCCTGCTGCACCAGCGTCAGCACCGAGCGGATTTCGAGCCCGTCGGTGCCGAGATACTTGGTCAGCGCGGTGGTGAACGGCGAGTTTTGTCCGGTGCCGTCGGCGGCCGTCTCGCCTGGCGCCGCAGAGAAGGCGAACAGGATGTTTTCCGCGCGGCCAATCCTGCCGAGACCAGGCTTGACCTTGTCCGCGATATCCTTCGCCAGAGACGTCGCGCCACGCCCTTCGCTCATCGTGCCGGAGAACGGATCGCTGCGGCAGGCGTCGAGCACGACCAGCCCGACCTTGGCGATGGCGGCGACAGCGTCGCGTACCTCTTCCAGCTTCAGGCTGGTCTTGGCCAGCGCGTCCAGCGAGGACGCGTCGGCATCGACCGGCAGCAGCCGGTTCTCGCCAGAGATTTCAACGCCATGCCCGGAAAAATAGACGAGCGCCACATCGGCGCCCTTGGCATCCTCGCGAAAATCGTCGAGCGCGCGCCGCATGCGCCTGAGGTCGCGGTTGGTCTCCAGCACCACCTCGAAGCCCAGCGTCTTCAGCGCGGCTTCCATCGCTTCGCCGTCATTCACGGGGTTGGCCAGCGGCCGGACCAGCCGGTAGTCGTCATCGGCCATCACCAACGCCACGCGCCGTTCCGCCGCCCCGGCGGCGGTGGTCGCGAACATCAGCAGCGTGGCAAACAGCAGGCGCAAGTCGAACCGCCCCCCGGCTGGTTGATCGACGCGAGCATTCCACCTCTTTACGGCATGGGCAAGCCGCGCTCTTGGTCGAAGCCGGGCTCGTTCAAGCAGTGCGCAGCGGCTTTAGCGCTTGGCTCCAGCGCAGCAACTCGTCCAGCATGGTCCTGGCGCCGCCCTGGACCTGTTCGCTGGCGTTGAAAGCGCCGTGTTCGTCGAGCAGTGTCTGGTACATCGGCAGCGCGATGCCCTCGGAGATCGGCATGACGCCGACTGCGGCCAGCAATGGCTTGAGGGACTGCGCCGCGCGCAGGCCGCCGGAGACGCCGCCATAGCTGAGGATACCGGCGGCTTTGTACTTCCATTCCCGCGACAGGTAGTCGATCGCGTTCACGATCGCCGGTGCCGCGAAGTAGTTGTATTCCGGCGCCACGAACACGAAGGCGTCGGCGGCATCGATGGCCTTCGACCAGGCCTTGGTATGCTCGTTCTGGTAGTTGCCGAGCCGCGGATGGTGCGGCTCATCCAGCACCGGCAGGTTGAACGCGTGGATGTCGGTCAGCACCGGTTCGAACTTGCCGTGCTCGCGCGCGAATGCCTCCAGCCACTGCCCGAAGACAGGCCCGGCGCGGCCGGGCCGCGTGCTGCCGATGATGATGTTCAACTGATGTTTCAAGGTGGGCTCCTTTGCCTGGCGGTATCTGTTGGTAACCGTCACTACGGCAGCGCGCCTTGATGGACAAGGCAGGACCTCGCCCACGGCCGTCACGATTGGATGAACACACTGTCTGGCCCCGGAGTCCGCCAAGCCCAACAAATGCCTGCCGTTCCGTCACATGGACGCCCGGAGTGCCAGCCACTACATTGACAGGACCAGCGGAGCACTTCATGGACGCACAGCCCGCCCCCTTCGTTCCCCCGGCGCCGAAGCCGCGCACGACGCCGCCCTCGACGCTGGAGATGATCCGCATCGTCTACCGCAATCCGCTCGAATTGTGGGGCGAGCTCACCTACAACGAGCCATGGATTTCGGCGAATGGCGTCGGCGGGCATCTGATCGTCGCCAATGATCCGGGGCTGATCCGCCATGTGCTGGTCGACAACGCCAAGAACTACAAGATGGCGACGGTGCGCCAGAAGATCCTGCGGCCGATCCTGCGCGACGGGCTGCTGACCGCCGAGGGCGAGGTCTGGAAGCGCTCGCGCAAGGCGATGGCGCCGGTGTTCACGCCGCGCCACATCTTCGGCTTCGCCCAGCCGATGCTCAAGCGAACCCGGGAGTTCGTCACCCGCTACGAAGCGGGCGGCACGTCTGACATCGCCCACGACATGACGCTGCTGACCTACGACATCCTGGCAGAGACGCTGTTCTCCGGCGAGATCGCCGGCGAGCCCGGCAGTTTCGCCCACGAGATCGACCGCCTGTTCGAGACCATGGGCCGTGTCGACCCGCTCGACCTGTTGCGCGCGCCCGACTGGCTGCCGCGCCTGACCCGCCTTCGCGGCCGCAAGACCATGGCCTATTTCCGCAAGATCGTCACCGACACGGTCAAGATGCGCGAGGCCAGGTTCAAGCGCGATCCCGAAGGCGTGCCGCAGGACTTCCTGACGCTTCTGTTGAAGGCCGAGGGACCCGACGGGCTGACGCGGGCCGAGGTCGAGGACAACATCATCACCTTCATCGGCGCCGGCCACGAGACGACGGCGCGGGCGCTGGGCTGGACGCTTTATTGTCTGGCGGAATCGCCGTGGGAGCGCGCCAGGGTCGAGCGGGAGATCGACGAGGTGCTGGCGCGCGAGTCCGATCCGACCAAATGGCTCGACGCCATGCCGTTCACCCGCGCTGCCTTCGATGAGGCCCTCAGGCTCTATCCGCCGGCGCCGTCGATCAACCGCGAGCCAATCGTGCCGGAGACGTGGAAGGATCTTTATATTCCGAAGCACGCTGCCGTGCTTGTCATGCCCTGGGTCGTCCATCGCCACAGAAAGCTCTGGGACAGGCCGGACGCGTTCCTGCCCGAACGGTTCCATCCGGGAAATCGTGAAAAGATCGATCGCTTCCAGTATCTGCCCTTTGGCGCCGGGCCGCGTGTCTGCATCGGAGCCAGCTTCGCCATGCAGGAGGCGATCATCGCGCTCGCCATCCTCCTGTCGCGGTTCCGCTTCGATACCACCGCCGAGACAAAGCCCTGGCCGGTGCAGAAACTGACCACGCAGCCGCAAGGCGGGCTGCCCATGCAGGTCACGCCTCGCTAGGCATGCCGATATTCAGGTGATGCCGGCCTGCGAACGATGGCTTCCTGCGCTTCCGGTGCTCACGTACCAAAAGTACGCTCCGCTCCGGTTCTCGTAACCCACCGTTCTCGGCTCGGCCTGACCTGAATCTCAACACGCCTAGGACTTATGCTACGGGCTTGCGCTGCTGGAACTGACCGGCGGCGCGGAAGCGCCAGAGATAGCTCGGCAGGATCGTCGCCAGCGATTGCGGCTGGATGCCCAGCCCGGCGAACGTCCGGTTGGCCTTGACCGCCGCGTCCGAGACGATGTTGTGCTCGCGCAGCTGCGTCACCTGGTCCTTGGTCAGCAGCGGATTGGGCAGCAGGCCGAGGATCGAGGCCTGGATGTTGGCCACCCACCACGGCACCGGCACCAGCAGGCGCTTGCGCTCGATCACTTCGAGCAGTTCCTCCATGCACTCCTTGAAGGTCAGCACCTTCGGCCCGCCAAGCTCGTAGATCTGGCCGCCGCCAACCTTGCCGTCGACCGAACGCGCCACCGCTTCGGCGACGTCGCCGACATAAACCGGCTGGAACTTGGTCTGGCCGCCGCCGATCAGCGGCAGCACCGGCGAGTAGCGCGCCATGTTGGCGAAGCGGTTGAAGAATTCGTCCTCGGGTCCGAAAATGACCGATGGCCGGAGGATGACGGCGTCCGCGACCGTATCGAGAACGGCCTTTTCGCCAAGCGCCTTGGTGCGCGCATAATCCGATTCGGACTCCGCATCGGCGCCAAGCGCCGAAACATGCGTAAGGCCGGCACCCACCGAGCGGGCCGCTTCGGCCACGGCGCGTGCGCCGAACTCGTGCACGGCGGCAAATCTCTGCCGCCCGCCCTGATGCAGAATGGCGACCAGATTGACGACATGGTCGGCGCCTTGCACCGCGCGGTCGACCGACCAGCGCATGCGCACATTGGCTTGCACCGGCTGGATCTGGCCGACATTGCCGAGCGGCTGCAGGTGGCCGGCAAGATCGGGCCGCCTGCAGGCCACCCGGATGCGATAACCGCGCTTGGCCAAGGCGCGCACCACATGGCGACCGACAAAGCCTGATCCGCCAAAGACGACGACCAGCTTTGGGGTCTGCAGGATTTCGGTCATGGCTGGCTCCGGCGCTCGCAAGCTTGGCTGAAGCCGTTTCATAATCCGTTTCGCGCCAAAGGCAAAGGGCGACGCGTCGTCGCTGTCGCCCTTGTTTGCAGGGCAATTTTCAAAAATGTGCGGAGCAGGACCCGTTGGCAATTCAAACGCAGAAAACCCCGCCGAAGCGGGGTTTTCCGGATGACATCATGCGAAGCCAGGGGCCGACGGAGCGGCCTGACCTGAGACGGTATCAGGAGGGCGTGAAGCAAGTACGCCCACCCCAGCCCTGAACATCCGACATGGTGCCACCGACCTTCTTGCAGGCCGCGATGAAATCGGCACTGCAGCTGGCAAATTTTGCGTGACCGTTCTTGCAATAATGATCCTCGGTGGCGCCGCCGCTCGGAGCGGCGATGGCGCCGGGTGCGGACGGTTTCACCGGAGCTGCCTTCAAATTGGCCGCCTGGGTGGCACCCATGAACGAGCCGAAAAGAAGAACCGCGGTGAGCATGGTGATCTTGGTGTTGGTCATGGCAATTTTCCTTTATGTTTCGGTCGAGTTTCCGGGGCGCGAAGGGAACATCCTTCGCATCAAACAGGCTTTCGCTTTCGGTTTGCTGTTTCCCCCGGCGTGGGTCGGGCAAGCTCGCCTTGCCCTGGACAAAGCTGGGTCGTCGCAACGCGCAAAAAGGTTCAGCGGCGCGCACAAAAAATCGCGCCCTGCCACGCAAGGCGCAGGCAGGGTTCACATAACTATCTGATAAATAAGATTATTCAGGCCGAATAGCGCGCCGCGAATTCGGAAATGCGCTGCACCACCGCCTTGGAAGCGGTGATGCCGCGCGCCTGTGCCTTTTCCGCGGCTTCGGCACGGGACCGTCCTGGCACATGCACGCCGAAGCGGCGTCGCAGCCGGTCGAGCTGGTCCCTCATCCGCCGTTCGAAGTCCGGGTCGAGCAGCTTGGGCTCGATCGCCAGCACGAACAGCCCGGTTCCGGGGCTGTCCGGCCCGCCGGTGAACCATGGCGCGTCGAGCGACCAGTTGGCGCCCGACAGGCCGGCCGCCAGCACTTCGACCATCAGCGCGATGTTGGCGCCGCGCTGGCCGCCGAAGGCAAGCATGGCGCCCTTCATGGCGGCCGCCGGATCGGTGGTCGGGTTGCCGCTGGCGTCCAGCGCCCAGCCTTCGGGGATGGTCTTGCCGTCTTCCGCCGCCTTGCGGATGTTGACGAAAGCGGTGGCGCTCGACGACTGGTCGATGACCAGCGGCGCGCCATCGGCGGCGGGCGCGGCAAACGACATCGGGTTGGTGCAATAGACCGGCTTGACCGAGCCCGAGCCGGCAAGCACGGCAGGCCCGTTGGTCGCGGCGAACGATACCATTCCCTGCGCCGCCAGCCGTCCGGTGAAATAGCCAAGCGCGCCGCACGTATATGCATTCTTCTGCGAGAAGATGGCGACGCCGAACAGCTTCGCGGTCTTGACGAGGTCGTCGATGGTGCGGTCGAATCCGGTATGCGCAAGCCCGCCGCGCGCGTCGGAGAGATAGATCGCCAGCGCCGGCCGAGTGATCACGGGATCGGCGTTGCCATCGATGCGGCCGGCTTCCAGCCCTTCGAGATAGTCGATGAAATGCGACAGCCCGACGGTCGCAAGTCCCTCGGACTCGGCTGCGATAATCGAAGCGGTCAGCGATTGCGCCGCTTCCTCGTTCGCGCCGGCGCCGAGTGCCGCCATCCGGCATAGCCCTGTTGCCTGGTCGAGACTGAGTTGCATCGGGATAAGTTCCTGAGTGAGTGGCGAATAGGGGATAGCGAATAGCGTAATGGCGAGCTGTCGGCTATCGCGCGGTCCCCGGACCCCGATAACTACTCGCTATTGGCTATTCGCTGCTACCCAATTTTGTTGGGAATCCGGGCCGCTATCCTGCCGAAGGCGAAGACCAGGATGCCGGTGATCGTCATGTAGATCAACGCCAGCAGCAGCAGCGGTTCGTAGGTCAGCAGGGTGTCCTGCCGCACCTTGGACGAGACGGCGAAGATGTCGATGACGCTGATCGTCGCCACCAGCGGGGTCGACTTCAGCTGCAGGACGGTTTCGCCGGTCAGCGTCGGCAGCGCCCGGTAGATGGCTTGCGGCAGCCAGATGCGCCGGAAGGTCTTCCAGCGGCTCATGCCGAAGGCGCGCGCGGCCTCGAGTTGTCCCTTCGGCACGCCGGCAAAGGCGCCGCGCATCACCTCGCCCTCATAGCCGGCGAAGGAAAAGGTCAGCGCCACCACGCCATAGGGCCAGGCTTGCCGCAGATAGGGCCACATCCAGGATTCGCGGATCCAGGGATATTGCGGAAATAGCGAGCCGAGGCCGTAATAGAGCAGCCAAAGCTGGATTAGCAGCGGCGTGCCCCGGATGACGGTGCAAAAGGCCTTGGCGGGCGCCGCAAACCAGAAGGATCCGGTGGCCTGCGCCAGCCCGAGCGGCACGGCGAGCAGAAAGCCCAGGACGCAGGTGACGGCAAGGATCCATAGCGAGCGCCAGATGCCGGCCAGGCCCATCTCGTAATATTGCGGCAGCCAGTCCCAGCGCATGAAGAACACAGCCGACAGAACGAGACCGATCGCGATCAGGATCAGCACGATGCGGTGCGGCTGCAGCCACAGTGACGTTCTCGCGGCAACATTGATGATGGCCGTCTCGTTTGCCATCAGCGCGCCTCCTTCAGCGAAGGCATGCCGCGCCGCGACCAGGCCTCGACGCGTCCGATGAGGAGGTTCGATAGCAGCGACAGCAGCAGGTAGAGCACGCCGGCCGCGACGAAGAAGGTGAAATAGGCCTTGGTCACGCCGGCCGCCTGACGCGTCGCCAGAGCCAGCTCGTAGAAGCCGACGACCGCCAGCAGCGCGGTGTCCTTGGTCGCGATCAGCCAGAGATTGGCAAGCCCCGGTATGGCGAAGGGCAACATCGCCGGCAGCGTGATGCGCCGCAGCAGCAGGCCGGGAGACATGCCGTAGGCGCGGGCCGCTTCGATTTGCCCCTGCGGAATGGCAAGGATGGCCCCGCGGATCACTTCCGTCGAATAGGCACCCTGGACAAAGCCGAGCACGGCGATGCCAGCCGCCAGGCCGCTAATGTCGATGCGCTGATAGCCGATCGCCGTCAGTGCCTTGTTGATGAGATCGGTTCCGGCATAATAGAGCAGCAGGATCAGCACCAGTTCGGGCACGGCGCGAACGATCGTGGTGTAGACCGCAAGCAGGTCGCGCACCACCGGGCCGCCATAAAGCTTGCCATAGGCGCCGCCGGTGCCGATCAGCAGGCCCAGGACCGTGGCGCCGAGCGCGATCTCGATTGAATGGAGAAGCCCAAGCAGCAAAGCCCCGCCCCAGCCCGGCGGGCTGGGCGAAAGCAGGTCGATGATGCCGGCCGCGGAGGCCGAGAGAAATGCGTCGATCAGCGTCGCCCCCGAATTGCTGGCGTCAGCCGCCGTCAGGTCCGCTCAGCGGAAAGCGTGCGTGGACAGGCCAGGCGAGACCGCACGGCGCGAGGCCGTGCGGCTTTTGTTCATGCGCCGGCGACCTTCAGTTCGCCTGGTTCTCGGCACCGAAGATATCGAAATCGAAGTATTTCTTGGTGATCTCGGCATACTTGCCGTTGGCGCGGATTGCCTTGATGCCGGCGTTGATCTTTTCCTTCAGGTCGGTGTCTTCCTTGCGCACACCGGCGCCAACGCCGGGCCCGAGGATCTCCACGTCCGGCTCGACCATGCCCTTCAGGTCGCAACAGGCCTTGCCCTGGTCCGATTTCAGGAACGCGTCGAGCGCGATCGAATCCGCCTGCACCGCGTCGAGGCGGCCGGCGGCGAGATCCTGGTTGGCCTCGTCCTGGGTCTGGTATTCCTTGATCTCGGAAGCCGTGGGGCCAAAGTGTTTCTTGGCATAGGCGGCGTGCGTGGTCGAAACCTGCACGCCAAGCACCTTGCCCTTGAGGTCATCGGGCGTCGCGCCGAACTTCTGGTCCTTCGGGCCGATAATAGCTGTCGGCGTGTTGTAATACTTGTCCGAGAAGTCGATCGTCTTCTTGCGCTCGTCGGTGATCGACATCGAGCTGGCGATGACGTCGATCTTCTTGGTTGTCAGCGCCGGAATGATGCCGTCCCAGGCAACCGGGGTGATGACGCAGTCGAGTTTCTCCTCCGCGCAGACCGCGTCGATGAATTCGATCTCCCAGCCCACCCATTTGCCGGACGCATCCGGCGAGGTGAAGGGCGGATAGGGCTCCGCGGCGACGCCGATCTTGATCGGATCTGCCTTGGCCGCGCCCATGGCGGCGACGCCAAGCAGCAGCGCTGCGGCGAATGTCTTCAGAACGGTCTTCATGTAACGACTCCCAGTTTGTTGTTGGTTCCCGGTTTTCTTCCGCCCTGACGCTTCCTAGCCGATGTTGCGGATGAACTGTTTCAGCCTTTCGGATTTGGGCGCGCCGAAGATCTGCTCCGGCGGGCCTTCTTCCTCGACCAGCCCGTTGTAGAGGTAGACGACATGCGTCGCGACCTCGCGGGCGAACTTCATCTCATGGGTGACCAGCACCATGGTGCGGCCCTCGCGCGCCAGGTCGCCTATCACCCTCAGCACTTCGCCGACCAGTTCGGGGTCGAGGGCGGAGGTCGGTTCGTCGAACAGCATGACACGCGGATTGATGGCCAGTGCACGCGCGATCGCGGCGCGCTGCTGCTGGCCGCCCGAAAGATAGGCCGGATAGACGTCGCGTTTCTCGGCCAGGCCGACACGGGCGAGCAGCTTTTCGGCCTCGGCGATGGCCACGTCGCGCTTGACGCCAAGCACGTGCACCGGAACCTCGATGACGTTCTCGATCAGCGTCATGTGGCTCCACAGATTGAAATTCTGGAACACCATGCCGAGCTTGGAGCGAATGCGTTCGATCTGCTTGCGGTCGGCCGGAACGGTGTGGCCGTGGCTGTCGGCCTTCAGCTTGATCTCTTCGCCATTGACGCGGATGACGCCGCTGGTCGGGTTCTCCAGGCAGTTGATGCAGCGCAGCAGCGTCGACTTGCCCGAGCCCGAGCCGCCGATGATGGCGATCACTTCGCCGTCGCGCGCCGACAGCGAGACGCCCTTCAGCACATGCAGCTCGCCGAACTTCTTGTGCAGGTTCTCGACATGGATGGCTTCGGCGGCGCCTTCTTGCGCCATGTGTTTCGATGCGGATGCGGCGCCTGACGCCATCATGGCTTCGACGCCCCACGGAGCGGTCGAGCCCATCGCTGCTGGTATCTTTTACCCATTACCCGTCACTGGACAGAGTTCCCATTCTCAAGATGGACCGTTCCACTTGCCTCCGTCAACCGTGCTTTTTTGGACCATTGATCATGGCTTGCCGAGTGGCTATTGGCAGGTGAGGCTTTTCAGGAGAGTTCATTGGACAGAGCTTACGGGTCGCAGTCGATGGCCGGGCCGTTGAAGCGTGTGCTCATGCGCTCCGCAACCAGCGCCATGCGTCATGCCAAGGCGCCGGATTGGCACTACGGCCCCGGTTTCGATGCGCGGAAAGCCGCTGTCCAGCATGAACAACTGACCGCCATGGTCGCGGCCTCGGGAGCCGAGATCGAATGGTTGACGGATGCCGATGACGGCCTGGCCGACTCCGTCTTCACCCATGATCCGTCGCTGGTGGCCGATCAGGGCGCGATCATTCTCTCGATGGGCAAGGCGCTGCGCCGCGCCGAACCAGGTCTGCACGAGGCGGCCTACATCAGCATGGGCGTTCCCATCCTGGGCCGCATCGAGGCTCCCGGCCAGGTGGAAGGCGGCGACTGCGTCTGGGTCGACAAGACCACGCTCGCTGTCGGCCGTGGCGTGCGCACCAATCAGGCTGGCATCCAGCAGCTCTCGGACCTGCTCTCGCCCAAGGGCATTTCGGTTCTTGGCTTCGACCTGCCGCTCTGGCAAGGCGAGGAAGCCTGCCTGCACCTGATGTCGGTGATCAGTCCGCTCGCCGACGACCTGGCTCTGGTCCACGCGCCGCTTCTGCCCGCCGCCTTCTACCAGATGCTGCGCGCGCGCGGCATCGGATTGGTCGAGGGCGACGCCGACGAGTTCATGGCGTCCAACGGGCTCAGCCTCAATGTCCTGCCGACAGCGCCGCGCCAGGTCATCGCGGTTGCCGGCTTTCCCCGGACGGCGGCCGCCATGCGGGCGGCCGGCTGCACGGTTTCGACCTTCGAGGCGGACGCGCTCTGCATCGCCTGCGAGGGCGGCCCGACCTGCCTGACGCGACCGGTGCTGCGCCAATGACAATCGCTCGGGCCACCACCGGGACGACCGTCGGCGAGGCACTCATTTCGCTGCTCGAGGCGCATGGCGTCGATACCGTGTTCGGCATTCCGGGCGTGCACACGGTTGAGCTCTACCGGGGCCTGGCGCGCTCGAAAATCCGCCACGTCACGCCCCGCCACGAACAGGGCGCCGGCTTCATGGCCGATGGCTATGCGCGCGCCAGCGGCAGGCCGGGCGTCGCCTTCGTCATCACCGGACCCGGACTGACCAACGCGATCACCGCCATGGGCCAGGCGCGCGCCGATTCGGTGCCGATGCTGGTGATATCGGGCGTCAACGCCACGCCGACCCTGGGCAAGGGCCTGGGCTATCTGCACGAACTGCCCGACCAGCGCGGCATGATGGAGAAGGTGGCGCTGTTTTCGACGCGCGTCACCGAGGCCGGCGAATTGCCCGGCGCGCTGGCGCGGGCCTTCGCGCTGTTTTCATCGTCGCGGCCCGGCCCGGTGCATATCGAGATCCCGACCGACGTCATGGTCAAGACAGGCCAAGGCCTCGCCGCCATGTTGGGCAACGCCGCGCCGCCAGAGCCGGACGCCACGGCGATCGCCAGCGCCGCCGGGCTCATCGCCGCCGCGCGCCGTCCGGTCATCCTGGCCGGAGGCGGCGCCAAGCGCGCCGAACACCCGTTGAGGCGCCTGGCCGAGCGACTGGGAGCGCCGGTCATCCAGACCGCCAATGCGCGCGGCCTGCTGCATGGTCATCCGCTCTGCGTGCCGACCAGTCCCAGCTTGAAAGCGGTGCGGGTGCTGATGGCCGAAGCCGACCTGGTCATCGCCGCCGGCACCGAATTCGGTCCGACCGACTATGACGGCTACAGCGACGGCGGTTTCGTCCTGCCCGACAACCTGATCCGCATCGATATCGGCGCCGACCAGCTTGCCCGCCGCCCCGTGACGGTCGCCATCCAGGCCGATTGTGGCGAGGCACTTGAAGCGTTGCTCCTGGAAACCGGCCAGGTTGCCGCCAGCGAGAGCGGCCCGGCACGCGCGGCAGCGACGCGCGAAGCCGCCTTTGCCGAACTTGCTCCGGTGATGCAGGCGCAGGTGCGCGCCGTCGAGATGATCCGGGATGCGCTGCCCGGCTCGATCATCGTCGGCGATTCCACGCAGCCGATCTATGCCGCCAACCTCTATTACGACCACGACCGTCCGGGCGGCTGGTTCAACGCCGCCACCGGCTTCGGTGCGCTTGGCTATGGCCCGCCGGCGGCGATCGGCGCGGCCCTTGCAATGCCAGACGCGCCGGTTGTCTGCCTGACCGGCGATGGCGGGTTCCAGTTCACACTGTCGGAACTGGGCGCCGCGCTCGATGCCCAGGCGGCGGTCATTTTCGTCGTCTGGAACAACAGAGGCTACCGCGAGATCGAAACCTCGATGCTCGATGTCGGTGTCGAGCCGGTCGGCGTGTCGCCGGCGCCACCGGATTTCTGCAAGCTGGCCGAAGCCTACGGCATCGGCGCCCAGCGGCTTGGCGACATCGGCGAGTTGCCGCGGGCATTGCAGGACGCGCGGGCAACCGGATTGCCGCGCGTCATCGAGATTACCGTCGATTGAGGCATCCGCCCGGGCGTCGGTTTGCCAGCATGCGTCGGCCTTTCGCCGGCTTGGCTTCTGGCCGGGACGAGCGATGGAGCCGGCGCGTCGCTGTTGTCGGCGGCCTACTCATGCAAAGACGCGACGGCTGCCATGTCGAGATATCGGTTGAGTGATCGCGCAAAAGGCGCGACGCTTCGCGTCGGGCGCGGCAATCAACATAATTATAAGAAAATATCAGGAGCGGTCCAAGGATGACGGAAACACTTCAGGGAAGGCATATCGTCGTGACCGGCGGAACCGGAGCGCTGGGCGGCGCGGTCGTCGGCAAGCTGCTGGGCGAGGGCGCGATCTGCCACGTGCCGAATGCCCACGCCACGGCGCCAGCCCATTTCCCCTTCGCCGCGCATGACCGGGTCATGCTGGCACACAATGTCGATCTCTCGGACCCTGCCAAGGTCGAGGCATTCTACAGCCAGGTTCCGGGCCTCTGGGGGTCGATCCATCTGGCCGGCGGCTTTGCCATGGCGCCGGTGGAAAAGATCGAGTCGGCATCCTTCGCCGAGATGATGGACACCAACGCGCGCACTGCCTTCCTGTGCTGCCGCGCCGCGGTGCGCTCGATGCTGGCTTCGGACACGGCCGGCCGTATTGTCAATATCGCCGCGCGGGCGGCGTTGGAGCCACGCAAGGGCGCCGGCGCGATCGCCTACGCGGCCAGCAAGGCGGCAGTGGCGGCGATGACTGTGGCGATGGCCGAGGAGCTGAAGCACAAGGGCATCCTGGTCAATGCCGTGGCGCCGTCGACACTGGACACGCCGGCCAACCGCGCCGATATGCCCGATGCCGATTTCACCAAATGGGTCAGCCTCGAGGCGGCCGCCGAAGCCATCGCCTATCTCGCCTCGCCGGCCAACCAGGCGATGAGCGGCACGCTGGTGCCGATCTACGGCCGGGCCTGAGCGGAGAGCGTCGAAGCGGGGCAGCCGGCGTCCGATCCATCGGGATTGCGGTAGCTGTAGATTCGCAGCGGCGATGACGCGTCGGTAGGGCACTCCCTCAGCCATGCCGGCGGGTGCCCCTCCATCAGCGCCGCAGCGAATGGATAGGCGGTTGCCAGATCTGGCGAAGGCGGCCCGCGCCATGCGCAAATCGCAACATGCGTCGCCTTGGAGGCATCGAGAATCGCGCGCGGGTCGGCGGTAGCAGGATCGAGGAAGCGATAGCTCCGTTCGATGCCTTGGGCCGAAGGGTGGTTGGGGATCGTCACGACCTTCGGGCCTTGCGCAAGAGCGACAAAATGCGACCCGATCAATGGCGGCGCAAGAACGACGGCGCCTGCCGGCCAACCCCGTTGCGGCTCGAGATGACTGAAATAGCAGCTGTCGGCGAACTCGGCAGCGGGAATCGCTGCCTCGGATGGTCTCACCGCCAGGTGGTATAGAACCATGGCTGCAGACAAGACGAGACCGGGGACGATCAACGCGTATCTGCGCGATCCCACCGGCACGGGAGAGTCCAGGTAGCGGGCCAGTCTGGCGTCGCGCGGCAGGAAACTCGCCAGCACGAAGACCAGGCCGATGGCGGAAAAAATCGGGAGATAGCGAAAGTAGCGGAAATAGTCGATCGCCAGCACCAGCGCGAGTAGCGAAAACAGTGCCAGTATGATGCGGGGCCGGCTTCGGCCATGCGGATCGAGGCAGACGACAACCGGGGCAAGCGCGCCGACAAAAAGCAGCGCCATGCTGGGAAAGCTTGCCGACAGAACGAAATCAGGGCGCCGAAACAGGCTCAATTCCTGGAGAATTCTGTTGAGCATGTTGTCGCGAACGTAGGCGTCGAGCGAGCCATAAGGGCCGCCCAGGCATTGTGGAAACAACATCACCAGCGCCGCCAGGCTGGCGGCCGCGAACACCAGCAGAATTGCCGCGCGCGCTGCCCATCCGCCGCGCCGGCCGACAAGCAGAGGCACGATGGCAAATGAAAGCCCGGCCGCGGCCAGTGCCGTCATATGAGGCACCGAATAAGTGTCGCATCTGACGGCGGCATAGGCTGAAGGCGGCACGATTGCGGCGAACAGACCGATCGCGCCTATGGCCAAGGCCAGCCCAAAAGCGACGATCCTGTCTTCGCCGCCCTCGTGGCCGAAGATCCAGTCAAAGGCGTAGACTGCCATCACGAGACCATAGAACGGCGCGAATTCGGCGCTGACGGCAATTGCCAGGGCCGCCAGCAGCCCGTTGACGAAGGCTGAAAAGCGGCTCGGCGACATCATAAACACCAAGGCCGCAAGCAGCAGCAATATTTGCAGATTGTGATAGTCGATCCGCCCCGGGGCGTACTCGAGAAAGGTGCGCACGGCAAAGATCAAAGCCAGCGGCAGCGCAACGGCCGGATAGGCAAAGCCGATGGCGATCACCAGTCGATTGTAGAAATAGAGCGCCGGCGCAAGCAGCAACAGGGGAACTGCTAAGCTTGCCAGCATCAGCGCCGGCTCGAGGCCGGTCAACGGCGCGAGCAGCCGCGCGAAGGCCACATAGGGCAGGTCCACGATCCATGGCCAATGCGAAATATAGGGCTCTGGCTGGACGATGCCGGGCAGCGTCCGGTCGAAGATGTTGCCCGTTTCAAGCAGGGTACGGACTTCATGCAGTTTCAGGAGGTCGTCCGCGTCGCCATTGAGCCGGACGTCCAGGGACCACAGAACGGTCATCAGGATCGCCATTGCGCAATAGCAGAAAAAGGCCGGCGACCTGATGTAGAGGCGTAGCAACCACGACGATCCGTTGGTGGAACGATCGTCGCCATTGCGCATGAAAAGTCTCCGTCGCGGACCATTGGCCAATACGCGAGGAAGTTTATCTTACCGTAAAGAAAAACCCCGCCGGAGCGATCCGGCGGGGTTTTGTCGAGAGGCCGCGCGCGAGGCGCGACCGATGCTTAGCTGCCCTGCTTCTTCAGCGCGGCACCCAGGATGTCGCCAAGCGAGGCGCCGGAGTCGGTCGAGCCATACTGGGCAACCGCTTCCTTTTCCTCGGCGATTTCCAGCGCCTTGATCGAGACCTGCAGCTTGCGGGTCTTCTTGTCGAAGGCGATGACGCGTGCATCGAGCTTCTGGCCGACGGAGAAACGCTCGGGGCGCTGCTCGTCACGGTCACGGCTGAGGTCGTTGCGCTTGATGAAGGTCTCGATGCCGCTGTCGACCAGCCGCACTTCCAGACCGCCATCCTTGATCCCGGTGACTTCGCAGGTGACGACGGCGTTCTTGCGCAGTTCGCCTGAAGTCGCCGCCTCGCCGACCGAATCCTTGGCCAGCTGCTTGATGCCGAGCGAGATGCGCTCCTTGTCGATGTCGACGTCGAGCACCTGCGCCTTGACCATGTCGCCGCGATTATACTCTTCGATGACCTGCTCGCCCGGACGGGTCCAGTCGAGGTCCGAGAGATGGACCATGCCGTCCACGTCGCCGTCGAGGCCGATGAACAGGCCGAACTCGGTCTTGTTCTTGACCTCGCCCTCGACCTGGCTGCCGACCGGATGGCTGTTGGCGAAAGCCTGCCACGGATTCTCGAGCGTCTGCTTGAGGCCGAGCGAGATGCGGCGCTTGGCCGGATCGACCTCGAGCACCACCACGTCGACTTCCTGCGTCGTCGACAGGATCTTGCCGGGATGCACGTTCTTCTTCGTCCACGACATTTCCGAAACGTGGATGAGGCCTTCGATGCCCGGCTCCAGCTCGACGAACGCGCCGTAGTCGGTGATGTTGGTGACGGTGCCCTTGATCTTCTTGCCGATCGGGAACTTGGTGCCGATCTCGGACCACGGATCGCTCTCGAGCTGCTTCATGCCGAGCGAGATGCGGTGGGTTTCCTGGTTGATGCGGATGATCTGCACCTTGACCGTCTGGCCGATGTTGAGGATTTCGGTCGGATGGTTGACGCGGCGCCATGCCATGTCGGTGACATGCAGCAGGCCGTCAATGCCGCCGAGGTCGACGAACGCACCATAGTCGGTGATGTTCTTGACGACGCCTTCGACAACCTGGCCTTCCTCGAGGTTCTGCACGATTTCCGAACGCTGTTCGGCGCGGCTCTCCTCGAGCACGGTGCGGCGCGACACCACGATGTTGCCGCGGCGGCGATCCATCTTGAGGATCTCGAAGGGCTGCGGGTTGTGCATCAGCGGGGAGACGTCGCGGATCGGGCGGATATCGACCTGGCTGCGCGGCAGGAAGGCCACGGCGCCGTCGAGGTCGACGGTGAAGCCGCCCTTGACCTGGTTGAAGATGACGCCTTCGACGCGCTCACCCTTGGTGAACTTCTCTTCGAGGCGGACCCAGCTCTCTTCGCGGCGGGCCTTCTCACGGGAAAGCATCGCTTCGCCAAGCGCGTTTTCGATGCGCTCGACATAGACTTCGACGGTGTCACCGACCTTGAGGGTGGTGTCCTTGCCCTTGACGCCGAATTCCTTCAGCGGCACGCGGCCTTCGACCTTGAGGCCGACGTCGATGATGGCCATGTCTTTTTCAATGGCGGTGATGATGCCCTTGACGACCTGGCCTTCGCCGGAATGGCCGGCGGTAAATGATTCTTCAAGCAGGCTCGCGAAATCGTCGCGAGTGGGATTTGCAGCTGACATTGTTTCTCCTGGAATGCCCCGCAACTGTCGCGGGGCGGGCGCCGTGGGTTAGCGTTGCGTTGGCCTGCCGGCGCTCCGGGCTACAAAAGCCCTGGGCCGCTGTTCAGGCGGCAATTCCGGCGCATGAAGAATGCTGGCAGGCTGTTTGATGCCCGATATGGGTATTTTCAGCGCTTCCGGCAACGGAAACACGGGAGAAACCCGGATCAGGCGTTGTTTCTCCTAGCCAAGGCGTCGTCGATAACAGCTCTGGCTGCGAGAAACGCGGCTTCTATAGCCATTTCGCTGGTATCAAGCAAGTGCGCGTCGGCGGCGGGCTTCAGCGGGGAGTCGGCGCGGCCCATGTCGCGCTCGTCGCGCCGCTGGATATCGGCGAGGATTTCGGTGAAATCGGCGGTGCCGCCGATGCTCTCGATCTCGGCCAGGCGGCGCCTTGCCCGCACCTCCGCGCTGGCGGTAACGTAGAGCTTGATGTCGGCGTCGGGGCACACGACGGTGCCGATGTCACGGCCGTCGAGCACCGCGCCCGGCGGCGTCCTGGCGAAGTCGCGCTGCTTTTCGACCAGGATGCGCCGCACCGTCGGGAACACCGCGACCTTCGAGGCCGCTTCGCCGACCGCATGCGCCGACAGCACCGCCCGGTCGAGGCTCGCCAGATCGACCTGGCGGGCAGCGGTTTCGGCGGCCGAGACATTGTCGAGCGGCAGCGCGTGCTGGATGAGCGCATAGGCCACGGCCCGGTAGGTGAGGCCGGTGTCGAGCAGGTTGAGGCGATAGTGATCTGCGAGACGGCGGGCCAGCGTGCCTTTGCCGGCGCCGGCGGGGCCGTCGATGGCGATGGTGAACACGTGTGTCATTGGCGGGCCAGTGAAAGAGGCAGGCGCCGTGATCCTTCGCGCCCCCCTCTGTCCTGCCGGACATCTCCCCCACGGGGGGAGAGATTGGCCGTCATCTTGGACTTCGCCAATTGTCGACGCTGCAGGAATGAGCGGAGCGCCAAAGCTGCCAATCTCCCCCCTTGTGGGGGAGATGTCCGGCAGGACAGAGGGGGGCGCTGTCCCTCCAACGTTCCAATCCGGCCCCTATTGATTGCCATCACCCGTCACTCGATCTCCGCGCCCAGCCCCGTCATCAATCCCATGAACTCCGGAAAACTCGTCGCGATCATCGCCTGGTCGTCGATGGTCACCGGCTTCTCCGTCGCCAGCCCCATCACCAGGAAGCTCATGGCGATGCGGTGGTCGAGATGCGTCTGCACCGTCGTGTCCTGGCCGTTGGGGTGGCCGCCGAGGCCCTTGCCGCCCGGCCTGCCGCGCACGGCAAGCGAGGCTTCGCCCTCGGTGCAGTCGACGCCGTTGAGCTTCAGCCCGTTGGCGACGGCCGACAACCGGTCGGATTCCTTCACCCGCAGCTCTTCCAGCCCCAGCATCAGCGTCTCGCCTTCGGCGAAGCTCGCGGCAACGGCCAGCACCGGATACTCGTCGATCATCGTTGGCGCCCGCTCCGGCGGCACGGTGACGCCCTTCAATTCGGAATAGCGCACGCGCAGGTCGGCGACATCCTCGCCGCCTTCATTGCGCGGGTCGAGGATATCGATCTTGCCGCCCATTTCCTGCAGCGTCAGCAACAGCCCAGTGCGGGTCGGGTTCATCAGCACGTTTTCGATGACGATGTCCGAACCCGGCACGATCAGCGCGGCCACCAGCGGGAAGCCGGCCGAGGACGGGTCGCCCGGCACCGCGATGGTCTGGCCGGTGAGTTTGCCCTGGCCTTCGATGAAGATGTGGCGCACGCCGCGCTCGTCGGTCTCGACCGTGAGGTTCGCGCCGAACCCCTTCAGCATCTTCTCCGTGTGGTCGCGCGTCATCACCGGTTCGATGACGGTGGTGATGCCCGGCGTGTTGAGGCCGGCGAGCAGCACCGCCGACTTCACCTGCGCAGAGGCCATTGGCACGCGGTAGGTGATCGGCGCGGCATGCTTGGGGCCGTGCAGGGTGATCGGCATGCGGTCGCCGGGCGTCGCTTTCAGCACCTGCACGCCCATCTGGCGCAGGGGCTCCAGCACGCGGCCCATGGGCCGGCCTGACAGCGAGGCGTCGCCGATGAAGGTGGTTTCCATGTCATAGGTGCCGACCAGGCCCATGGTCAGCCGCGAGCCGGTGCCGGCATTGCCGAAATCGAGCGGCCCCTCCGGCTGCAGCAGCGCGCCATTGCCGGTGCCGCGGATCACCCATTCGGCGCCGCGCTTCTCGATATGGGCGCCCATCGCCTTCATGGCCGCGCCGGTGCGCATCACATCCTCGCCTTCCAGCAGGCCGGTGATGCGGGTCTCTCCGGACGCCAGCCCGCCGAACATGAAGGAACGGTGCGAGATCGACTTGTCGCCCGGCACGCGGGCCTTGCCGGCAAGCGCCGGTGATTTGCGGGCGGTGGCCGGCTTGGCGGCGGCATGAGACATGGGATTTCCCTGGATGGAATGCCGGCGGGCCGGCGCTTTACATGTGTTGCGGCGGTCTCGTATCACGGCGGGCCGCAATGGTCATCCCCATGGCCGTCACTTGACGCGACGCCTTTCAATGCATGGTTTTGTGGCGCCGGCTTTTCGCTTTGACAGCGCTGCAAACTGTGGTTATGGGGACCACTCTTTTACTGACGAGGCTTGCCGTGGCAAAAACCGAACTTGGCACAAAACGCATCGACCCGGAGACGGGGCGAAAATTCTACGACCTGAACAAGGATCCGATCGTCTCGCCCTACACCAACAAGACCTATCCGCGCTCCTACTTCGAGGAAGGCAAGATCGCCGCCATCGAAGAGGAAGAGGAAGTGGTCGAGAAGGAAGTGGACGCCGAGGAAGAAGAGGGCGTTGAGGTCGTCTCGCTCGAAGAGGCCGACGAGGACGTCAAGGCTGACGACCTTCCCGATCTTGGCGATGACGAGGACGATGTCGACCTGGGCGACGACGAGGATGACACCTTCCTTGCCGACGAAGAGGAAGAAGACGACGACGTCGCCGACATGATCGGCGTCGGCGACGACGACGACGAGGTCTGATGCGCCTTCGGGCGCGGGCCTTTGCCGGCTTTCGCGCCCCGAGAAGAAAAAGCCGCTGCCGAAGGCTTGATATTGACGAAGGGCGGGGTTAGAAGCCGCCTGCACTGACGGCGCGGCTCCAACCCGCGCCGGATCTCTTCGCCGGAAACGGCGCCGGCTGACTGCCGGAAGTGGGGCCATAGCTCAGTTGGGAGAGCGCTTGAATGGCATTCAAGAGGTCGTCGGTTCGATTCCGATTGGCTCCACCAGTCATCTCCTGGGATTTCAATACTTTAGGAGATAGCCTCATTTGGCTGTCATTCCCGCAACCGGTTCCGGGCTCCCCTGGAGCTAAATCCTTCCGTTCTGCGGCGCAGAGAAATTCGGCCCTTTTTTAGTGTCCGGAATTTTCGGAGACAGTATGGGAGGCCATTGCCAATGGGAGTTTATGGGCGGCTCGACCCATTGGCTACCTCGTCCACCAGATCGCACCAGCGATCAGCAACAACACAACGACAAGCCAGAACAGCAATTGGCCGCCCCGGTTGCCGCGTTTCCTGTCGTATTCGGTCATCCCGCGACCGTACCCCAATAATCCGAAACTGATCAACCTACCCCGGCACTAGCCCCCAAGAGGTTCAAAAGGGCTGGCGTCGCGCTTTGCGCAGCGGCGCGGCAGTCTTTATCCACGAAAAGGAACGAATTTCTCGACCGTGGCTTACCTGACGGTGCGCCTCGTCGTGCATCTCGTCCGTTGGAGAACTCCTATGCCGGTAAAGATCATGGTTGCGTCGTCAGTCCTCCTGGGCCTGCTGACCGGAAGCTGCCTTGCGCAGACAACCGACGATCCAGCAATTAGCGCTTGCAAATCCACCGGCCTGTTGGCTCTTCAGGAAAAGTCGAAGGACATTAGCGACCTCGTCATCGACATGGAAAGTGTCGCGATGAGCAAGGCTGACACCACCGTTGGGGACGTTCCAATCAAAATAGTCGTCCTCGGCGAGGCGTACATTGCTCGAGGCGGCAAGACCGGAGCGCCAGACCGGTTCGTTTGCTTGGTCGGGGACAAAGGCAAAGTTCTGCTGACATTCTTCACAGCCAAGTAAGTTGCGGGCGCTGTCTGGTGCAGTGTGACCCGATGGCTCCCGCCCCGGTCCAGATCGGCCGCGAGCCCCCTGGTCTCTATCGCGTTTTTCTTGGCAGCTTTCCAAGCCCTTCGCACTTTCAAAGTCGAGGGAAACGGAAAGGGGAATTTCCATGAAGAAGACCTATGAAAAGCAGCTACTGACGAGATAAGATTTCAGCCGTCACTGCATTCTGCGCCTTTTGACCCGTGCCTTCCCTAACTAGTATCGCCAGCAGAGTTCGCGCCTTATCACAAAGCCCGCGGCTTCGGCTGGCGGGCTTTCGTGTTTGAGGGCTGGCCCTCCATCAAATTTTATTTTGCAGCGATCCAGTCGCTGCTATTGTGCGGGGCTGTAGGCTTTCGAGGAGGAAAGACTATGCTTTTCCCTGGCCAGTGCCTTGAACCCAGTGAAATCGATATGCTCGCTCGGGTGTGCCGCACAGTTTGTGACGAGCATGGATTATCGCTCAATTCGCGGGAGGCCGAATGGACGGGTTCACGGCTACTGACCCTATTCATGAATGGCTTGAAGCGCGAAGAGGAGTTGCTGGACGCGGAAAGGAACCGGGCTCGAGTCCTGCGGCCGGGGAGCCGTGGATATGGCAGCCGTCGCGGTGCGGTGCAAGCGATGCCTGAATCTGCCCCGGCCTGATAGGGCGGGCGCCAATCACCGCGCACACAATACATCCAGACAGCGATGGCTCCGCGACATGAACCGGGAGGGTTCTGGCGAGATCCTGCTCAGCCTTGTCCACCCCGGACGGGTCTTGGACACTCAGGCTTGATGATCAGCCCGACGAAGCGTCGCGATGCCATAGCCTCCCGGATCATCGCGAACTATATGGCTGCCGATTGATCAAAGCGTACGGCCAAAGCCTGCTTGTGATAGCGATTTCCAGCACATATAGATCGCTTTCGTCCCATTCGGGGTATCACGGCCGCATATGCAAAGACGCTCGGCACCGCCAAACCTCACATTGGCGGCCCAGCAGAAGTCTGCAGACGCCTGGCATGCAATTTTTGAGACCATATGATGATGCGAAGCTCTCTCTCAGGTCAGTCTGAACGCACGCTCGGGCTCGACCCGGCTGTTGCGTTGGGCCTTGCGGTCGCCGTGGTTTTCTTTGTGGTCAGCGGCACGCTTGCGTATTTCAATCTGCAGGCCGTGCGAGAGGGCAATCAGAAGATTGTCCAGTCCTATGACGTCATCGTGGCGCTCGATGCCTTGCTGTCGAGTGCCCAGGACGCCGAGACGGGTCAGCGCGGATTCCTGCTGACGAACAATGAAAAATATCTGGAGCCCTACGGCAAAGCCCTGGCAGAGATCCCGGCAAAGCTCAATGAGATCGTCCTGCTGACACGGGACAATCCTGCCCAGGAACGAACGACCGCTACGCTCAAGCTGCATGTCGAGGCCAAACTCGCCGAACTCGCCAGGACGATCGAGCTGCGCCGTACGCAAGGCCTCGAGGCGGCCCTGGCGGTCGTCAACGGCGATCGCGGCAAGACCGAAATGGATGCCATCCGCACACAGCTCGCGACCATGGCCCAGGAAGAGGCAACGCTTCGCTCAAGGCGGCTCGCCGAGATGGATTCAGCGCAGCAGACCGCGCTTGCCAGCGGTTTCCTTTCTGCCGTGCTGGGTATCGTGCTCACAGCCGCGATCGGCTTCCTGATGCGCAGGGCCACGCTGGCGCGTCGACGCGAAGAGTGGCTTCAATCGGGCCAGGTTGGATTGGCCTCTGCCATCATCGGCGACCAGCAGGTCGAGCAACTCGGCAACAGCATTCTGGAATTCCTCGCTGGTTACCTTGGCGCCGTCGCGGGGGCACTGTTTGTCGGCAGCGGCGAGGTCTATCGGCGCGCATCGACCTACGGCGTCCCCACCGACGCCAAAGTCCCCTTGCAGTTCTCGCGCAGGGAAGGCCTGCTGGGCCAGGCCGTTTCCGACGGTCGGTCCATGCTGGTCGCGGATGTGCCGGACGGGTATCTCGCATTCGGTTCGGCGCTGGGTCAGGATAGACCGAAGCATCTCATCATCGTGCCTGCAAGCATCGACGGAAGGGTCAACGCCGTGCTTGAGCTCGGCTTCCTGCGTAGCGTCGATGAGCGAGTTGTCAGCCTTCTTGAAGAGGCGGCGCCGGCGGTCGCGATCGCGATGCGTTCCGCCAACTACCGTGGCGAGTTGCAGAACCTCCTCGAAGAAACCCAACGCCAGTCGGAAGAACTGCAGACGCAGAGCGAGGAGTTGCGTGTCTCGAACGAGGAATTGGAAGAGCAGAGCCGGGCGCTCAAGGAGTCCCAATCGCGGCTCGAACTGCAGCAGGTCGAACTCGAACAGACCAATTCGCAACTGGAGCAGCAGGCCCAGCAGCTGGAATTGCAGCGCGACGATCTGGAGCGCGTCAATGCCTCCGTCAATCTCAAGGCCCGGGAACTCGAACAGGCGAGCCGGTACAAGTCCGACTTTCTTGCCAACATGTCACATGAGCTGCGCACGCCGCTCAACTCGTCGCTGATCCTGGCCAAGCTCCTTGCCGACAATCCCAACGACAATCTCAGCGCCGAGCAGGTCAAGTATGCGCAAACCATTCAATCGTCGGGCAATGATCTTCTCAACCTGATCAACGACATCCTGGACCTTTCCAAGATCGAGGCCGGACATGTGGAAATCAGGCCTGAGCCAGTTGCCGTCCGGCGACTGGCCGACAGCATCCGCCAGCTCTTCGACCCCGTTGCGAGGGACAAGGGCCTGGCGTTCAAGATCGAGATCGACCCGGAGCTTCCCGCCAGCATCGAAACCGATGCGCAGCGCCTCGAACAGGTGCTGAAAAATCTTCTGTCCAACGCCTTCAAATTCACCGAGGCGGGCGAGGTCGCGGTTTCGATACGTCCCGCTGATGAAGGACAGATTTCCTTTGCCGTGTCGGATACCGGTATCGGCATCGCCAAGGAGCAGCAGCAGAGCGTCTTTGAAGCATTCCATCAAGCCGACGGCACGATCAGCCGCAAGTATGGCGGCACGGGGCTTGGCCTTTCGATATCGCGGCAATTGGTGCGCCTGCTGGGCGGTTCGATGGAGCTGGACAGCCAACCCGGCCAGGGCAGCACCTTCACGATCACGATTCCGGTGTCCTATGACCCCGCAAAGGTCGCGCCACGCGAGGCACAGGAAGACGTTGCTGCCACGCCTGCGCTCCCCGGTGTCGAAAAACCTCGCTCGGCTGCGCCGGCGCGGCCCCGTACGATCGAGGATGACCGTGACGGGACGCCCGACGGCAAACGTGTGCTTCTGGTCATCGAGGACGACGCCAACTTTGCGTCCATCCTGCGCGATCTGTCACGCGAGATGGGGTTCCGCTCGATCGTCGCCGGGACAGCTGAAGAAGCGCTGACCCTGGCCAAGGAATTCCTGCCCAGCGCCATCATTCTCGATGTCGGCCTGCCTGATCAGTCCGGTCTGGCCGTGCTCGACCGGCTCAAGCACGATGTCGAGACGCGCCACATCCCCATCCATATCGTCTCGGGCGGTGATCACGCGGCAACGGCGTTCTCGCTCGGTGCCGTTGGCTACGACCTCAAGCCGGTCAGGCGCGAGCAACTTGTCGAGGTCCTGCAGAAGCTTGAGGCAAAAATCTCGCAGCGCCTGCACCGCGTGCTGATTGTCGAGGACGACCGGGTTCAGCGCGAGGCGATGGCGAAGCTGCTGACGTCCCACGACGTCGAAACAGTGACTGCCGGAACCGCGGCCGAATGCCTGGAGCTTCTGAAGAGCCAGACCTTCGACTGCATGGTACTGGATCTGTCGCTCCCGGACGCGTCGGGCTATTCATTGCTTGAGACCCTGAGCGGAGAGACCGCCTACTCATTTCCGCAGGTGATCGTCTACACCGGCCGGGAATTGTCGGCAGCCGACGAACACCGCCTGCGCAAATATTCGAAATCGATCATCATCAAGGGCGCGAAGTCACCCGAACGGCTTCTGGACGAGGTCACCCTTTTCCTCCACCAGGTGGTCTCGGAACTTCCCGACGAGCAGCAGAAGATGATCCGCAAGGCGCGAAACAGAGACGCCTTGCTGGAAGGGCGGCGCATCCTTGTCGTGGAGGATGACGTGCGCAACGTCTATGCGCTGACAAACATCCTGGAGCCACGCGGCGCTGTCGTCGAGATTGCCCGCAACGGACGCGAGGCCCTGGACGCATTGACAAAATTTTCCAGCCGCGAGGGCTCGGCGATCGATCTCGTGCTGATGGATGTGATGATGCCGGTCATGGACGGGCTCGAGGCGACGCGCGCGATACGCAAGAACGCCGCCTGGAAGAAACTGCCCATCATCACGCTCACAGCCAAGGCGATGCCCGACGACCAGCAGCGCTGCATCGACGCCGGTGCCAATGACTACATGGCCAAGCCGCTGGATGTGGAAAAGCTTCTTTCCCTCGTGCGTGTCTGGATGCCCAAGTGACGGACACGGCCCCCTCGGAAAAGACGGAGGACATTGAAATCCGGCTCCTGCTGGAGGCGCTGTACACAAGATATCACTATGACTTTCGCAACTATGCGATGGCCTCCATCAAACGTCGCCTGAAGCAGGGGCGAGAGCAGTTGGGGTTTCCGACCTTCTCTGCCATGCAGGAGAGCCTGCTGCACGATCCCGCCATGCTGGGACGCCTGCTGCGGTATCTGACCGTCCAGGTCAGTGAGATGTTTCGTGATCCCTCGTATTTCAAGGCGATCCGCGACAAGGTTGTCCCTCATTTGCGGACCTACCCCTCGCTCAAGGTCTGGATTGCCGGGTGCAGCAGGGGCGAAGAGCTGTACTCCCTCGTCATCCTGTTCCGGGAAGAGGGGCTCGAGGACCGCACCCTGTTCTACGCCACAGACATCAGCCAGGACGCGCTGCAGGCGGCTGAGGCCGGGATCTTTACGATGGACCGGATCCCGCTGTTTACGGAGAACCATCGTAAGTCGGGCGGCAAGTCATCCCTGTCCGATTACTATCAGGCGGCCTATGGCAGGGTTTCGTTCGACAAGAGCCTGCGCCGCAACGTGGTCTTCTCCGACCACAGCCTGGTCACCGACGCCGTGTTTGGCGAAATGAACCTGATCTCGTGCCGCAACGTCTTGATCTATTTCGACCGGGCTTTGCAGGATCGCGCGCTTGGCCTGTTCAAGGAGTCGCTGGCGAGAAAGGGATTTCTGGGCCTTGGCGCCAAGGAAAGCCTGCGCTTTTCCAACCAGGGTGGAGCCTTCACCGATTTCGTGCGTGAAGAGAAGATCTATCAAAGGCGTGCCGACTGATGGGCGTAGCGGTCGAAGCCATCGTGATAGGGGCCTCCGCGGGCGCGCTGGATGCGCTATCGGCCATTCTTCCAGCCTTGCCGGAAGGCTTCAGGCTGCCGGTGATCGTGGTCGTCCATGTCCCGCCCGACAAACGCAGCATGCTTGCCGAACTGTTTCAGGCGAAATGTCGGGTTTCGGTTCGCGAAGCGGAAGACAAGGAACCGATCGTTGGGGGCACGGTCTATTTCGCGCCGCCCGATTATCATCTGCTGGTGGAGGCGGACAGATATCTATCGCTTTCCAGCGACGAACCCGTTCTCTTTTCGCGGCCCTCGATCGACGTCCTGTTCGAAACCGCCGCCGACGCCTATGGCCCGGCCTTGATGGCGATCGTCCTCACCGGCGCCAACCATGACGGCGCCAAAGGCATGCGGGCCGTTGTCGAGGCGGGTGGCAGCGCGATCGTTCAAAGTCCGAAGGGCGCTTTCGCATCCGCGATGCCCGAAGCCGCCATTGAGATGTGTCCGAGTGCCAGCGTTCTGTCGCTGAGCGCCATAGCCGCCTATTTGCAAGAGGTTTGAGGCCGACCATGCACCCCGTCACTTGTCTGTTGGTCGACGATCTGGAGGAAAACCTCCTGTCCCTGGAGGCGCTGCTGCGCCGGGAGAATCTTGTTCTTCTGAAAGCCCGCTCCGGTGATCAGGCGCTTGAACTCCTGCTTCAGCATGATGTCGCTCTGGCGCTCGTCGATGTGCAGATGCCCGGCCTCAATGGCTTCGAACTGGCCGAACTGATGCGGGGCAACGAACGCACACGACGCATTCCGATTATTTTCGTCACCGCCGGCAGCGCCGATAATCAACGGCGGTTTCGCGGCTATGAGGCCGGTGCCGTCGACTTCATTCAAAAGCCCATCGAGCCGGATATTCTGCGCAGCAAGGTGGAGGTGTTCTTCGAGTTGTACCGGCAGCGCCAGCAGATAGCCCAACAACGAGACGAGTTGGAGGCGCAAGCGCAGGCGCTGCGGGAAGCCGGGCGCCGGAAGGATGAATTCCTCGTCACCCTGAGGGACGACATCACCCAGCACAAGGACGCCCGTGCACAGCAGGAGGTGCTGCTGCGTGAAATAAATCACCGCATCAAGAACCTGTTCAGCGTGACGGCAGGGATGATCTCGCTCAGCGCCCAAAGCGCCACGAGCATCCAGGAGTTTTCGGTGGATCTGAAGTCGCGTCTGCACGCGCTCGGGCGCGCGCATGATTTGACGCTGCCCGATCTGAGCAATCAGGGCGCCATGGGGGCGACGACCACGGTTTTGGCCCTGATGAAAGCCATATTGGCGCCGCACGAACATGTGCAGCATTCGCGCATCCTGGTCAGTGGTTCCGACGTGCCGCTTTCAGGCAGCGCCCTGACGTCACTCGCACTATTGCTTCACGAACTGGCGACCAATGCAGCAAAATATGGCGCGCTTTCTACGCCAAGCGGCCGATTGATGATCGACGTTTCACCGGTTGACGCCGATCTTCATGTTGCCTGGGATGAGCGCGGCTCAGCGCCTTCACCCGAAGCGTCGGGCCGTGAGGGTTTCGGGACGACCCTAGAAAGGGTAGCGTTGCGGGGCCTTGGGGGGACCATTGACAGAGACTGGAAAAGCGATGGGCTTTCCCTGTTGCTCAAGATTCCCTTGGCAAGTCTCGTGCCCCATGGCGCCTAACCCGCGCGAGACAGTCTCGATCACGGGACCGAGCTTCGGACTTTGTGTCCCCTGGAAGCCTCGGCGCGGCAAAGGCAAATAGATGGCAGAAGATCCATTCGACCTGCAGCGCTTCGTCCACGCGCAGGCAGACACATTTGAAAGCGCGATCGGCGAACTCCGTGATGGCCACAAGCGCACACATTGGATGTGGTTCGTCTTCCCGCAATTGCGAGGCCTCGGCCGGTCATCCACGGCGCAATTCTACGGCATTGGATCGCTCGACGAAGCCGTCACCTATCTCGCGCACCCTGTTCTTGGTCCACGCCTTGATCTTGCAACGCGGGCGGTGCTGGCCACAAGCGGACTGTCGCTGCGCCAGATTTTCGGGTCGCCGGACGACCTCAAGTTCCACTCGTCGATGTCGCTCTTTGCAGTGGCCTGCGCCGCTGCGGACAATCCCTTCCGCGCAGCGCTTGATCGCTGGTTCGCCGGCAAAATGGATGATGCCTCTCTGGCCATCCTGAAAGGCTGAGGAGTTAACCGGCGATACCTGGAGCCAGCTCGACATCCGGGGCGGCTCGCGGCGGAACATGTGTCGCCTGGGGGCATTCATATCGAGCGAGAACCCTGGGGATGCTTATGGCCAGCGACAAGCTCACCACTTATAAATCGAAGCGTGATTTTCGACAGACGCAGGAACCGAGCGGCCAGGATGCGGTCAAGCCCTCCAACCGTCGACGCTTCGTCATCCAGAAGCATGATGCAACGCGGCTGCACTACGATCTGCGTCTCGAGCTCGACGGTGTCTTCAAATCCTGGGCGGTGACTCGAGGTCCTTCCCTCGATCCGCATGACAAGCGGCTCGCCGTCGAAGTGGAGGATCATCCGCTGGACTATGGGGATTTCGAGGGCACGATCCCCAAGGGTCAATATGGCGGCGGCACCGTCATGCTTTGGGACCGCGGCTATTGGGAGCCGGAAGGCAAGAGAAGCCCCGAACAGGCGCTCGAAAAAGGTGATTTCAAGTTCACACTGGAAGGCGAGCGGTTGCATGGC
This sequence comes from Mesorhizobium sp., assembly GCF_041661565.1. Taxonomy (GTDB): domain Bacteria; phylum Pseudomonadota; class Alphaproteobacteria; order Rhizobiales; family Rhizobiaceae; genus Mesorhizobium. The sequence goes on from NZ_JBAZUD010000007.1 coordinate 42,003, forward strand.
AGCTTCGTGCTCGTTCGAATGGCAAATGACCGCGAGCGGAGCAAACGCACCAACTGGCTCCTGATCAAGCATCGCGACGACTTTGCGGTCGAAGCGAATGGAGCGGCAATCCTCGATGCAAATGACACCTCCGTTGCTTCCGGGCGCAGCATGGATGCGATCGCCGCGGGCAAGGGCCGCAAACCGAAACCCTTCATGCTGCAAGGCGGCAAGATGGGAGCCGACGCGATCTGGGACAGCAGCACGGGCCTGGCGGCAAGAGAGCGGAAGGCAGGCGCGGGCGGAAGGAAGGGGCGGCAGGCGGTTGTCGCCAATCTTCCCGATTTCATCGAGCCCCAGCTATGCGAGACCTTGCAGCGTCCCCCATCGGGCGGCGGATGGCTGCACGAGATCAAATTCGACGGAGACCGCATCCAGATGCGAGTGCTTGGCGGCAAGTCAACGCTGAAGACCCGCAAGGGCCTTGACTGGACCGCCAAATATCCGGCGATCGCGCGCGCCGCCGGCAAGCTTCCCGACGCAATCATCGATGGCGAGATATGCGCTTTGGACGACAGCGGGGCGCCGGACTTCGCCGCACTTCAGGCTGCCCTGTCCGAGGGCAAGACCGATGAACTCGTCTATTTTGCCTTCGACCTTCTGTTCGATGCCGGTGAGGACCTGCGGGCCTCGCCATTGGCCGATCGCAAGGCCCGCCTGCAGCAGCTCCTGGCGGACGCCGGCGAGGACAGCCGCCTCCGTTTCGTCGAACATTTCGAGACCGGCGGCGACGCGGTTCTTCGATCGGCATGCCGTCTTTCGCTCGAGGGCATCGTGTCGAAGCGCGCGGACGCTCCCTACCAGTCAGGCCGCACGGACACCTGGGCAAAATCCAAATGCCGTGCCGGACATGAGGTCGTCATCGGTGGCTACGCTACGACGAACGGCAAATTCCGGTCCCTGCTCGTGGGCACCCACCGCGGCGACAATTTCGTCTATGTCGGGCGTGTCGGAACCGGCTATGGCGCGGCCAAGATCAAGGCATTGCTGCCCAGGCTGAAAGCGGTCGAGGCGGCGAAGTCGCCGTTCACCGGGATAGGCGCTCCGAAGAAGGAGCCCGGCGTCGTATGGCTGAAGCCCGAGGTGGTGGCCGAGATCGAGTTCGCCGGCTGGACTTCGGACGGCCTGGTGCGTCAGGCGGCTTTCAAGGGTGTGAGAGAAGACAAGCCTGCCGCGGAGGTCGAGGCCGAGAAGCCGGCGCCGCCGGCAAAGACCCCGGTGCGGCAGCCGGCCCCCACGACCTCCTCCAAGGCACCCAGGCGGGGCGGCAAGGCCGATGTCATGGGCGTGCTGATCTCGAACCCTGACAAGCCCCTGTGGCCGGACGCCAATGACGACACGCCGGTGACAAAGGAAGACCTGGCTCGTTACTACGAAGCTGTCGGTCCCTGGCTGATCGACCATATCAAAGGGCGACCGTGCTCGATCATCCGCGCGCCGGACGGCATCGGCGGCGAGGAGTTCTTCCAGCGCCACGCCATGCCCGGAACATCCAATCTGCTGGAGCTGGTGACGGTATTCGGCGACAAGAAGCCGTATCTGCAGATCGACCGCATCGAAGGCCTCATTGCCGTCGCCCAGGTCGGCGCGATGGAACTGCATCCCTGGAATTGTCAGCCGCAACACCCGGAAGTGCCTGGCCGACTTGTCTTTGATCTCGATCCAGGCCCGGACGTGCCGTTCTCGACGGTGGTCGAGGCGGCGCGGGACATGCGCGACCGCCTCGATGCGCTCGGGCTCGTCAGCTTCTGCAAGTCGACAGGCGGGAAGGGGCTTCACGTGGTTACGCCTCTTGCCGTCGCCAAACGCAAGAAGCTGTCCTGGCCCGAGGCCAAGGGTTTCGCGCATGATGTCTGCCTGCGGATGGCCCGCGACAACCCCGAATTTTACCTGATCAAGATGGCGAAGAACCAGCGCCACGGCCGTATCTTCCTGGACTACCTGCGCAACGATCGCATGGCGACGGCGGTCGCGCCGCTGTCGCCTCGCGCAAGGCCCGGCGCGACGGTCTCGATGCCTCTCACCTGGAATCAGGTCAAGACCGACCTCGATCCGAAGCGCTTCACTGTTCGCACCGTTCCGGCGTTGTTGGCAAAGACCACCGCATGGCAGGACTATGAGGACGGTTACAGACCGCTGGAGGAGGCGATCAGGCGGCTGGCAAGATCGACGAGACAAGCGGCATGATCAGGGGTGTTCGGCGACGGTGAACACGGCTGCATGGTCCGACGTGTCGCGCAGTCCCTTGTAGGACGCATGCCGCAATTTCCCGTCCTGCGACCAGCCGCGAAACTCGATTTCCGCGACCAGAACGGGCTCGGCAAAGACCAGCCTCTTGCCCTTCAGGGGCACGGCGGGCGTGGCCGTCCTGAGATCATCGAGCGCGCCACGCAGATCGCTGCCGACCTGGCCGCTGAAGCCGGTTCCGACCGCGCCCACATAGACCCACCCATCTCCGCCCTTGCCGGCAAGCAAGAGGCTGCCGATGCCACCCCTCGCGGCGGCCGACGCTTCATAGCCGACGATCATGAAGCTCTCGCTCTGGACGCACTTGATCTTGTGCCAGTCGCCGGTCCGGCCCGATCGATAGGGCTGGCCGCGCTGCTTGGCGATGATGCCTTCGAGGCCCAACTGGCAGGCTTGTTCCAGGAGACTGGCTCCGTCGACTTGGACCTCTTGCGAAAGGCGGATTTCTCCAACACCATCTGCGGTCACCAAGTCTTCGAGCAGATGGCGGCGCACCGACAATTCCGTTCCGGTCAGGTCGTGGCCGTCGAGATAGAGAAGATCGAATGCCATGAGGATGGATTCCGTCGAAATCCTCTTGCCGCCGCGCCCGCCCAGCGACCGTTGCAGGGCCCCGAAGTCCGAACGACCATCCCCTTCAAGCACGACGGCCTCACCATCGAGGATCGCCGTCTTGACGTTGAGCTGCCTTGCGGCAGCTGCAATGGCGGGGAACCGGTGCGTCCAGTCATGCCCGCCACGCGTGATGATCCGCACTCCGGTCGGTTCGATGTGAACCGCAAGCCGGTATCCGTCCCATTTTATCTCGAAGAGCCAGTCATCCCCCGTTGGCACTCGCGGCTTGAGCAACGCCAGGCAGGGCTCGACGCGCTGTGGCATTGGATCGCCCTGCGGATCAGGCTGCCGGGCATCGCGCCCGTGCAGTCGCCGGGATTGAATTGTCGCTGGTGACGATGCGGTGAGGGGAATCGCGGACGTGGGCGACCGCCTCCGCACGCCGGCCATTAGCGTTTGCCCGGGCGGTTCTCGGCTTCAACGGATTTGCGCAGGGCGTCCATGATGTTGATGACATTGCCCGAGGGGGCCGTGTCGGCCGAGGCCTTCGTCTTGCCCTGCCGCTTCGTCTTCTTGCGCTTGGCCTCGATGATTTCGAGCAGCTTGTCCTGCACCGGGTCAGATACCAGCTTGCTGTCCCAGTGCCGGGTCTGCTTCTTGATCAGCTGTTTGATGAGCGGCATCATCTCCGCGTCGGAGACCGAGTCGTCGATGCCGCTGAAGTAACTGTCCTCGTCGCGCACCTCGTCGCCATAGCGCAAAGTCCACAGGACGATGCCCTTGCCTCGCGGTTCCAGCATGACGGCCCGCTCGCGACGCGACAGGACGAGGCGGGATATGCCCACCATGTCTTCCGCGGCCATCGCATCGCGGATCACCGAGAAAGCTTCCTGGCCGACCGGATCGTCGGGCGAAAGGTAATAGGGCGTGTCGAGCCAAATCCATTCGATCGTATCGCGCTGCGAAAAGACGTTGATGTCGATGGTCTTCGTGCTGTCCAGGGCGACGTTTTCGAGCTCTTCATCCTCCAGGATGATGTAATCGTTCTCGCCTCGCTGGTAGCCCTTCACCTCGTCTTCTTCCTTGACCTCCTTGCCGCTGACGGCGTCGACATAGTGGCTGACGACGCGATTGCTGGTCTGGCGGTTCAGCGTGTGGAAGCGCACTTTTTCGCTGCCCGAAGTCGCCGGTGTCATCTGCACCGGACAGGTGACGAGGGAAAGCTTCAGGTAGCCTTTCCAGTAAGGACGCAAGGCCATCTCGTTCTCCGATCACGCCGCGCGCTTGGAGCCGGCATTTCTTCTGGGTTGCTTCGCGTTTGCGGGGACCGGTGCCTTGCTCGCAGGGCGTTTTTCCTTGCCCAGGCCTAGGCCGGCGCTCTGCCGCAATGCCTGCAACAGGTCGCTGGCCTTGGACGGTGGCGGAACCTTCTTCTTGGGAAGCGTGCGGCCCTCGATCTTCGCCTTGACGAGTTCAGCGACCGCGGCGTCGTAACGGTCGTCGAAGGCCTTGACGTCGAATGAGCCTTTCTTGGTGTTGATGATGTGCTTGGCGAGATCCAGCATCTCGCCTTCGATCTTCATTGCGGGCACATCGTCGAAAGCTTCCTTGGAAGATCGAACCTCGTAGTCGAAATTCAGCGTTGTCCCGATCAAGCCCTTGCCATGCGGGCGGATCAGCACAGTGCGCAGACGCCGGAACAGGACGGTCCGCGCCAGGGCGACGACCTTGGCCTGCCGCATGCCGTCGCGCAGCAGCCTGAAAGCGTCGGCCCCCATTCTGTCAGGTGCCAGGTAGTAGGGCTTGTCGAAGTAGACGTCGTCGATCTCGTCGCAGGGGACGAACGCCTCGATCTTCAGCGTCTGGTCGCTCTCCGGAATTGCCGCGGCGACTTCATCGGGTTCGAGCACGATGTAGTCGCCGTTCTCGATCTCATAACCCTTGACCTGGTCCTCGCGCTCGACAGGGTCGCCCGTCTCGCTGTCGACGAACTCGCGCCGCACGCGGTTCCCGGTCGTTCTGTTGAGGGTGTTGAAGGCGATGCGTTCGGATGACGACGCCGCCGTGTACAGCGCGACCGCGCAGGCCACTTCGCCGAACTTGATATAGCCCTTCCAGTTGGCACGCGCCGCCGCAACCATGATACCCGCACTCCGACACAACTTATACGAGTCATTAAAGCTGCATGCGGCCACTATGTTCCGAGTCGAAATGAATCTGTTTTCAAGAGCTTAGGTCGGAATTTGCGGCGCAGTTGCCGTCCCTATCAACGACCCAGGCGGGCAGCGATCGGGGAAGGCAGCAGCCAGCTAGCGCCCGGGATTGGACGGATCATGGCCGTTGATGCGGTATTAACCTGACCGGCAATGAGCTCAGCTGGTTCATCTTGTGAGCGGGGTACCAGACCGGCGCGTCAGCCAATTCAGGGATGATGCCCATCTCTTCACACTGTTCAATGAGTATCCGCACAAGCATGACGCCGACATAGCGTCCCGGACAGATATGGACGCCCTTGCCGAACGTCGTCAGCCCTGTATGGGGCCGGTGCAAGTCGAAACGTGCGGGATCTTCGAACACCATGGGGTCGTGGTTTCCCGCCGCCCACAACATGCTTATGATTTGTCCGGCCGACACCACGAAGCCTTCGTAGTGAAAATCGCGCATGACATAGCGAGACAGCAGGAGAACCGGTGGTTCGAGCCTCAGTGCTTCCGCGATGGCCCGCGGCAGAAGATCAGGGTTGCCCTTGACCGCCGCGTAGGCCTCCTTGTGGGTGAGCAGCGCGTGGAAACTGTTTGCGGTTGCAAGCGCGGCGGTATGAAATCCATCGACCAGATTGCCCGCGAGCGCCGCGCCGAGCGACGTTGGTTTCGTTCCAGCCTCGAGAGGATCGTCCTCCAAGGAGAGGCGACCTATTTTTTCGTGGATTTCGATCATCGTCGCATCGCCCTTGGCCAAGCCGCGATCGGCGGCGATGCCGATGATGCGAGCGTACTCGGCAAAGGCCCGGTCCAGGACAGCAAGATCCTCGGCTGTCCGGTTCATGTGGAAAAGCCGGGTCATATCGTGCGCGCACCGGCCGATAGAAACCTGCTCATCCTGCGTGAGGTGAAGAAGCCTGCTCCAGAAGCCGACGACGAACGCGTCCGCGACAAGGGAGACGAATTCTATCTCGCCGATGCCCGCGGCCGCCTGGATGACATTGCCGGCGACTTCCCGCGCGAGGTCCTCCATGAGCGCAACCTGCTTCGGGCTCAGCCAATCGGTCAGGATTCGCCGAGCCGGGCCATGCAGGGGAGGATTGTAGGTAAAGACCTGGTTGCCGATGACTTCCTTGATTGCCCACCCGGGCGTCTTTTCCGCGGGTGCAACAGCGGACGACATGCTGTTGGGAAAAAGCTTGCCGATGGGGACGTTCCCGATCTCGGGCGCGACGCCGAACGCCTGTAGGTCCCGGTGGCGAAACACCACCAACTGGTCGCGCTCGTCCTTGAGAAACCGTGGCTGCGCAGCGCGAAAGACGTTCCTGCAGAACATGCGGAAACTGTCGCGTCCACCGGTGAAGCCGAAATCCTGCAAGGATGCCAGGCCGGTCGTGTCCAAGGTTTGGGGCATGTGTTCGCCTCATTGATCGCGGCGTTCGGTCAGAACGGGCGAAGGGTCAGTCCTTAAGGATCGTCATGTCGCTCGACGACCATCCGACATCGACCTGCGTGCCGGTCTCGAAAAACTCTGTATTCATCTGTGGCAGGACGCGGATCTTCATCATGTCGCCGGTGCCCGCCAGTTCGACCCGGTACCGGATGCTTCCCGGGGTGTAGAGACACTCCCGCACGGTGGCGGTGTAGTGATTGTCGAGCGTCGCCGCGCCTGAGCCTACCGTGATGCGCTCAGGGCGAATGCAGGCGAATTTTCCCGGTCCCGCAGCCTTGTCCCCGCGGATGACGACCTGCGTGCCGCCCTCGAGCACGATCCGTGTCTGGCCCGGACCTGAAGGTATTGCCGCTTTCACCGCGAAGATCGAGGCCTCGCCCAGGAACTCGGCCACGAATCGGCTGTTTGGATGCTCATAGAGTTCTCTTGGGCTGCCGATCTGGGTCAATGAACCATCACGCATGATCGCGATGCGGTCGGCCAGGAAAGCCGCCTCCTGCTGGTCGTGCGTCACGTAGATGACCGTGACGCCCATCTCCTGCTGGAAGCGCTTGATCTCTTCCTGCATCTCGTCGCGCAGGTTCTTGTCGAGGGCGCCAAGCGGCTCGTCCATCAACAGGATCGACGGTTTGTAGATGGATGAACGCGCCAGCGCCACGCGCTGCTGCTGGCCGCCGGACAGCTGCGAGGGCAAGCGCGTCGCGAAGGCATCGAGCCGCACCATGCCCAGGCTTTCATTGACGCGCCTGGCGACCTCATCCCTGGGCACGCCGCGAATCCTGAGCGGATACCCGACATTTTCGGCCACGGTCATGTGTGGGAAGAGTGCGTAGTTCTGGAAAACCATGCCGATATTGCGTCGGTAGATCGGCTCCGGGACGATGTCATGCCCATCGATTACGATCTGTCCGGCGGTGGGGTCTATATAGCCCGCGATCATGCCGAGCAGCGTCGACTTGCCGGAACCGCTGGGGCCGATAATGGCAAAGAAATCGCCGGATTCTATGTCGATCGTGGTCGGGATCACGGCGTTGAAGTTGTTGTAGCGCTTGCTCAGGTTGCGGATCGATACCGCGGCGCCGCCGAGGCTGGCTTGACCCGGTGCTTGCGATCGACGTGCCATTTGCAGCATCCTATTTGTCCTTGCCAAGGCGCGGCAACAGCGTCGCCGCGACGATGAGTAGGCTGGTCACCACGAGGACGACAGTGGCCGCCGCCGCGATTTCAGGCGTTACCTGGAAGTTGAGCTGTTCCCAGAGCAGAAGGGGCAGCGTCCGCGTCGAGGGGCTGCTCAGGAACAAGGCCAGCACGAGTTCGTCCAGAGACGCCGCGAAGGCGAAAATGAATCCGGCGATGACAGCTGCCCGGATCATCGGGAATGTGATCAGCCTGAAGGTCTGGAAGGCGTTCGCGCCCAGCGTCATCGACGCGATCTCCATGCGGCTGGAATAGGAGGTCAACGCGCCGCACACGGTGATGAACGGAAACGGCAGTCCGATCACCGCATGGGCCAGGATCACGGCGCCGAGCGTCCCCTGCAGCCCCAGCCAGACGCTGATCGGAAACAGCCCGATTGCGAGGACGATCTGTGGCAGGACCGCAGGCGCGACCGCCAGCACGCTCAACAGCGACTTGCCAGCCATGTCGGCGCGGATCACGGCGAGCGCGGTGCAGACGCCGACGACGGTGGCCAGCGCCGCGGCGCAGGCGCCGATCATCACGCTGTTCAGGATCGCGTTCAGGTAGTCTTCGTTGCCGAGGAACTGCTGATACCAGCGGATGGACAGATCGGTTGGCGGAAAGGAAAGGTATGATTTGCCCTGGAACGACACAGCGACGACGACCAGGATAGGCACCAGGAAGCCGATCAGGACAGCGCCCACGAGACCGCCAAGAAATCCGCTCCATGCCGACCAGAGTCTTTTTTCGCTGATCACCCCAGGATCCCCGCTTGGGCCCTGCCGCTGCGACGCGAGACCAATTGACTTAGCCTCAGCAGGCCAAAAACCAGGACGGTGAGCAAGAGAACGACAATCGCCAGCGACGAGGCGAGGGGCCAGTTCAACAACCTGTTTGCCTGTTCGCTGATCAAGATCGAAACCACCGTCATGTTGCCGCCAAGCAGGGACGGTGTGACGAAGAAGCCGAGCGACGTCACGAAGACGATGGTCGTTCCGACCATGATGCCGGGCATGGACAGCGGCAGGGTGACCGCGAGAAACTGCCGCCACGGGTTGGCGCCCATGACCGCTGCCGCCCTCGGAAGATTAGGATCGATCGCGCGAAGCCCGTTCAGGATGGGAACGACCATGAACGGCACCATGATGTAGGTCATGGCGATCATCAGACCGATGCCGTTGTCAATGAAGCGGATTGGTTCATCGATCACGCCGATGCCTGTCATCAGCGAGTTCACCGGGCCGTTCCGGCCCAGCAAGATCATCCATGCGAAGGAGCGGATGACGGTGCTGGCCCAGAACGGCAGGAAGATGAGGAAGATGCCGATCGTCGCCAATCTGCCCTTGAGGCGGGCGAGAACATAGGAAATGGGATAACCGACCAGCAGCGACAGGATCGTGACCATCAAGGCCACGTAAAACGTGTTGTACAGAACCTTTCGGATGCCCGGGTCGGTGACCACCTTGATGTATTCGCCGGCCGGACCGTTCTGGCCGCTGAAACTTTCCGTGCCGATGACAAAGAGCGGCGCCAGGAAGAACGGCGTCAGCAAGATCGCGGCAGGCACGGACAGCAGGTATCTGCGCAGTTTCATGACATCAGGTCTTTCGACGCGGGCGTGTTGGCATCGCGAACCGGGGCTCGGCGGAAATCAGGCGGCAATCGACGATCACATGGGCAAGCCACGGTGGGGGCAATGGCTTGCCCGCACCGTTTGGCCTCGTCACCGCTGCTTACTGTGACACGACCCAGTTGTTGAAGCGATCATAGATCTCCGTGCCGTTCTTCAGCCAGTAGTCGCCGTCGATGGTGACCGCCGACTTGGCGTTTTCCGGCGCACTCGGCATGCGGGCACGTTCGTCCGGGCTCAGCAGATCGAACGCGGCGTTCGCCGTCGGGCCGTACGGAATGTGCTTTGAAAATGTCGCCTGATGCTCGGGGTCCATGCAGTGCGCGATGAACTGCATCGCCGTATCGCGGTTCTTGCCGCCCTTGGGCAGGCTCCAGATGCCGGGCGTGTGCAGGGAGTTCTCGAACGTGTAGTCGACCGGACCGCCCTGCTGCTTGATGGGGTCTACTCGGCCGTTCCAGCACATGCCGTAGTCGGCTTCGTTGCTTGCCAGCAGCTGAGCGCTTTGCGCGCCCGACGTCCACCAGGTGATTTGCGAGCGGATGCCGTCCAGCATTGCGAAGGCCTTGTCGAGATCGAGCGGATAAAGCTTGTCGATCGGCTGGCCCGCGCCAAGTGCGGCGACTTCAAGCGTCTGGGCGGCGTTCTTCCAGAGCGTGCGGCGACCCTTGACCTTCGGATCGAAAAATTCCTGCCAGTTCTTCGGACGGCTGCTCTTGGCGGCGGCGTCGGTATTCCAGCTGAGCACGCAGCCGGCGACGTAGCAGGTCGTCCAGTACTTGCTGGCCGCGCCGTCTATCAAGCCGTCCTTCGGCACCACGCTATAATCGATTTCGTCGAGCAGCCCCGCAACCGCGAGAGGCGCCACTTCTGAAGAGTCCGTGTCGGCAACGTCGATGTCGACAGCTCCGGCGTCGACCATGGCCTTGAAACGCGCGCCTTCCAGATACGGGGCGCTGATGATCTTGACGCCGGTCTTCTTCTCGAACGTGTCGAAGAAGGCCACCTTGAAGGCGTCGCCCAACGCGCCGCCGCCATTTGCGACAGCCAGGGAGGCCGGAGCGGCACGAACGATGGCCGGCATGCCGATCAGCGAGACCGCGGCCGTGCCCGCACCAAGTTTCAGAACGCTGCGTCTGCTCAGGCGATTTGCGATGTTCTTCATGAAGTTCCCCTTTTTTGATTGGTGGACCAGGTTGCGCGCGCCATCCGGCCTGTTTGCCGGGCGAACTGTCGTTGCAGGTTGGCGGCCTGTGCTGTCCGACGATCGTCCAAATGGATTGTTCTCCAAAGCCACATGGTTGTAGAGCTTGCACGGTCGTGCGTTTCCAGCGCCGGTACTTGCTCCTCGATTTTTGTAGCGGAAAATTTCGGGGCAATCCATCCTGATTCGCGTTGATAGTGGATATTTTTCTTGCTATAGCCCGTTCCGAAAAATGGAGGTCTTTTCGCGATGCCCTGGTCGAACCGCAAGAATTCAGAACTGGTGGAGCGGGCGCGTCGCGTTATCCCGGGCGGTATGTATGGTCATGAATCGACTGCGCTTTTGCCTGCCGACTTCCCCCAGTTCTTCAGCCGCGCGAAGGGTGCCCGGCTCTGGGACGCCGATGGCAATGAATATATCGACTATATGAGCGCCTACGGACCGAACCTGTTCGGTTATGGGAATGCCGATATCGAGGCCGCCGCGCGCAAGCAGGCCGACCTCGGCGACACGATGACCGGACCTTCGCATGTCATGGTCGATCTGGCCGAAGCGCTGGTGTCGATGATCTCGCATGCCGATTGGGCGATGTTCTGCAAGAATGGCAGTGACGCGACCACGATGGCCATGACGACGGCGCGCGCTTACTCGGGCCGCAGCAAGATCATCGTGGCGGTCGGCGCCTACCATGGCAGCCAGCCATGGTGCACGCCCAACCGGACCGGCATCGTCGACGACGACCGCCGCAACATCATCACCTATGAATACAACAACATCGAAAGCCTCGAGGCCGCGGTGCGCCAGGCGGAAGGGGACCTGGCCGGTATCTTCGCCACGCCGTTCCGACATGAGGTGTTCGCCGACCAGATGATCCCGTCGGTGGAGTTCGCCCAGGCCGTGCGCAAGATTTGCGATGCCCAGGATGTCGCCCTCATCGTCGACGATGTCCGCGCCGGCTTCAGGCTGGCGCGGGATTGCTCGTGGTCGATCCTGGGTGTTCAGCCGGATATCAGCTGCTGGGGCAAGGCGATCGCCAACGGGCATCCGATCTCGGCCATGGTCGGCTCGCACCGCTTCTACGCGGCGGCGCGTTCGATTTTCGCGACCGGATCGTTCTGGTTCTCCGCCGTGCCGATGGCGGCCGGCGTTGAGACGCTGCGGCTCATCCGCGAAACCAGATATCTTGAACAGACGGTCGATTTGGGCGACAGGCTGCGCGCCGGGCTGGACGAGCAGGCCGCCGCTTTCGGCTTCTCGCTGCGCCAGACCGGTCCGTCCCAGATGCCGCAGATCCTGTTCCACGAGGATCCGGACATGCGGCTTGGATATGCCTGGGTGGCGAACGCGCTCAAACACGGCGTCTATTTCCACCCTTACCACAACATGTTCCTGAATGCGGCGATGACGGCCGCTGACATCGATCAGACGCTGCAGGCGAGCGAGCGCGCTTTCGCTGAACTGAAGGCCGATCGTGCGCGAATTCCGGCGAACGAGAATCCCCTGGTGATCGCCCGGCTGAAGCGAGCCCGTTGAGGCCAGGCGAGAGCCGGACCGTGGCCGGGAAGACCCTCTATCGGGCAGCTCTGCCGTGATCTGGTGTTCGCGGGTTGTCGGACATTTGCTGGGCGGCGGGAATGCGGCTGTGCTCGCTCTCGCGGTCTTCCATCGCGCATCATAAGCCCAAGACAGTCAATGGCCGATTTGTCCATCTTCACCGAGCGACGCACCCATAACAAATGGGTGGACCGACCCGTCGAGGACGAGCTTCTCAGGGAGCTCTATGATCTTGTGAAGATGGGGCCGACTTCGGCGAATTGCTGCCCCGCGCGCTTCGTGTTCGTGCGCACGAAGGACGCCAAGGAGAAATTGCGCCCCTCTCTGAGCCGTGGAAACACCGACAAGACAATGGCCGCGCCGGTGACGGTCATCGTCGCCCACGATATTGAATTCTATGAACGCATGCCGCAGCTTTTTCCGCATGCGGACGCACGCTCCTGGTTCACCTCAAGCCCGGAAACAATCCAGGAGACAGCGTTCCGCAATGGCAGCCTCCAGGGCGCTTACCTTATCATCGCGGCGCGGATGCTTGGCCTGGACACGGGTCCGATGTCAGGCTTCAAGAATGACATCGTCGATGAAGCGTTCTTCGCCGGGACAGGCTGGAAAAGCAATTTCCTGGTCAACCTTGGCTATGGCGATCCGTCCGGTCTCTTCGCAAGGCTGCCGCGGCTCGCGTTCGAAGACGCGTGCGTCTTCGCCTGAGCTTCGCACGGCAACGAAAGAGGTGGCTTTAACGGCCGTCTCTTGCGTTGGTACGCCGGGAACCTTCCCGTCCTCAAGCCTTCAATAGTTGATTGCGAAGCTGCGCATCGGATCGTAGTGCGCTTCCCAATAGGCCTTCCAGATCGTCTTGCTGAGGAGCCCGACGTCGCCATTGCCGACGGGCGCTCCGTCCAGCGTGGTGATGGGCATGACGCCGCCGGCCGTGGTCACGAACAGCAGTTCGTCGCAGTCATAGGCGGCGCTGACCGGCACGTCCTCGACATGGCATTCGATGCCGTTTGCGCGGGCAACCTCAAGAACCGTCTTGCGCGTCACGCCTTCCAGAACGCCGCGCTTCGGCGTCCGCAGGATCCCGTCCTTGATGACACAGACATTGAATCCGGACCCCTCGGTCAGGTTTCCATCGCCGTCTGTCAGGATGGGATAGTTGGCGCCGCGATCGCGCGCCTCAAACATTCCGCGGACGAAGTCGCCCCACTGCAGATTCTTGACGGTTGGATCGATCGCGCCGGGCGGCACACGGCGCACGTCGCGCGCGATGATCGCCGACCCGCCGGTCTTCTGCATCTCCTCGCCCATGACCCAGAGGAATGGCTGAACGATGAGGTAGAGGTTGTTCTCGATTTCTTCCGGGCTGTACTGGCGGATGAATTTCAGGCCGCGGGTCACTATCATGCAGACATAGGCATCGCGGATCCCGCTCTTCGCAGCCATTTCGACCAGCTTCTGGCGGATACCATCGCGGTCCAGCGCACTGCGAAGGCGCAGGATTTTCATGCTGCGCTCGAACCGATCAAGGTGGTCATCCAGCCGGAAGAAGCGACCGTCCCATATCGACGGCACGTCATAGGTCAGGTCCGAGTGCATGAAGCCCTGGTCAAGGATCGGGATGCGCGCCTCGTTGATCGGATAAAGTTCGCCCTCGATATAGGCGACGCCTTGGGCAAGCGGGTTGTCGCTCGCCTGCAACTCCGCCACGCGCTTTCGGTAGTCAGTGAAGATGAAATCCGTATAGGACACCGAAACCTCCGAAAGTGGATATTTTTTGATTATGGAAATTTGAGCTTAAGCCGCTGATTTGTCAACTATAATCCTGCGGATCTGCAGAAAAAAGGCCCCCGGGGAGGGGGCCTTTTCTTTGGTTGCTTTACCAGTCTCAATTGTCGATCGAGATCTCATAGAGCGGCACGTTGGAACTCGGCGAACTGCGGACGCCGTGGACCTTGCTGCCGTAGGCGAGAATGGTGTTCGGGCTGATCATCGGAATGATCACATTCTGGGCCCGGATCTTCTCGCCGATGTCGAAGTAGATCTTCTCTGCTTGCTCCGGCGTCGACTTCAACGCTTCCGCCAGCATGGTCTTGGTGTCGGGCAACAGGAAGGAAGGATCGCGTTCTCCGCCGCCACGCTTTGCCCAGGGCGAATCCGGCGCCAGGCCGAAATAGCCCACATACTGCGACGTGCCGTAGAAATCCGGTGCGAAGAAGACGAAGGAAAGCGGAATGTGATCCTTCGTCGCCTTCTCACGCCAGTTCGGGAATTCGACCGGCTGCAATTCCAGCTTGATGTTCACCTTGGCCAGGTCCTGCTGGATTTTCTGCATGGCCAGTGTGAAGTCCACGCCGTAGACGTTCAGCTTGGGGTAGGTCGCATCGAGGGTGAATCCGTCGGCATGACCGGCTTTCGCCAGGATTTCCTTGGCCTTTTCCGGATTGTATTCCGGAACAGGGTGGTTGGCGCCGCCTGGAAAATCAAGCGGGAAGGGCACGGAAATCAACCGGCCATTGCCCGTGCCGAGCGTGAACTCGATCAGCGAATTGCGATCCACCGCGATGGAGATGGCTTCGCGGATATCCGGCGTCATCGGTACGGGATTCGAAACCGCGCCGGGGCTGAGCGTCATGTACACGAAATTGTTGGAAGGCGCGGACTCGGTCTTCACATTGTCGCCGGTCAGCGTCTTGGCGGTTTCCGGATCGATGTTCATGGCGACGTCCGCCTGCCCGCTCTGCAGCAATTGGGCCTGCGCGACAGCATCGCCGACCTGGCGGATGACGATCTCGTCGACCTTGGCCGGATCGCGCCAATAGTTCTCATTGCGCTTCAGGCGCAGTTCGGAGCCAGGCTGGTACGATTCCAGCACGAACGGACCGGCGCCGACCGAGTGGGCCAGGAACCAGGGTTCCGCCTGGTCGGTCGTCGCGGCGTCCGCCGCGGACGATGCCTTGCCTTCGGCCTGTGCGACATCGCTGTTGACGACGCCGAAATAGCTGGCGGCCAGCACATTCAGGAGTTCTGAATTCGGCGCCGCCGTCTTGACGACGACGGTTGCCGCGTCCGGCGTTTCGATCGATGCGATCGAAGCGGCGAGGTCGGAAGGGCTGCCCTTAATGTTCTTCAGCCGCTCCCACGACCATTTGACATCCTTGGCCTCGACGGGCGAACCGTCGGAGAACTTGGCCTTGGGGTTCAGCTTGAAGGTGAAGGTCGTCTGGTCGGCGCTTGCTTCCCAGCTTTCCGCGATAACCGGAACCAGCTTGTTCTGGGCATCGAGGCCGACGAGGCCGTCATACACCGCGGCGTTGTAGATCATGCAGGTGTCGCACCAGCCGCGCGTGATATCCAGCGAGTTGATGTCCATGTCGCGTGCGATCACCAGGGTCTTGGCGTCGGCCGGCGTGGCGATCGCTGCCAGGCCCAGCAGCATGGTCGCCGAAGCCAGGCCCTTCCAGCGCAGCTTCGAAAATTGATTGATGTTCCCCATTTTCATTATCGTGCTCCTCTTGGTTTTGATCAGGTTATGCATTCTCGGTAATCAACTCCATCGCATCACGCAATTTGTCGGCCGATCCGAGCGCGGCCTTGTTGAGGACGGCCGATACGACGGGAGCCGACAGACTGCCTGTCACGTGGAGTATCTCGTGATCTAGATCGTCGAAGGCGCGAGACTGGATCTCGGCGATCCAGTGGCGTCCGAGCGTGAAGCCGCTGGAGACCTGTTCGGCGATGATGACCCGATTTGTCTTGGCGACGGATTGCAGCACCAGCGGCCAGTCGGTGGTCAACTGGCCGATGCTGCGCATGTCGATGATCTCGGCATCGATGCCGGTTTCCTCGGCGACCTTCAACGCTATCGGCACCATGGCCGAGGTCGCCAGAACCGTGCAGGCCGATCCGGACCGTACGATCTTTGCCTTGCCGAGCGGGATGCAGTAGTCGCGCTCGTCGCGCGGCACCAGGCCCTCGCGCTGGTAGAACTCGACATGCTCGATGATGGCGACAGGATCGTTGGATTTCAGGGCGGTGTTGAGCAGGCCGACATAGTCGAACGGATTGGTCGGCGACACGATGTGCCAGCCGGGGAAAAGCCTGAACAGCGCGGACGGATCCCCCGAATGTTGCGATCCGTAACCGGTATGCGGCGACACCCGCACGCGCAGGACGACCGGCACGGGAAAGCCGCTGCCGAACATGTGGCGCACCTTGGCGATGCCATTTCCGATCTGGTCGGCGGCGACGAGACAAAAGTCGCCGAACATGATCTCGACCACCGGCCGTAATCCGCGCAGGGCCGCACCCAGCGCAACACCTGTAAAGCCGTTTTCCGCGATCGGCATTGCCAGCACCCGGCCGGGAAACTGTTCCAGGGCCGAGCGTGTGAACCCGCTGACGCCGCCGCGAAGACGGTGCACGTCTTCACCGAGCACGATGATGGTGGGATCCGCTGCCATGGCCGCGCTCAGCGCCTCGCCGGCAGCGGTTACGAACCGGGTCTTGACCAGTTCCTCCTCGGCAAAATCCTCTATCTCACGGCATTTCAGACCAGCCATTTCCGATGGATCCGCCAGGATCCCGTCATCCACGCTTTGAGGCGAGGGCCACAGGGCTTCGGGAATACGCGGCTGATTGCTTCCCGGCACGGTTTCCGTCAGCCGGTTGGCGGCCGCCTGAACGACGGCACTGACGGTTGCATCGATGTGAGCAAAGCCGGCACTGTCGAGTATGCCGAGCGCCGCCAGGCGCTGCTCGGCAAGGCGCAACGGATCGCGTTTCAGCCAGTCCTGTTCTTCCTCGCGGCTGCGGTAGCCGAACTCGCTGCCTGTCTTGCCACCGCTTTGGTGGAAGTGCCGGTAACATCTCGCCTCGACCACGACTGGGCCGCGCCCGTCGCGGATGATTGCGCGGGCGTCGGCCATCGCTTGATGAACCGACACGACATCCATGCCGTCGCATTCGATGCCGGTGAAGCCGAGCATGGGGCCGCGCGAGGCGATGCGGGGCTCCGCCGTCACGTCGTTGATGTGCGTCGACACGGCGTAGAGATTGTTCTCCACGAAGAAGATGACCGGCAGCTTGTAGGCCGCGGCGATGTTCATGGATTCATAGGTCGCTCCCTGCAGCGAAGCGCCGTCGCCGAAGAAGGTCACGGAGATACCGTCGCGGCCAAGCACCCGGTCCGCCAGGGCGTAGCCGACGCCATGCGGGATGTTGCCGCCGACAATCGCGCTGGTGCCGGCCACGCCGGATGCCGCATCGCGCATATGCATCGAGCCGCCGCGGCCCTCGCAATAACCCGGCAGCAGGCCCATGATCTCGGCCATCAGGCGGTAGACCGCGTCGCTCATCGGCTCTGTAAAATCGGCCGCGCGTATGTCGAAATCCGCTTGGGTCTTCGCATTGACGAGTTTGGTCAGGACTTGGTGGTGGGCACGATGCGTGCCATTGATCTGGTCGCCGGCGCGCAGGATCGACATGGCGCCCACGGCCGCTGCTTCCTGGCCGATGCTGGCATGTGCCGGACCATGGACGAGCCCCGCCTTTTCAAGGTCGAGGATCTTCTCCTCGAAGCGCCGGATCAGCTGCATCTGGCTGTAAAGCTGGACCAAGTCGCGTTCCGGCACGGCGGCCCAATCCGCCTCCTCGGTCTCGATCCTGTACCAGGGCGCGGATGGGCTCAATTCATGCTTCTGCACCAACTACAGCCCTCCCGTCGGGCTTACGCAGAGCCAGGCTCCAAGCTTCTCGCGTCGCGTTGAGGTGCGGACGATGGGGTCGTCGGACGCAAAGGCTTCAACGCCGCACGCCAGGTTTTCCAACACCACCGGTTTGGCGGCATTGCGTGATTCCGGGAGGTTGATTCCCACCGCCCCGACGCCATCCAAGGGCCGACTTCGCATAACGACCTGGCTCACGCTGCTCACACCGGAAAACTCATGCGTGGAATTTAATTTCATATCCGGTTAGGGACTATAGAGAGCAGATTTTTTGGCTGCAACTGAAAATCGTCGACCGCATCAGCCTTGGCCTTGGACCAGCCATAATCGATAAAAGGCGCATTACGCAAACAGGACGCTTGCTGCAAATTGCCCGAGGCGCTCGCTTGTTTGGTCCGTCCGGCTGAAGACGGCGTGGAAGGTGTTGGAGTTCAGGAATGACGGAACAGCGACGTTCGAAAGTGATGTTGATAACCGGAGCGGCGAGTGGCATCGGCGCTGCGATCGCCAGGTTGGCCGTGCAAAAAGCCTATCGGGTGGCGATTGCAGATATCGCTTTCGATGCGGCCAGGAAGCTGGCCTCGGAGCTCGGCGACAATGCCATGCCGATTGACCTTGATATCTGCTCGCCGGAGATGTGGCGACAGGCGCTCGATGCAACCCGCCAACATTTCGGCGGGCTGGACATTCTTCTGAACAATGCGGGCATTGCGCATCCCGGCCTGACCAAGGATGTGCCCTTCGAAATGCATGAGCAAACGCTGAAGGTGAACGCACTTGGGCCGATGCTCGGAGCCATGACGGTCATCCCTCATTTTAAGGCGCAAGGTTCCGGTCATGTCGTGACGGTGTGCTCGATGACGTCGTTCCTGACGCTGCCTGGCCTGGTGAGTTACGCCGCTTCCAAACATGCACTGCGCGCCATGCATTTCGGCATCGCGCTGGAGGAGCGCGCATCGCCGATCGATTTCACCATTGTCCATCCAGGCGCGACCGAGACGCCGATGCTTGAACTCGAGGCGGAGAAAAACGTCACCGCGGCCTTCGCGCGCGCTGCGGCCTCGCCCGACGATATAGCGGCGATCATCCTCAAGGCGATCAGGGCGAAGAAAGTCGAGGTCTGCATTCCGTCCGCACGAGGCCGCGTGGTCAAGGCGATCGGCTCCAACCCACGCCGGCTGTTCGAAGTCATGCAGAAGAACGAGGAGATCGGCGCCAAGGCGCTGGCCGATCGCAAGGCGGCACAATGACCGGGGGACCGGATATTCGGGAGATCGAGGACGCAGCCGGACGGCTTGCGCCGATTCTCCGCAAGACGACGCTGTTCGAAAGTGAGCGGCTGAACGCGCAAATTGGCGGCCGCTTGCTCGTGAAGGCCGAGACGCTTCAGCCCACGGGCAGCTTCAAGATCCGCGGCGCCTGGAACAGGATCTCGCGACTGTCCGCCGACAGTCTTTCCAGGGGCGTCCTCGCTTTGTCCTCGGGTAACCACGGGCTGGCTGTGGCGTGGGCCGCACGACGAGCCGGCGCGCGTCGCATCGTCGTGTTGATGCCGGTGGATGCGCCGCGCACCAAGATCGAGCAGACCCGGGCATTCGGTGCGGAAATTGTCGCGTATGACCGCCGCAAGGCAGACCGCAATGCGCTGGTTGCCCAATGGCGCGATGGGCAGGGCCTTGTTTATATCCCCGCCTTCGACGATCCGCAGGTTATCGCCGGCGCGGCGACGGTCGCTTATGAGATCGCCGAGGAGGCAGCTGCATCGCACATCGCGATCGATCTGTTCGCTGCCGCATGCTCCGGTGGAGGTCTGATCGCGGGGAGCGCTCTCGCGCTTCGCGCCCTGTCGCCGGCCACTGAAATCTGGGGCGTAGAGCCCGAAGCTTATGACGATACCGCTCAAAGCCTGGCGGCAGGCGAGCGCGTTGCCGTCTCCGCATCAGGCAAGACCATCTGCGATGCCTTGCTGTCGCTAACGCCGGGCGAACTGACGTTCACGATCAACCGCAAGTCACTGTCCGGCATCGTCGGCGCCAGCGATGACGACGCGCGCGCCGGAATGAAGGCGGCCTTCGAGGAATTCGGGCTGGTCGCGGAGCCAAGTGGGGCGCTGGCTCTGGGCGCAATCCTGGCAGGCAGGATGGATGTGAAAGGCCGCACCGCAGCCGTAGTGCTCAGCGGCCGCAACGTCGATCTCGATCTCTATCGACGCGAGATGGCGGATAGCGCCCTCGATCCGTCACCCGAACGATTGACCGGATGACAGGCGGCATGCGGGTCGTAACGGACAATCTCATCTATCCCGAAGGCCCGATCGCGATGGCGGACGGCTCGGTCGTCCTTGTCGATATCGCGGATGAGAGCCTCAAGCGCGTCTTGCCCGATGGGTCGGTCGATGTCATCGCCGCGGTCCCGGGAGGACCCAACGGCGCCGCGCTGGGGCCGGACGGCCGCGTCTATGTCTGCAACCATGGCGGGGTCGACTGGATCGATGTCCAGGACGGGCGGCTGCGCACCGGACCACAGCGGGCGGACTACCAGGGAGGCGGCATCGATGTCGTCGACCTCCAATCGGGCCACGTCGAGCACCTCTATGACCGGTGTGGCGACTATAAGCTGCGCGGGCCGAACGACCTGGTGTTCGACGGCACCGGTGGCTTCTGGTTCACCGACATGGGCAAGCGCCGCCAGCGCGATATGGATCTTGGCGCCGTCTATTGGGCCGCCGCCGACGGCTCAGCAATAAGGGAGGTCATTTCCGGCCTCATCTCCCCGAACGGCATCGCGCTGTCGCCGGATGGCAGCACGCTTTATGTCGCCGAGACCTACACCGGCCGCATCTGGTCGTGGACCGTCGAAGCGCCGGGCCAGGTCCGAAAACTGGATTGGCCCGCGCCGGCCGGCGGCACCCTTTTTGCCAGCCCCGGCGGACGCGCCCGGTTCGATGGCCTGGCCGTCACGCAGTCGGGCGCCGTCTGCGCGGCGGCACTGGACCTGTGCGCCATCCTCGAATTTCGCGGGCCAGGCAGCGAGGCGATCGTGCATCCCGTGCCCGACCTGCTTGTGACCAATCTGTGCTTCGGTGGGGGCGACATGCGGACTTGCTACGTGACACTCTCGCACCAGGCACGATTGGTCAGTCTAGCATGGCACGAGCCGGGGCTGGCCCTGCACCATTCCGGCCAAGGAGCCATCGGCTGACCTGTTGAGTTGCTGCGAAAAAAATCGAATAGGCTGTTGCAATTTCAAGCTGGCTCGCCTGTATGAGTTAGGGCCGTTGCCTTCAAGAACGCCACTGATCGGCGGGGTGGTATCGCATGCGATGCCGTCGACAGCCGACTGAAAGATCCATATTTGCTCCAGCATCTGGCTGGTATCGGAGATTGATGATGTCGTATCCGCAAAACGTTCTGCTGCATATCGATGGTCGGTGGAAAGGGGCCGCGGCCGGCAAGACTTTGCCGATCATCAACCCCGCCAACGAGTCCGTACTCGGCCAGCTTGCTCACGCGCAAAAGGCGGATCTCGACGAGGCGCTTGCGGCAGCGGATAAGGGCTTTGCCGTATGGAGCAGGACGTCGGCCTTCGAGCGCTACAAGCTGATGCGCAAGGCGGGGGACCTCGTGCGCGAACGCGCCGATCGGATCGCGAGCATGATGACCGCCGAGCAGGGCAAGCCCTTGTCCGAGGCCAGGATGGAAACGCTTTCCGCCGCCGACCTGATCGACTGGTTCGCGGAGGAGGGGCGCCGCACCTACGGCCGTGTCGTTCCGGCGCGGGCCGTTGGCGTCAGCCAGATCGAGGTGAAGGAACCCGTCGGCCCGGTCGCGGCCTTCACGCCGTGGAATTTTCCGCTCAACCAGGTGGTGCGCAAGCTGTCCGCGGCCTTGGCGACGGGCTGCTCCATCATCATCAAGGGACCGGAAGAGACACCTGGCTCGCCCGCCGAACTGGTCAGGGCCTTCGTCGATGCGGGCGTGCCGGCGGGCGTCGTCAACCTGGTTTACGGCGTGCCTGCCGAGATTTCGTCCTATTTGATCCCGCATCCGACGATCAGGAAGATCTCTTTCACCGGCTCGACCCCGGTCGGCAAGCAACTTGCCGCCCTGGCCGGCCAGCACATGAAGCGGGCGACGATGGAACTGGGCGGCCATGCGCCGGTGATCGTGCTGCAGGACGCCGACATTCAGCATGCCGCGACGGTCATGGCGGCATCCAAGTTTCGCAATGCCGGCCAGGTCTGTGTGTCGCCGACCCGTTTCCTGGTGGATCAGGGCGTCTATGACGAATTCGTTGAAACCTTCACCTCGGTGGCAAAGGGCATCAAGGTTGGCGACGGACTGGCGGAAGGCACCACGATGGGACCGCTGGTCAGCGAACGTCGCGTGGAGGCCGTTGCCGCCCTGGTGCAGGACGCCGTGCAGGCTGGCGCCGAACTCGTCACCGGTGGCAAGCGGATCGGCAATTCCGGATATTTCTTCGAGCCGACCGTCCTGTCGCGTGTCCCCAGGACATCGCGCATCATGAACGAGGAGCCGTTCGGGCCGGTGGCACTGATGGTGCCCGTCGGCGGCCTGGACGAGGCGCTGGCGGAGGCAAACAGGCTGAACTATGGCCTCGCCGCCTACGCGTTCACCCGTTCGGCTGAAAGCGTCGCCAGGATATCGAGCGGCATCCGTGCCGGCATGATCTCCATCAATCATCTGGGCCTGGCCCTGCCCGAGGTGCCGTTCGGCGGCGTCAACGATTCCGGCTACGGCACGGAAGGCGGCGCGGATGCGCTGGAGCCATATCTCAACACCAAGTTCGTGACGCATCTGCAGGTCCGATAGGGCCTGCCGGACATTCATTGTCGAGCCGTTTCGAATGCGAAGCGCGGCTCTTTCGGGAGGAACAATGACCGAAGTCTTCATCTGCGACTACATCCGCACGCCGATCGGCCGCTTTGGAGGGTCCTTGTCGGCGGTCCGCGCCGACGACCTTGGCGCCGTTCCGCTCAAGGCGCTGATCGGCCGGAATGCCGGCGTGGACTGGGAGGCCGTCGACGACGTCATCCTTGGTTGCGCCAACCAGGCTGGCGAGGACAACCGAAACGTCGCGCGCATGGCGTCGCTGCTGGCCGGCTTGCCGGTCGGGGTGCCGGGCGCCACCGTGAACCGCCTCTGCGGATCAGGCATGGATGCGGTCTCGATCGCGGCGAGGTCGATCAAGGCAGGCGAAGCCGAGCTCATGATCGCCGGGGGCGTCGAGAGCATGTCGCGCGCGCCCTTCGTCATGCCGAAAGCGTCCGAGGCATTTTCGCGCAATGCCGAGATATACGACACGACCATCGGCTGGCGCTTCATCAACCCGTTGATGAAGAAGCAATATGGTGTGGATTCGATGCCCGAGACCGCGGAGAATGTGGCGGCCCAGTTTTCCATTTCCCGCCGGGACCAGGACGCGTTCGCCGCACGCAGCCAGGACAAGGCCGTCGCGGCGCAGGCGAATGGCCGGCTTGCCAGGGAGATCGCGCCGGTAACCATCCCCCAGCGCAAGGGCGACGCCGTGATTGTCGACAGGGACGAGCATCCGCGCGCGGGAACAACCGTCGAGAAGCTGTCGCTGCTGCCGACGCCTTTTCGCAAGGAAGGCGGCACGGTCACGGCGGGCAATGCATCCGGCGTCAATGACGGATCGGCCGCGCTGATACTGGCATCCGAGGCCGCGGCGAGGAAGCATGGACTGACGCCTATCGCACGCGTCCTCGGCGCGGCGACGGCTGGCGTCGAACCGCGGATCATGGGCATGGGGCCGGTGCCGGCCACGAAAAAACTATGCCAGCGGCTCGGTTTGGCGCCCACCGATTTCGACGTGGTGGAACTCAACGAGGCTTTTGCCGCACAAGGCATCGCAGTCCTGCGCCAGCTTGGACTTGCCGAGGACGCCGCGCATGTAAACCCGAATGGCGGCGCAATCGCGCTTGGCCATCCGCTCGGCATGTCCGGGGCACGCATCACAGGCAGCGCCGCGCTGGAATTGCGAGAACGCGGCGCCAGGCTGGCACTGGCAACCATGTGCATCGGCGTCGGGCAGGGCATCGCCATTGCCATCGAGCGGGTCTGATCCGACGAAGGCGCCGGGAGCGATCGCATGAGTATCAGGTTCGCGGTCATTGCCGATGATTTCACCGGTGGCTTGTTCGTCGCCAGCAATCTCGAACGGCTGGGCATACCGGTTGTCTATGTCTGCGATACCGATGTGCTTGCCGACATCGGCGACCAGGAAGTGGTGGTCGTCGCGACGCGGCTGCGCTTCATGCCGCCCCAGGATGCGGTGGCGCGGCTGGACGCATTGACGACGGCGCTGGATGCCATCGGCACGCGCCATCTCTTCTACAAATATTGTTCTACCTTCGATTGTACGGACGAAGGAAATATCGGTCCGTGTGCCGATTTCCTGATGCGGAAATACAGTGCGGATCGCCTGGTGTTCAGTCCTGGCTATCCCGATCTTCGGACTTATGTGCATGAAGGCTATCTGTTCTACAAGGACCGGCTGATCTCCGAATCGATCAAGCGCTTCGATCCGATCACGCCGATGAACGACCCCGACATGGCGCGGGTGCTGCAGCGCCAGACCGGTCATAAGGTCGGCCTGCTTCCGCACCGTGTCCTGCATGGCGGTGTCGACCAGGCTCGGGCTTATGTCGAAAGCCAGCAGGCAGGGGGTGTCCGGTATTTCCTGATGGACTGCGTCGACAATGACGACGTCGGATGCGGCGCCTCGATTTTCCTGAAAGATCGCGTCACGACGGGCGCGGATGCGCTTGCTATCGAGCTGGCCGTCCAACTGCGCCAGGGCGAGACGAACTTCCGTTCGGAAGAGCGTGCGGCACCTGTCCGTGGCCGCGGTGGGGAAGTCGTGCTCGTCGGCAGTTGCAGCGAGATCACGCTTGCCCAACGCGATCACTTCGCGAGTTCCAACCCCATGCTCGAGATCGACATCTGCGCGGATGATGAGGGGCGGCTCGTTGGCGACGCTTTGGCATGGGCTGCCAAACGGGCCTCGACGGAACAGGCGATAGGTTTCTCCGTGGCGGGAAACCCGGCCTGGGTCGCTCGCGCGCAATCGCGTTTCGGCGTTATGGGCGCAGCCCGCAAGGCCGAGCAGGTCTTGGCGGCGATTGCCGCGGAACTCGCGGAACGCGGCTTTCGCAAATTCGTTGTCTCCGGCGGCGAAACCTCGGGCGCCATCGTCGAGGCGTTGCGCATCCAGCGCATGCGGGTCCTGCCCTTCGACGATCTGGGCGCCGGCTCCTGCATCTCCCTCGATGACAGGCATATTTCGCTGTTTCTGAAGCCCGGCAAGATCGGCGCCGTCGATGTTTTTTCAGCGGCCTTGGCGAGAATGACAGGCTGACGTCCTAAGCTCGGATCTAGCGTATTCCGGGCGGACTGGCGGGCTTGATACGCCGGATTCTCTCACGCACGGTCGTCAGCAGGCCAGCGCTGGCGATGACAATGATCCCTATGACGGCCAACAGGTCCGGGTATTCCCTGAACAGCAGCATGCCGAACAGCATGGCCCAGCCAAGCTGCGTGTAGGCGACCGGGGCGATCTGGTTGGCGTGACCGATCCGGGCCGCCGTGACGAAGCACAATTGGCCGGCGCCGATGAACAGACCCGAGCACGCCATGAACAGCAAATCCCGGCCGGACGGCGCGTGAAATCCTTGCAGCAGCATTCCGATGGCGTTCACGCCGACGAGATAGAGAAACAGCATGCCGAGAATGCTGGTTTTCTTCACGCTGGTGCCGAGGCTTCTCATGATGATGATCGAGGTGCCGGTGGCCAGGCCGGTGATCGCGGCCGTGGCATGGCCAAGATGGAATTCCTGGAAACCTGGCTTGACCGCCAGAAGCACGC